>CAMGMU010000031.1 GCA_946059305.1 uncultured Bacteroidales bacterium | reverse complement strand
TCATAGCAGCCGTGTTTCAAGCCCTCGCAGCCCTCTTCGGCTCGCTGAAGAAGTCCCACGACTCGGCCAAGGCCGAGTCTGACTCAGAAGAGACTTCTGAAAACCCCTCTCGTCAGAATGGACTTCGCTAACGGATTTCGATGAATCGAAATAAAGCCATCGCATTCATCAGGAAGATCGAAAAGACCTGCAGCTCTGCCGCAGTTGAGCCGACTTCCGATTCTGCTCTCCCCATTCGAGCAGAGCTCTTTGGGGTCCCCGGGGGCCTCTCCCCAAAAATCATAGATTTCCGGGGTCCCCGAAAATGACGAATAAATTCTACTGAGCAGAAATAATATAATCCCATCGCGAAAGCGGTGGGATTTTTTCACAAAAAGTTCACAAAGTTCACAAAGTTCACACATTTTAGAGTAAGGGTGTGGCGCTGCGCGCGTTCCAGAGCCTGCGGCGTTCCATTTTTTTTATGTTTATATATTACAATCCTGATGCTATTTTTAGATTTTAATCGGATTAAATGTGGAAAAATGCGTAAAAATGATGGTAAAAATAAAAAAATATCAGATTATTCTTGCGAGAATGGAGAAAATTTCGTAATTTTGCAGCCGAAAACGAGAAACATTGTTCTCTAAGAGGAATATGCTTGTTATTTGGAGATATTCTGAAGGGAATTTGCTTTTCTTTTGAGAATGTTTCTGGTGATTCAGGAGAATAGGCTATTTAGTGTTTCTGGAAATAGTATTTGCAGTTTTTGAAAAATCTGTTTTATTATTATTTATATAAGGTATGGAAAATTTCCGATTCTCGGCAGTAGCAAAAGCATGGGAACATAAGCCCGTAGAGGTGAATCCCATGAACGTATCGGTACCGACGTTCTTCGGACGTCAAGTGTTTACTCGCGAACGTATGCGCGATTATATCGCGGAGCAGACGCTCGAGCAGCTCTTTGATGCGATAGACAATAACAAGCCTATCGGTCGCGAACTGGCAGGCAGTGTAGCCATTGGTATGAAGAAATGGGCAATGGAGAATGGTGCTACGCATTTCACCCACTGGTTTCAGCCGCTCACAGGTGGAACAGCCGAGAAGCAGGATGCTTTCCTTGGTTTTGATCGCGATGGTCGTGCTATCGAGGAGTTCTCCGGCAGTGAGCTCTATCAGCAGGAGCCGGATGCTTCGTCATTCCCCAACGGCGGAATCCGCAATACGTTTGAAGCCCGAGGTTACTCTGCTTGGGACCCCACTTCACCTGCGTTCGTGATTGAAGATCGACTCTGTATTCCTACGATTTTCGTAGCCTATACTGGCGAAGCCCTCGACTATAAGACCCCTCTTATTCGTTCGATTGATGCCCTCAACAAAGCTGCTACTGATGTTTGCAATTATTTCGATAAGAATGTTCGAAGCGTCAGGATGAACCTCGGTTGGGAGCAGGAGTATTTCCTAATCGATGAAGCGCTTTATGCAGCTCGTCCAGACTTGGTAATGACCGGCCGTACGCTTATGGGCCATGCGTCATCGAAGACTCAGCAACTCGATGACCATTATTTCGGTACGATACCGGAGCGCGTGACCTGCTTTATGACCGAATTGGAGCAGGAGGCGCTGAAATTGGGTATCCCCGTTAAGACCCGCCATAATGAGGTTGCGCCCAACCAGTTTGAGCTCGCCCCAATCTTCGAGGAAGTGAATTTAGCCAACGATCATAACCTCTTGATTATGAGCCTGATGGAAAAGCTTGCGCATAAGCATCATTTCCGTGTGTTGCTCCACGAGAAGCCGTATGCAGGCGTGAATGGTTCGGGTAAGCACTGCAACTGGTCGATGCAGACCAACACTGGCATCAACTTGCTCTCACCGGGCAAGAATCCCTATGCCAACTTGCAGTTTGTGACTTTCCTCGTAAATGTGATGGCTGCTATGAATCGTCATAATGGTCTCCTGAAAGCTTCTATTATTTCTGCTACCAATGCCCATCGATTGGGAGCTAACGAAGCACCTCCTGCCATCATCTCCATCTTCCTTGGCACGCAAATCACGCAGGCGCTCAACGAGATTGAGAACGCTGATGAAGATAAGGGTATCATCATCAACGCCAAGAAAGAGATGAAATTAGGCGTATCGCACATCCCTGAGATTCTGCTTGATAACACCGACCGCAATCGAACCTCTCCATTTGCTTTCACTGGAAACCGTTTTGAGTTTCGTGCTGTAGGTTCATCGGCAAACTGTGGCGCTGCCATGTTGGCCCTCAACGCAGCTGTTGCAGAGCAACTCATTGATTTCAAAGCAGAGGTGGATGCGCTGATTGCTGGAGGTGAAGCCAAGGAGCGAGCCCTCTTCAAGGTTATTCGTAAGTGCATCCGCGAGACGAAGGCTATTCGTTTTGACGGAAATGGATATTCCGATGAATGGAAAGCAGAAGCGGCCAAGCGCGGTTTGGATTGCGAGACTTCGGCTCCGTTGATGATTGATCGTTATCTTGATCCTGCATCCGTACTGATGTTTGGAAAAACCAATGTACTGACGCTTCAGGAACTTAAGTCTCGCTGCGATGTCAAGTGGGAGAACTACGCTGCCAAACTTCAGATTGAGAGCCGCGTATTGGGTGACCTCGTAAAGAACCACGTTCTCCCTGCTGCTCAGCGTTATCAGGGCGTGTTGCTCGACAATGTGCTCAAGCTGATTAAGGTGTTTGGAGATGATGCTGAGTCAATGACGAAGGAAGATAAGCTGATGATCACGAAGATAGCTCGTCATAACGACGAGATCCTCCGACTGACCGACGAAATGGCAGCGCTCCGCAAAGTAGCCAACCATACCGAAGACGAGCGCGAGAAAGCCATTCTCTTCCACGATACTATTGTGCCCAAAATGGAGGCTATCCGAGAACATGTGGATGAACTCGAGCTTATCGTTGATGACGAACTCTGGACCCTTCCCAAATACCGCGAGATGCTTTTTATCCGATAAGTACAAAACGCAGTTCTGATGGTTAACGCTAATCAGCGTTCTCTCCAAAGCATAATCCCACCGCATTTGTGCAGTGGGATTTTTGTTGATGAAGGTTTGTGTGTTGGTGCGTTATGGGTGGGGTAATTCATGGAGGGGAATCATAACGAAATCGCGCTCGTGCATAAGCGGGTGGGGGAGTGTAAGTTGCTCGGAATGAAAGGTTACTGAGCGGAGATTCTGAAAGAACGAGCGTTGATCAAGGGCAGTGTTGAGCGGATAAGGTGCATTCGTCTCTGGCAAAAACGCTTCGAGCAAGTCGATATCTATTGTACGGTCTTGGTAGGAAGTGGCAGCATGCCCATCGGCCGTCTTCTGTGTCTTATGGTTGCGTCCCAACTGCTGCTCGATGGATTGCGTGAGATGGAGCATTTCGAGTGGTTCAAGTGCTGACTCCAAGCAGATGCATATATTGCAGAACGGATGCTCCGACGCGTAGCCCCATGCAGGCGAATAGAAATAAGCCGAGCGCGCTATTACGCGACCGGCTTGTAGGTTGAGGAGATCGACTGCTGCTGCGAGTGTGCGTTCTCGTTCACCTAAATTGCTGCCAAGAGAGAGATAGTAAAGCAATTTCTTTGTAGAATTTTATTTGCTCCGCCTTATATGATTTGCATTTTTTCTTCCTCAATCACCTTCTTTTTATTTTCGTCAGAGGGGAGCGAAGGCAGATATTGTTGCATCTTATCCCAGGAAATAGAGGCTATGCGGAGGATAGGTTGGTATAGCACTGACGACTGCTTGGCCTCTTCTTTGATGATCTGTACATATTGCTCAGGTAGGAG
Organism: uncultured Bacteroidales bacterium; assembly: GCA_946059305.1. Taxonomy (GTDB): domain Bacteria; phylum Bacteroidota; class Bacteroidia; order Bacteroidales; family Paludibacteraceae; genus Colicola. The sequence goes on along the minus strand of CAMGMU010000031.1, from coordinate 22,916 downwards.
CAGTAGGTTGAGCACCACAGAGATGATGAGCGCCCATTTGAGACCGCCGAACAGCCCACCGGCGAGGCGGTTGAGCCAACTGAGAGAGATGGCTTTCAGAAGGCGATTAATCAATCGAGCGATAGCCTTGCAAAAGAGTGTGACACCTACAAAAAGGAGCACATAGGATAGTGATTGTGCCAGTCCCTCTGGCATTTCCAGCACTTGAAGGATTTTTGCGGCAAATGGTGGTGCCCATATTTTTGCGGCAATAATACCGGCAATAATACCGATGATGGCTGCGCATTCCACCACAAAGCCCCGCATCAATCCACGGACAAGGCCGTAGATGATGGGGAGCAAAATGATGATATCCAAATAGTTGACTTTATCCATTATTTTTCACCGTATTCAATGGGCGTCCAAGGCTTGCCCTCATCGTTGGTGAAGACGATGTCGTTGCAGATTCCCTGATGGACGGAGGTGGTGATATCGCGCAGGGAGATGGACCAATCATAGATGTCATGCGCATATCGCGCATTATCGCGATACTGCCCGAGGATACCGGTGATAGTGCCCTTATATCGCGGGCAGTTGTTTACGCCATTCTTATCTGCACCGGGGATATAATATGCGGCAAACTTGCAGTATTCGGAATTGGAAACGAGCGTCTTAGCCGTGCCGTCGGTGATTACGCGCGACTGCGGATAGCCGATATTGGTAGTGGTAGGCGCAAAAACGTTGGCGTTGGTGTCGTCTTCTGGATTGCCGGTTGTGAGTTGGGCGAAGGAGCCGTTGTTTTCATACTCACCTGTAAACCATACGTTGCGGATTCTTACGAGTTTGGCATCCCATTTGCGCATATCTGCTTCTGCCGTGATTGCCTGAAAATCAGCGATGGTGAGCTCTTCGTAATAGAGTTTGGAGGTGTCAGGACGTCCGATGCGGTTGACGATCGTTTGGAACTGCTCCCAAGGGATGCGTCCAGGCGCCCAACCTATTTTCTGCGAGGCGTTGTTGGCATGGATGTTGTTGTTATAAGCAGGCACGCAGAGCTGAGGTTGGTCGGCATAGCGTCCGATAGCGAGGCCATTGCAACGGATGAGTATCTCTTGTCCGAGCGGATACATGCCCGAAACGGAGGATGCATCTACTCCGATGCGGAGCGCCTGCTGCTCGCCGTTTACTACCTGTTGGATGCAAAGTGCTTTGTAGAAATTGCCGCCGTAATCATCGGTGGTGATTCGGCCGCGGATATAGATACCATTGCCGGTGGAGGGAAGGGTATCCATAGAGAAAAGCCAGGTGCCGTCGCCGTTGTTCGCACGAGTGCGGTAAAGAGAAGTATCTGACAGATAATTACCTTTCTCGCTCATATACGTATCGAGCAACTCATTGATGGTATAGATTCGCCCGCCATCAGCCGATACAATCTGCTGAATGGTTTCTTCTGTGAGGAAAACGGAGTCTTCCGAAATGGGCTCCGGCTTGCAGGATGCAAGAATCAGAGTAGCCACTATTGCGAATAGATATTGAAGCTTTTTCATTGTAGTCCGTTTTTAAAATTTATAGGTTATGTTTAAGAAGAAGTTAGCGCCCCATGCGTAGTAATACTTAGCTGGGAATTTCCATACGTTGGGCGAGATTACGGAGTTTTCCGTATCTGCAACACCCTGCCTTGTTTGACGCGGGAGACGTGCCTGCTGGTATCCGCCCGTTTTGAAGTGGGTGTTGTTCGTGAGATTGGTTACGCTGAGATTGATAGAAAGCGACTGCCGATTGGGTAGGTAGATAAGTTTGCCTACTGATGCGTCTATCATGAAGCGGTTCCAAATCTTGCGATCAGAGAGCGACTCCTGCCTATCGAGGATTGCATAATCACCCTTGAGTAGCGGCGTGCCATATTTATCTGTAACGACATTGCCGTCATCGTCTTTCTGAATGGCATCGCAGTAAGAATCGCCATACCATCCGTTTACTGCTGTGCCGTCAGCTCTTACGCCTGTGTATAGCCCCATCATGCGTCGAGCGGGCGCATAGTCGAGGTAGTTATGGTCGAAATATGAGAGAGTGATATCAGCAAACCACATTTTCGAATGGAAGAAACTGAGCTTGATGGAGGCATTGACTTGCGGCCCGGAAGCAACCTTCAAACCGCGAATCATCACGGAGTCAGTGAGTTCGAACACCGAACCTTGTGCTGTCTTGGTGAGTGCCATGCCGTTTTCAGCGGAGGTGACAGCGAGAGCATTGGAGGTGTAGTGATAATCTCCCACTGCAACAAAAGGCGTAAGCGTAAACATCGATCCGAGCTTGATAGCCACGGCAGCTTCTATACCTCGATGCACTTTATCGATATTCGTGATGGCTTGATTTACGAAGGTGCGAGCTTCGTCATCGTAATAGCCATTGAGTTCTGAGCCATCCCAAAAATGTGATTGGAAAGCGGTGATGCGGCCGCGGATGATGGGGTAGTTAAACTCATAAGTGAGGTCATAAGATATGCGTTTCTCTGAAGCAGCATAATAGTCTGAGAGGTTCTTGGCACGGTCATGACGATAGATGATATCCGTTGCGCGATCATGCACACGCGGGGCTACATATGCATCGCGCGCAAGTGGAGCTACTGTTTGCATCAAAGCGTTGAATTTCAGTTTGTTATGACCATCAATCTTGTAGGTTGCACCGAGCTTGAAAGATGGGTCAACGAAGAAGTGAGAATAGCCTTTATATGACTTGTCATACTCGCCGTTCTGTATCTGCTTGTACTGTGTACCGAGGTAATAATATGCATGTGAGGGGTTGATGGTTGAGAGATACCATGCTCGGCCGTTGAGCATACGAGTGGTGCGATCAAACTGCGACAGGGCTACCTGCAAGCCGTAATACAAATCGACTTCATTCCACGTCCATTCGTTCTGCGCCCAAAGTTTGGCATTGAACATATTGATGGAATAGTCATAACCGAATTTATCGTTTGTTTTTACGGCTGCATTGCGATTGGAGAGGTCGTTTTGTCTCACGTTTTCAATATCCTGTTGCGTCATACCGAGGTTGGTAGCCAACTCTTTGATATCGCGGTCAGCAAAGGGGTCGATGTCAATCCACTGGTTGCCACCGAGCAGGTCGTCAATCGTCTTATAATGTATGCCGGCAGACTCCTTGAGTTCTATACCTGTAATGATGCGCAGATGGTTGGTTTCTGTATTGGTATAGAGCGCAGATGCCGCAGCTTCCGCAATATCGTTGTGGCGGCGCTCGATCATGTAGCGTGCCGAGCCCTCGGGGTTGATGGCGTTGTTGGCGTAGTTAGCCGAATAGAGAGCATCAAAATCGATTTGCGTAGTCTTTGGGTCAGCGCTCATCCAAAGATCAGTGAGTGTCTTAAACTGCTGCTCATCAATCGTACCACCATAATACTGGCCGCCATATTGGCCGCCTACACCTACGGGTTTGCCATTCAGGTCCTCCGTAATAAAACTAATCTCTCCTTTGGCGTCTGCTTTGAGCTGACCATCCCAAAGGAAGGAGGGCATGTTGCGGTAATAATCCGGCCGTGGGTCGGGGGCGTTGAAGAATGTGAGCGCCGAGTTGGAGTAGAGCGAATGGTGCAATCCAATGCCCACTTTCAGACGCTGGTTATCAGTAATCTTATATTCGTAGGATGCAATGATGGTAGGGTCGTAGGATTTTACGATGCGCGAATTACGTACTTGTCCGTTTTGAAATCCCCAATACGGGTTGTAATTGATTGAGCCGATGAGGTTAACCGCTTCTTGCGTTACGGCCGCACTCTGTCCGCGCTCTGTAGGCGAACCAAAGGTGAGTAGTGAGAGTTTATGGGTGGCTCCCCAACGCTTTTCTGCTGAAAAGAAATAGCCGAAAGAGTTGTAGTCAGAGCCAGCTCCGATGATGTTCTTTCCGATAGCAGGGCTGTAGCGGTAGGAGAGTTGTCCTACGAACGCCCATCCGTTATCGAGCAAGCCGGACGCATACGTAGCCGTAACACGCGCCTTATAGTTGCGATTTGCGCCTGCTACGCCCACTTTCCAACCCTCTGCATAGCGTGTAGCATCCATTTGGATGTTGGTTGATTGTCCTAAGCTGCCAAAAGTGAAATTGGTGGCCTCCATCGCGTTGACCACTTCTTTGTTTCTGCTCGCATCGTTTAAGCCGCCGAGTGAACCATAACTGAAAGTGCCTCGCTCTGCCGAATTAAAAGATATACCATTGATATACGTTTGCTCGACCGTTTGATCATAGCCTCTACCGCGATAGCGAGCCGATGACCAACCATACGAAGATGCGTTATTAAATACATCTTGGCTAGCCGATGAACCGCTGGCCATGGACTGCGATTTGCCCTCGTCGTCGTTGAGCTCGGCCTCTGAGAGCGCCATCACCAATTCGTCTTTGACTTCTCTCTGGATATCCTGCTTGAGGTAGAGCACACCCAAATCCGTTGTTTTTCCTTCTTCAATAAGAACGAGTACGATATTCGAAATATATCCTTCTGCTTCAATAATGAGTTCTTCGTCCATTGGTTCAAGATAGAGGAGAGTAAACTCACCATTGGCATTGCTCGTAGTAGAAATGTTCTGTCCTGCAAGTGTGACTTTAGCCCCCATGATGGGCGCTTTATTTGACTCTGCCACGATCTGACCGCGGAGAGATGTCTGTGCCGCGATGCTGAGTGAAAGCAGCAAGGCGAAAAGGGTAAATATGAATTTGTGCATATAAATTAAATAATGAACTGCAAGTGCAGCTCGTGGTGTTTTCTTGGGAAGTAGCACGCTTTCTTAGATGCAATATTGCAGGTGGGTTCTCTAATAGATGTTGAATTGGCGTGCTCATTCGGCAGCGTTTCATGCTCCTGCTGCGCGCTGATTGGGCAGCAGGATGGCATGATTGCTGATTAGAATTCTGCTGTTTTGGGTGTACGCGGGAAAGGAATGACGTCTCGGATATTCTGCATACCCGTAACGAAGAGCATCAAGCGTTCAAATCCGAGGCCAAAACCTGCGTGAGGAGCTGAGCCAAAGCGGCGGGTATCGAGATACCACCACATATCTTTCATCGGAATTTGGCGGAGGTTAATCTCGTTCATCAGTTTATCGTATGACTCCTCGCGAACCGAACCACCTATGATTTCGCCAATCTGCGGGAAGAGCACATCGGTGCCTTGTACGGTCTTTCTATCATCGTTGATCTTCATATAGAATGCCTTGATTTCGCGCGGGTAATCGGTCATAATTACCGGTTTCTTGAAGTACTCCTCTACGAGGTACCGCTCGTGCTCTGAACTGAGGTCGTCGCCCCACTCACAGGGGAATTCAAACTTCTTGCCGTTCTTAATCGCCTCTTGGAGGATATGGATTCCCTCGGTATAAGGCAGACGAACGAAAGCGGTATTTACAACGCCTTTTAGGCGATCGATGAGACCCTTATCTACGAACTGGTTGAGGAACTCGAGGTCGTCCATGCAGTGATCGAGCGCCCAGCGAACGCAGAACTTGATGAAGTCTTCTTCCAAGTCCATCAATTCCTCTTTATCCATAAAGGCAACTTCCGGCTCAATCATCCAAAACTCAGCCAGATGGCGCGGAGTATTTGAGTTTTCTGCGCGGAAAGTAGGACCAAACGTATATATTCGGCCGAGCGCCATCGCTCCCAGTTCGCCCTCAAGCTGACCGGATACCGTAAGGCTAGCCTGCTTGCCGAAGAAATCATCGGAGTAATCAATCTTGCCATCCTCATCTTTCTTGAGATTATAGAGGTTCTTAGTTGTTACCTGAAACATTTGTCCGGCACCCTCGCAATCTGAAGCCGTAATGAGTGGCGTATGGAAATAGAAATATCCATGCTCGTGGAAATACGTATGAATAGCCATAGCCATGTTATGCCGGATGCGGAAGACAGCCCCAAAGGTGTTGGTGCGCGGACGAAGGTGCGCTATCGTACGGAGGTATTCCATCGAGAGGCCCTTTTTTTGGAGCGGGTATTGATCGGGATCAGCCGTACCATAAACCTCAAGGCTTTCTGCTTGAATCTCAGAAGTTTGCCCCTTACCCATTGACTCTACAAGAGTACCCTCACAGCAAATACAGCTGCCGGTGGTGATGGGCTTGAGTTGGTCTTCAGAGAATTTCTGAAGATCAACTACGATTTGGATATTTTTGATGGTGCTGCCATCGTTGAGTGCAATGAAGGAAACATTCTTGTTTCCGCGACGACTGCGCACCCATCCTTTGATGCAGATTTTCTCTCCATAATCAGTGCGCTGAAGTGCGTCGATGATAATTGTTCTTTTCATATATTATTTGTTTTATTTTCGTATTATTTTTCCGTTTTCAAACATGTGCATTCAATTGCCGCTAATCAACATGGCGCATTTGTTAGCCGCTAATCAACATGGCGCATTGATAGGCTGTAAATCAAAATGGCGCTTGATTTGTATTGGGATCGTATGGTACTGAACCATCGCTGACAAACGACACGTTATCTGTAGACATGCTATTAAGTCGAGAACCACGGTCAACGAAATTTACCGAGTTCATAATTTCTTCTGGTGAGAAATTATCTTTCACTTCCTGCGTATCGAGATTCTCGAATTTGGTGTATTCGGAGCGGTAACGCAGTTTAATCGTTTTGGTAGCACCATTACGATGTTTGGCAATAATGATTTCAGCAACGCCTATCATGGACGAATCATATCCCTCCGACTTATCTCCTGAGCGGTAGTAATACTCTGGTCGGTGGATGAAGCATACCATATCCGCATCTTGCTCGATGGCGCCCGATTCGCGGAGGTCGGACAGCTGTGGTCGTTTGCCTTCAGCGCCTGTGCCGCGCGATTCCACCTGACGATTGAGCTGCGAGAGCGCAATGATGGGGATATCCAACTCTTTAGCCAAGCCTTTGAGTGACCTCGAGATGATTGACACCTCTTGCTCACGCGAACCGGGATTCATTCCGGCGGCAGTCATCAGCTGGAGGTAGTCAATAATGATGCAGGATATATTGTGTTCACGCTTCAGTTTACGAGCTTTCGAACGCAATTCAAAGACCGAAAGACCGGGAGTGTCATCTACATAGATAGGTGCTCCCATCAGTTCGGTAATATTATTATCCAATCGATGCCATTCTTCGCTGTTTAGATTGCCATTTCGGATTTTACTGCCCTCAATCTCGCATACGTTCATAATCAAACGGTTAACGAGCTGACGATTAGACATTTCCAACGAGAACATCGCTACCGGTCTGTGATTGTCAACAGCTATTTGCTTAGCCATTGAGAGCACGAAGGCGGTCTTGCCCATCGCAGGACGAGCTGCAATGATGATCAGATCAGAGCGTTGCCAACCTGAGGTTACCTTGTCGAGCTCCGTAAAACCGGTGGGCACACCCGAGATATTTCCTTCGTTCTTAGCGGCTTCACGCATCACGTTGATGGCGTCGATAATCACGGGGTCAATTTGCGTGACGTCTTTTTTTTGCTGCCGCTGCGATATTTCAAACACGCCGGCTTCTGCTCGCTGGAGCAATTCATCTACATCTTGTGTGTCGTCGTAAGCACGCTCTTCAATATCTGCAGCAAAAGCAATGAGGTCGCGCGCCGTAGCTTTCTGTGCCAGAATCTGCGCATGGCGATAGAGGTGGGCTGTAGATGCCACCTTACGCGTAAGACTTGCAATATAGACTTGTCCGCCAGCATCTTCGAGCGCTCCCATTGTCTTGAGCTGCTCCACTACCGTGAGTGCATCAATGGGTTGGTCTGCTGCTGCAAGCGACTGAACAGCCTGCCAAATGAGATTATGTTTGGTCGTATTAAACGATTCCGGACGGAGCAAGTCTGAGACCGTACCGAAAGCATCCTTCTGAATCATTACGGCTCCGAGCACTGCTTCTTCCAGTTCGATAGACTGCGGAGGCAGTTTACCCACGTCATTAGGGGCAATTACTACGGGATTTGTCGTGTCTGTTTTTTTGCGAGAACGGGTATTGTTTGATGTTGCCATTCGTAGGATTATTCCTTATTAAGATTCTTATATTGGTCAAGCAACTGATGAGCGGCAATAAACGACGATACTTTGTTTTGGAGCACACTCAGCTCGGTAGCTTCAATTTGCTGCTCAATCAAAGGATTATGGTAAAACGAGTCAAGGAGCGCTTGATTGATGGTTTCGTACATCCAGTATTTGGCTTGACGCGTACGATTGGTTTTGAAAAATCCGTTTCGTTTGGTAAACGTGATATAATCTTCAACCATCTTCCAAACTTCAGCAATGCCCGTTCCTTCTACAGCAGAACACGTCTCAGCATAGGGGTGCCAGCCCGATTCGGGTGTGGGGAAAAGCGCCAACGCATTTTTAAATTGCGTGCGCGCCACGCGCGCTTTGTCCACGTTCGTTCCATCGCATTTATTGATAGCGATGCCATCTGCCATTTCCATGATGCCTCGCTTGATGCCCTGCAATTCATCGCCGGTGCCGGTGACTTGTAAGAGGAGGAAGAAATCCACCATTGAGTGAGCGGCTGTTTCTGATTGCCCTACACCCACTGTTTCTACGATGATGGTATCAAAGCCGGCTGCTTCACAAAGCACAATTGACTCGCGTGTTTTGCGCGCTACGCCTCCGAGCGAACCCGCTGAAGGACTCGGACGAATGAAGGCGTTATCAATGGTAGAGAGTTCCTGCATACGCGTTTTATCGCCGAGGATAGAACCGCGTGAACGTTCAGAAGAAGGATCGATTGCAAGAACGGCAAGTTTCTTCTTTTGCTTGCAGAGCATCACACCTAGAGCTTCAATAAAAGTGGATTTACCAGCTCCGGGCACACCCGTGATTCCTACTCGTATGGCGTTGCCAGAGTAGGGTAAACATGCCTCAATAACCTTCTGCGCAATAGCTTGATCCTGCTGAAGATTGCTCTCCACCAGGGTCACAGCTTGCGCGAGAATAGTTCGGTCACCCTTCAAAATTCCATCCACATATGCTTGTGGCTCCATGCGAGGAGCCCTTTTCTTCGGACGAAAATAGGGATTGATGCTGGGCAGTTGCTCCACACCTGCATTAACAGTGAGGCCTGCGTATTGTTCGTCGTTTTCCGGATGTATCATTATTTAACAGTCCAATGGATGACAATTTGAATTTTGGGGTTAACGGGGTCGTTGGTCATGAGCGTTATCATACGATTATATTCGCCTGGCTTGAGTGATTCATTGCCGTCCATGCCATTAAGCTCGATAGCAATAGATGCCTGTTTGCCCGATTTGAGAGTAGTCTTAGATGCAGATGCGCGGAACATTTGCTCTGACTGATTGATGATAGCGCGAACGTAGAGTGGGTTGATGCCTGCATTTCGGAACGTAAACGACTTTTTCGTCTTCTTGCCTGCCTGAATCTCACCCAAGTCAAATTTCTTTTGAACTTCTACAATTGGTGCATTCTGCTTCTCTTGAGGAGTCAGTTTGGAGAAGTCTTCTTCTACGTTGGCTGAGAGGGTAATTTTGTACTCATCAGTGAGTTGTTTTTTGCCGTTTACCACCACATAAACGTAAAATGTTTGAGGGCCATAATGCTTGCCTTTAGCAGCATCCAGGTTGATGTGAATCTCGCCTTCCTGACCTTTCTTAATAGGCGTGAGCGATGCTTGGGCAATAATGGGATCACCATCAGAAGTAAGCACTTCTACTGTGAGGTCCTGATCGGTGGTGTTCGTGTAAGAAATGGCTTTCGTCTGATTGTTGCCTTTGAAAATGGTGCCGTAATTGATGGTGTTGGCATTAAGAGAGAGATCGCCCATCTTCACGGGGTATTTATTTACCGGTTTGGCAGCCTTAGGAATCACTTCGCCCTTGATGTAGAGCTTAACTGTAGGCTGCTCAGCGTTGGAAGTAACTGTGATAGTTTTCTGAAATTTACCAGGTCGTCCGTTTGGGTTGTAGGTTACTGATATAGAACCTGTTTGCCCGGGCTCTACCGGCGTTTTCGTCCATTTTGGAGTGGTGCAGCCGCAAGACGCACGCACGTTGGAGAGAACGAGCGGCTCCATGCCTTCGTTTTTAAACTCGAAAATGGTTGTTACGCGGCCGTCAGCTTCGTTGATACGACCGAAATCATGAGTTGTCTTGGTAAAGGTAATTACCGGTTGCTGTGCGCATACCACGCCAGTAATGAAGAGCATTACGCTCAAAATAAAATTACGCATAATATTAATAGATTTTTATTGTTTCTGATTGAAATGATGAATTTGATAATGGAGCCATCTCCATGCTGAGAGTTATCTCAAATGTTTGTTTGTTGTCAAATGCGTGTGAGCGCCTTAATTTCCTTAATGTTATAGAGCCCTCGGAAGATTTTGTTGACTTCAGCAAGACTATGAACATTCAGGGTTATGGTGCCTATAACAACCCCGTCTTTTGCAGAAAACTGCATATCCGTCATATTAACGTGATAGTTCTCTGAAATGGTGTAAAGCACCTGTATGAGTAATCCAACTTTGTCGATACCTTCGATGCGTATGGTTTGTTTATACGTGTTGGCTCCATTCGTGTCCCAAGTAGCAGAAAGAAGATTCTTTCCGTGTTGGGATTTATGGCGTGCCGCAATCGGGCACTCAACTTTATGGATTTGAATTTGCCCTTTCAAATCGCGATAGCCAAGCACTTCGTCGCCTGGGATGGGATGGCAGCAGGGCTCGAGTTTGTAGAGCACATTGATGTTGTCATCGGTGAGTACTACGCTCTTGATTTTCTTCGTTTTTTCCTCGGCTTGCGTATCTATCGATTGCTCGTTGGTATGGAGTGATTGTTCGCTTATCACACCTTGCTTGCGCAAATATTTCTTGATACGATCCTGAGCACGCGCTGTGATGGTCCAATCCAGCCATTGCATGGCAGGGTGCGAGGTGTGTGACGTAAGAATCTCTACCTGATCTCCTCCTCGGAGTTGGTAACTGAGCGGTTGCAACTTATGATTGACTTTGGCTCCAATGCAATGGTCGCCCAATTCGGAGTGGAGGAGATAAGCAAAATCAATCACCGTAGCCCCTTGGGGCATTGTACGAATATCTCCCTTAGGCGTAAAGACAAACACTTCTTCAGCAAACAGATTAAGCTTAAAGGTGTCCATGAAATCCACGGCATTGGGTGATGGATTTTGAAGCATCTCGCGGATTGTACGAATCCATTTGTCGAGCTCGGTTTCTTCTTCATTGAATCCAGTCTTATATTTCCAATGAGCCGCCAACCCTTTCTCTGCTATCTCATGCATTCGTCGTGTACGAATCTGAACTTCTATCCATAGTCCTTCGGGCCCCATAACTGTCACGTGAAGAGCTTCATAACCATTAGCTTTAGGCGTGGAGATCCAGTCTCTAATACGTTCAGGATGAGGCTTATACATCTCCGTGAGGGCAGAATATATCATCCAGCATTGGTCTTTCTCCGACATGTCTAATTTCGGAGTGAAAATGATGCGAACTGCCAGCAGGTCATATACCTCTTCAAAAGGCACTTGTTTAGCGGACATTTTCTTCCAAATGGAATAAATACTCTTGATTCTGCCGTGGAGCTCAAAGTCGTATCCCATCATCGTGAGCTTATTACGGATTGGTTGCGCAAACTGCTCAAACATCTCCATCTGCGCTCCCTTCACTTTCTCCAATTTCTTTTCGAGTTCAGCATAGGTGTCAGGATGCTCGTATTTGAAGCTGAGGTTCTCGAGTTCGCTTTTAATAGGGAAGAGACCGAGTCGATGCGCTAATGGGGCGTAAATATACTGCGTTTCACCGGCAATTTTGTATTGCTTCTCAAGCGGTTGTGCCTGCAGGGTACGCATGTTGTGGAGCCTGTCGGCAATCTTGATGAGCACCACTCTTACGTCTTCTGACATAGTGAGTAGTAGTTTACGAAAGTTTTCAGCTTGAAGCGAAGCTTGTTGGCCGAACACGCCACCTGCAATCTTCGTAAGCCCATCCACAATTGAAGCAATTTTTGGCCCGAAGCGGCTCTCTATATCTTCTACCGTATAGTCCGTATCTTCTACCACATCATGAAGCAAGGCGGCACAGATAGACGTGCTACCCAAGCCTATTTCTTTCACTACGATACGTGCCACAGCCAACGGGTGCATGATATATGGTTCGCCACTTCGGCGACGAATCCCCTTATGCGCTTGGTTGGCAAATTCAAAAGCAGAGGTGATAATCTCTATTTTTTGGCGGTGTGGAGACTGCTTGTAGTCCTCAAGGAGCGCTTCAAACTCCTTTTGGATCATTTCCTGGTCTGATATGTTGTTGAGTTCTGTCATTGCAATTTCTGCCTACTTACCCAATATGGCAATTTGGTGCAAAATTACTGCTTTTTTTTGAGTTTACCAAATAATTGGTACGAAAAATGCAAAAAGATTTGCACATGTGCATTTTTTTTACTAATTTTGCACCGATTTATTTACGTGGCGTAATAGGCTAAATATGAAAAAACGAATCATTTACATATTGATTTGCTGTTTATTGGGGCTCCCAACATGGGGTCAGCAGAGCAATAAAACAGTTCAAAAAGCGGCTCAGAAAAGGGCTTTTACAGTGGTGATTGATGCGGGCCATGGCGGTCATGATCCCGGTGCGATGGGTAAACTCACGCAGGAAAAGAAACTCAATTTGGAGGTTAGCCAACGATTAGAGCAGCAGATTAAATTGCATTATCCTGACGTAAAAGTGGTGATGACACGCAAGAATGATGTGTTTCTCACTCTTCAGCAGCGTGCGGATATTGTTAACAAAAACAATGCCGATCTCTTTATTTGCATCCATACCAACGCAGCTGAAAATCGGAATGTGACTGGTACGGAGACATTTGTTTTGGGTGTGGATAAGTTGCAATCCAACTTGGATGTAGCTATGCGCGAGAATGCGGTTATGTTGCTTGAAGATGATTATCAGACAACGTATGAGGGGTTTGACCCTAATTCGGTAGATTCGTATATCATGTTTGAACTGATGCAGGATCAATATATCGACCAAAGTCTGAATTTTGCCACATTAGTGCAGCAGCAGTTTACGGATATCGGAAGATCTAATCGAGGCGTGCGTCAGGCTGGTTTTTGGGTATTGCATAAATCTGCTTGTCCGAGTGTACTGATTGAGATGGGATTTATTTCTAACTCGAATGAAGAAAAATATTTGGCTTCTGACAAAGGTAAAGAAGATATCACCAATTCCATTTTCCAAGCTTTTTCGCAGTATAAGTCCGCCTATGACCGCAAGCATGGTATCGTCATTGCAGCCAAATCGGAGGGTAAACCATCTGCAGCAAAGGCTGACAAGCCAGTAAAAGCAAAGGCTGATAAGCCTGTAGCGGCAGAGGCTGACAAACCATCTGCAGCAAAGTCGGACAAGCCTGTAGCAGCAAAGGCTGATAAGCCTGTAGCGGCTGTTGAACAGGCAGAGTTACGACCTGTATATAAAGTGCAAATTTTTTCTACACTCAAACCTGTTCCGGCGGGCGATGCTACTTTCCGAGGTTTGAAGAATTGTCAGTATTCAAAAGATGGAAAATACTATAAGTACACTTATGGTGAAGATACTGATTATCAAACGATTTTGGATATTCAGCAGGAGTTGAAAACCAAATTTAAAGATTGCTTTATTGTGGCTTTTTTAGGCGATAAGCAGATACCCGTAAAAGAAGCGTTACAAATGAAATAATTGATTCAGAAATTATTCGTAGCGGCTTCGTGGAAGTTGCCCTATTCTACTAATTAATTGTATGCATTATGAAACATTTTAAAGAAATACGCGTTGCCATCTTAGCTATGATAGCATTGGCTCTTTTCTATTTTGGATTTAATTTTCTAAAAGGAATAAATATTTTCCACAAAACAAATACGTATGTGGCTACTTTTCATACGATGAATGGCCTTGTAGAGCAAGGTCCGGTGTATGTGAAAGGATATAAAGTGGGAATCGTTGACAGGATAGAATACGACTTCACTCGTGAAGAGGCCTTTTTGGTGCATTTTTCTACCAACACGGATATTGTATTGCCGGAAGGAACGGTGGTTGCATTGGTGCCAGATGGATTGTTGGGCGGAGAAGCATTGGCGCTCCGTATCCCTATCGGAACCTACGAAAAAGCGTATGAGTTGGGCGATACTATTCCATCAGAGGTGGAATTGGGTATGATAGAAGGTCTCTCTTCGGCAGTGATGACACGCCTTGATCCAATGTTGGGAAATCTTGACTCCATTATTGCAGTACTGAAGAACAACTTGACCGACGAACAACTCAAGATGCTTTTGGATAATGTCAATGGTACGCTTGTGAACGCTCGTGGCATCACAGCAAAGTTTGATAATATGATGGGAAACCAAGTGCCTATGCTTCTGGATTCTATTCGTTTGGTTATGACGGATGTGCATCAGATTACTTCGGATATTCGCGAAGCAGACTTGAAGGCTACTATTCTTAAATTGGATACAACGATGAATGGCGTAAACCAATTTGTTCAGACGGTTAATTCCACCGAAGGTACAATTGGTATGCTCCTCAACGATCGTGACCTCTACATTAATCTTTCTAACACAGTGACTTCGGCTGACAGCCTTCTTACGGATTTGAAGGCTCATCCCAAGCGCTATGTTCATTTCTCTCTCTTCGGAAAAAAAGACAAATAATTCATGCAAGACGTAAATATTCTTTGGGATGACTGTTTGATGCTGCTTAAGAAGGAGCTTACAGAGTCGGCTTTTGCTACGTGGTTTAAGCCGATTAAGCCCTTGTCGTATGACGGCACTACGTTGGTGCTGATGTTGCGTAGTCAGATGGTTGCAGATTACATAGAAGATAACTATATTGACGCGTATTCGCGCGCAATTTTTCGTGTGTTTGGCGTGGGGACGCGCGTGCAATATCGTATCTTGATTGATAGCCAATCTGGCACTACGATTGGCGCTGTGTCGGATGGCGTTGACCGACAAGCCACCAAAAACGAAGTGCTCAGTTCGAATCCGGTAAAATCCTCCTATGCTCCCCAACCAACGAAGATGCAGTTGCCACCAATAGACAGTCGACTCAATCCTACTTATACGTTTGAGACCTTTGTGCAAGGTGAGTGCAATAAGTTGGTGAGAGTAGCCAGCCTCTCAGCTGCGCAAGCTCCGGGTGCGACTTTTAACCCGCTCTTTATCTATGGTGGCTCAGGCGTAGGAAAAACGCATTTGATGAACGCTATCGGCAATCAGGTGAAGCAGATTTGGCCTGATAAACGAGTTCTATATCTTTCTGCCAATGAGTTTAAGACGCAGTATATGGATGCTGCACAACGGAATCAGGTGTCAAATTTTATTCAATTTTATCAAACTATTGACGTTTTACTGATTGATGATATTCAAATTTTGGCAGGCCCTACAATGCAGAAAACGCAGGAGCAATTTTTCCATATCTTTAATTATCTGCACCAATCCCGTAAGCAAATAGTGATGACATCAGACCGTTCACCTATGGAAATCAAAGATGTAGAGGATCGTCTGCTCACCCGTATGCGTTGGGGTTTTCAGGGAGAAATGAATAAACCTGACTATTCGCTCAGAAAGAGCATTCTTCAGAATAAAATGCTTCGTGATGGTATCGATATGCCTGACGAGGTAATCAATTACATAGCTGAGAATGTGCGCGAAAATGTGCGCGATTTGGAGGGCGTATTGGCCTCTTTGTTGGTGCACTCCATGGTGCAAAACGCGCCTATTGACATTGAGATGGCGCGCTCGGTGGTGGAAACGCTCGTAGATGTAGCACCGCAAGATGTGCTCTTGGAGAATATTGTTGATGTGGTGTGCGCAGAGTTTGGTGTGCAATCAAATGTATTGCTCGGAAAATCGCGTGAGCAGACGGTGGCTATGGCGCGTCAAGTGGCTATGTATTTGGCCAAAAAACTGACCAAGAGATCTTTCGTAGAAATAGGTAACTTTTTCGGGCGTACGCATGCCACCGTGATGTATGCCATCAAAGCTACTTCTGACCTTATTGATACGAATGTGCAACTCGCACGCAGAGTGAAGAAACTCGAAAATATGCTCAAGAAATAACTATGGAACAGCCTTATATCGTATCAGCGCGCAAGTATCGTCCTGCTTCATTCGAAACGGTGGTGGGGCAGCGTGCGCTCACGGAGACTCTCCGAAATGCTATTCGCTCCAACCATTTGGCCCATGCATACCTCTTTTGTGGACCTCGTGGAGTAGGTAAGACCACCTGCGCACGTATCTTCGCCAAAACCATCAACTGTTTGAACCCTACTGCGGATCACGATGCTTGCAATGAATGCGAGTCGTGCAGAGCGTTCAATGAACAACGGTCATATAATATCCACGAGTTGGATGCCGCGTCAAACAACTCCGTTGAAGATATTCGTTCGCTTATAGAGCAAGTGCGTATCCCGCCTCAGATTGGTAAATATTCAGTGTATATAATCGACGAGGTGCATATGCTCTCTCAAGGTGCTTTCAATGCCCTCCTCAAGACGCTTGAAGAGCCACCATCATATGCTGTGTTTATCCTTGCTACTACAGAGAAACATAAGGTGTTGCCCACTATCTTGAGTCGTTGTCAAGTGTTTGATTTCGCTCGAATGACAGTAAATGATACGGTGCATCATTTGCAATATGTGGCGGAGCAAGAGGGGATTCGCGTGGAAGAAGAGGCATTGCATGTGGTTGCTCAAAAAGCCGATGGAGGTATGCGTGATGCTTTGTCAATTTTTGATCAACTCATTACGTTCTGCGGAAATGATATCACTTATCAGCAGGCTATTGAAGTGCTCAATGTGCTTGACTCCGACTACTATTTCCGCGTGATTGATGCAGCCTTATCTGCGAATGTGCAAGCAGCCTTGCTGTTATTTAACGATGTGCTCTGCAAAGGTTTCGATGGCGGTCATTTCGTAAGTGGATTGGCAAGCCATCTACGCGATGTGTTGGTCTCCAAAGATCCTTCAACTACCATACTGTTGGAAACGTCTGACGCTATCCGAAAGCATTATGCAGAACAGGCGCAGAAATGTTCACCGATGTGGATTTTCCGCGCATTGGAGATTATCAATCAGGCGGATATCAACTATCGTACTGCCCGAAATAAACGGCTTACCGTTGAGCTGATGCTCGTGAAACTATGCTCCTTACTGATGTCTGACACTACTTCGTCGGCTGTCAGATCGCAAGCTGAGGCTCCTCAATCATCCCCGGTTGCTCAATCGGCTTCGCAATCCGCAGTAAGACCACAAGCGTCTCAAATCACTCCGCAAAAGACATCTGCCGCTCAAGCGTCTCCGCAAAAGACATCTGCCGCTCAAGCTGCTCCGCAAAAAACATCTGCCGCTCAAGCTGCTCCGCAAGTATCGTCTATTCCCAATATTACTCCTACCAATAACCCTATTTCTGGCATACCGGGAATGCCGGGTATGAATACTATCCCTGGGGTACCTACTATTCCAGGAATGCCTGTGACCGCTACGAATAGCCCCTCCCCACAATCGATAGTGAAACCTAATACTCCGGAGAATGCTCCGTCTGTTTCGCAAGAAAAGGAGGCCTACCGCCCTTTTACGGTTGAGCAGATGACCGAGGCTTGGAATCGCATGTCTCACCAACTATTTGCTGCTGACAAGCGACTGGCTGCCGTGCTCACAAATACGGTCATCGAGCCTGTTTCAGATACTACCTATATCGTTCTATTGCAAAATATAATACAGGAGAAAGAGTTGACTGCCGTCAAGTCGCAAATCTTACAGTATCTCCGGGCTGCATTGCATAACAGCAGTGTCCAACTGCAGTTTAAAATTCGGGAGCAAGACAGCCGTGACCAAACGGCATATACCGCCGAAGATCGCTATCGGTTGCTTGCAAAAGACAATAAGCATTTGATTGAAATGAAAGAAATGTTTAACCTTATATTAGACTGATTTATGAAACGCATATTTTTAATCCTTTCACTCCTTCCTTTAATCGCGTATGCGCGCGCGGAAAATTTTCGTTTTGCTCAATTGTCAGATATCCATATATCTTCCAGCAGCACGCATGCGCTGGAGGATTTGAAGCGTTCCGTAGATGAAATAGCAGCAGACACCTCTATTGCTTTCGTTATCGCTTCCGGCGATCTTACTGAGGCGGGTGACCGGCAGTGTTTAGAACGCATAAAAAGGGAGTTAGACCGCTTGCCTATGCCGTATTTCGTAACTTCTGGCAACCATGAAACGACCTGGTCCGAGTCGGCTTGTACGGCTTTTGATAAAGTGTTTAGCAGCAGCCGATTTGCGTTTTCTTGGCAAGATTGCTTTTTTATAGGCTTCAATAGTGGTCCGTTTTTGAAAATGATGGACGGGCATGTGGCGCCTCAGGATATCGAATGGCTGCGTCGTACGCTTGACAGCGTGAAGCGCGATGACCCTAATATGAAGATTTTTCCGGTAACGCATTATCCCCTTCAGGATGGCGATGTGGATAATTGGTATGACGTGACTGACGTGCTCCGCCAGTATAATATCCAGGCCATCTTAGGCGGCCATTACCACCGTAATCTTCTTTATTCTGCGGATGGAATACCAAACGTATTAGGACGATCGAATCTTCATGGTAAAGACTCCGTAGGAGGCTATACGATTATCGCTATAAGCCCCGATTCCATCCGATGGAGTGAGAAGGTGATTGGGCAAAAGGCTGTACAATGGTTGGCTTTGCCTTGCGGACCGAAAGCTTATCCCGAGGCTGTGGCTGAGCGACCCTCTTTTGCCGTAAACGACGACTATCCCGAGGTGGAAGAACGCTGGCAGAAGAAGAGTGGAGTGGCTATCCTGGAAGCACCTGCTTTGGGTAAAAACGCGCTGTTTTACGGCGATGACAATGGCACCTTCTATGCGCTCGACCGAAAGACCGGACAGACGGTCTGGATGTATCAAACGGGCTCACGCATTAAGTCGGCACCCCAGGTGTTCGACGGGAGAGTGGTGTTTGGTTCTACCGATGGTAATATCTATTGCTTATCCGAAAACAGCGGTAAACTCTTATGGAAGGTAGGCACCGGAGATGTGGTGATAGGATGCCCTGTAGTCACCGAGATTGCTGGCAATTTGGCGGTATTGATTGGCGGATCTGATCATGTGTTTCGCGCTATCGAACTCAAGACCGGTCGCGAGATATGGCGCTATACGGGCGTGGATGGTTACGTAGTAACCCGTCCGTGCGTATATATGGGAAAAGTGATTTTCGGCGCATGGGATTGCCGATTGTATGCACTCAATCTGAAGGATGGCACGCTTGCGTGGAGGTGGACCAATGGTTCTCCCAATGATAAGTTCTCCCCGGCTGCCGTATGGCCGGTGGCGGCTCACGGACGCGTCTTCATCGTGGCGCCCGATCGGGTCTTCACCTGCATCGATGCCGCTTCCGGGCGGACCATCTATCGAACCAAAGAACATAAGGTGCGCGAGAGCATCGGACTCTCCGCAGATGGCACCACCGTCTTCAGCCGTTGCATGTGGGACACCATCATAGCCATGGATGCCCGTTCGCCCAAACCCGTTACTATATGGAAAACGGATGGCGAATATGGCTATGACCACAACCCCTCGATGATGATTGAGAAGGATGGGGTGATTATCTTCGGAACGAAAAACGGACTCCTGCATGGCGTAGCGGCTAAAGACATGCGTTATCGCGGAATAAAAGTGGAAGCAGGTACAGTTCTTTGGCGCCATAAGATCGGCAATTCGGTGCTGAACACCATCTGCCCTGTGAGCGCCTATGAGTGTTACGTCACTTCCACCGATGGCTCTGTCACGCATATTGTAATTAATGAATAAATAAACATGCTTACGGACTTCCTCCCTACCACCAAGAAAGAGATCGAACTTCGCGGTTGGGATTATGTAGATATTATCCTCTTCTCGGGTGACGCGTATGTGGACCATCCCTCGTTTGGTGCGGCTGTGATTGGGCGCACCTTGGAGGCTGCGGGCTATCGTGTGGCGATCGTGCCGCAACCCGATTGGCATGGCGACTATCGTGATTTTCGTAAGCTCGGAAAGCCACGACTCTTCTTTGCTATCTCCGCGGGCTCGATGGATTCGATGGTGAACCACTATACGGCCAATCGGCGCCGGCGCTCCGATGATGCATATACGCCTGACGGACGACCCGGCATGCGGCCCGATTATTGCACCGTGGTCTATAGCCGCATCTTACGCGAACTCTTTCCGGATGTGCCCATCGTGATTGGCGGTATTGAGGCCTCCATGCGCCGGCTCTGCCATTACGATTATTGGCAAGATAAAGTGCTGCCTTCAGTCTTGGTGGATGCACGAGCCGACGTCTTAGTCTATGGAATGGGCGAGAAACCGATGCTCGATTTGGCCAAAAGGGCGGCCGAGGGGGAGTCCCTGAAAAGGTGTAAGCAAACGGCTTGGCTCGCCAATGAAGAGGAAGTCCGAACCATCGAAGGCATACGGCTGCATCCGTTTGAGAAATGCGTGAAAGACAAACGCGCGTATGCGGAGAATTATCGCCATATAGAGGAGCAATCCAATGCGTGGACCTCCGAGCGGCTGATGGAGCCTTGTGGTAAGCAGGTGGTTGTTGTGGAGCCTTCGTATCCCCCTATGACGACCGAAGAGATCGACCATTCCTTCGACCTCCCGTATCAGCGAATGCCGCATCCTAAATACAAGGGCAAGACCATCCCCGCCTACGAGATGATTCGTTTCTCAGTGTGTCTTCACCGTGGTTGCTTTGGCGGTTGTGCTTTCTGCACGATAGCTGCGCATCAGGGTAAACAGGTGGTCAGCCGATCGGAAGAGTCGATCATGCGGGAGGTTAAGGCGCTTACTCAGCTGCCCGATTTTAAGGGTTATCTTTCTGACTTAGGCGGCCCTTCGGCAAATATGTATGGTATGCGTGGGAAAGACATGGAGCGCTGTAAAAAATGCAAGCGACCTACCTGTTTGCAACCCACTATCTGCCCCAATCTCAATCAGGATTTTACGCCTCTCTTACAAATCTACCATAGAGTGGACAGCATGCCTGAGGTCAAGAAATCCTTTATTGGAAGCGGCATCCGCTACGATCTGATGTCGCCTGAATACGCTCGCGAGGTGATTCTCCACCACGTGTCCGGCCGACTCAAAGTGGCACCTGAGCATACCGAACCGCATGTGCTCAAGATCATGCGAAAACCGCCATTCAGCCTATTTGAACGATTCTGCGAGACCTTCCATCGTATCAATCGAGAGGCGGGACTCAACCAGCAAATCATCCCATATTTCATCTCCTCGCATCCCGGATGCACCATGGAGGACATGGCCGAGTTGGCGCTCAAAACCAAACGACTCAATTTTCATCTTGAGCAGGTGCAGGACTTCACGCCCACACCGATGACCCTCTCTACGGTGATGTATTACACCGGCTTGAATCCCATGACGATGGAGCCCGTTTTTGTGGCGCGTTCTAAAGAGGATAAGCTCCGCCAGAGGCAATTCTTTTTCTGGTATCAACCGGAGCAGCAAGACGCCATCAGACGCGACCTCAATCGAATACATAGACCCGATTTGGCACAAAAATTGCTGTCAAAAAAACGATAATCCTTTTTTTTGGCACATTTTGCCAACGTATTAGTAATCAGTATGAAATCCAAATATCACTTCAATCCCGTCACGCTCGTCATGGAGCGAGTAGAGCTCACCGCTCGCGACATCATCCGTCGCGTAACGTGGCCGCTTGTGATAGGCTTACTGTTAGGCATAGGTTTTTTCTTCCTCTTTGTGATGTTCTTCCCCTCTCCGCGAGAGAAGCAACTCATGGAGCGGTATGATGCGCTTCGTGCGCAAACCAAACTGCTGGATGCGCAAACGGACCGGTTGCAGAGCGTGCTTACCGATTTGCAGCAACGCGATGACAACCTCTATCGGGCGCTCCTGCAGGCCGAACCGATCCCGATGTCTGTACGTCTTGGCGCTTCAAGACCAGCGGCTTATTATGATTCGATAGCGCTCTATACCAATTCGCAACTCTCAGCCGACCTCACCCGCAAACTCGATATCATTGAAAACGAACTCTATCTGCAGGCGCGATCGTATGAGGAAATCATCGAATATGCGCGCAATCAGGAGGTCAGAATGGAGAATATACCTGCTATTCAGCCCGTCCTGAATAAGGACCTCACCCGTATGGCTTCAGGCTATGGCTGGCGAGTTGATCCTGTTTATGGCACACGTCGTTTCCACGAAGGCATGGACTTTACCGCACCCACTGGCACGGACGTGTATGCCACCGGCAATGGGCGTATCATTGAGGCCGGATGGCGGCAGGGCTATGGCAACTGTATCTTAGTGGATCATGGTTTTGGCTACCGAACACTGTATGCACATTTACATAAGATTCTGAAGAAAAGCGGCAACGTTAAACGCGGTGATATCATCGGTTTGGTGGGCTCTACAGGTAAATCTACTGGGCCACATTTACACTATGAAGTACATTATCATGGCAGACCCGTTGACCCTCGTAATTTCTATTTCCAGGACCTCTCACCTGAGGAGTACGATCGTATGGTGCAGATGGCGAATAACGCCGGAAATATGCTCGATTGACAACCCTGCGCTCCGCTCCCTCTGCGCTCTGGAACAGCCCGCAAGGCTCTCCGCGGCACCTGGACCGCCCGCAGGGCTATTTTGTATTGTTCATTGGCAGGAGATATTATCTCCGTCCTCCCGTTTTCTCTCCGTCCTCCCGTCTTCTCCCCGCTCCCTCTCTCTCTCCGCTCCCGTCTCTTATAAGTAAAGCATGCGCTCCCTGCGCATGCTTCTTTTTTTGTTGCCAATGTTTGTTTTCCTCTTTTGAATCATGCTTATTGGTGTTTTCTTGCTCTAAAGTATAATTATTGGTTGAAGTTTT
>CAMGMU010000030.1 GCA_946059305.1 uncultured Bacteroidales bacterium | reverse complement strand
ACAAACGGAAAAAAACGGAAAAAAACGGAGAGCAAACGACTCCGAAGCGAAGAAGAAGCGAATTAGCAGCAAACTTATAGCGAATTAGCGGCGAATTAGCGGCAAACTTGCGGCAAAGGCAGAACGAACAAAACCTTTATGAGTAAGGATTCTTTCCTTAACTGCAGAAGGGTGTCAAGCTACTTCGTGCTATTACAAGCGAATGAGGTGATAGTGGCGGGTGCCAAGACCAATCTCTTCGGCATAGCGCAATCCGGCTTGCCAATCGGTATCCGGATGTAGATGATGGAAATGATCCGGATGCTCTGAGCAGACATCTTCAGTAGCGGGGGTAGCAGAGCAGCAGGCATCCTCAGTAGCGTTGGCAGCAGAGCAGCAGGCTTCCTCAGTAGCGTTGGCAGCAGAGCAGCAACAAGCATCCTCAGTAGCGGGGTTAACAGAGCAGCAGGCATTCTCGGAAGAAGGAGTATCTGCAGAGCAGCAGCAGGCATTCTCGGAAGAAGGAGCGAGGTGGAGCTTGTCGGTGAGCATGTTGGAAGTGCGGAGAACTGGGGCGGCATTTACCAAATCCACACAGGCTTGGTCAAGGGCAACGGGGTCGAAGCTGCAAGCCATACCCAAATCGGGCACAATAGCGGCATCGTTGTGGTTCCAGCAATCGCATTCCGGACTCACATTCATGATGAACGCCACATGGAAATGCGGCTTGCCGTGGAGGACCGCTTTGGCATATTCATCAATCTTATAATTGAGAATCGCACTACTCTCGTGGCTGCCCACAACCACACCCTCACTCTTGCAGAGGGCAATGCATTGTCCGCAACCTACGCATTTCGCATAATCAATCTGTGCCTTGCGGTCGATAACATGGATGGCATCGTGGTTGCAGTGGTTTTCGCAAATCTTGCAACCGATGCACTTGTCTTCCTGAATCCGCGGTTGAGCAGTAGCGTGCATGTCTCGTTTGCCGGCTACACTACCCGACCCCATGCCGATATTCTTGAGCGCACCACCAAAACCGGCTTGTTCATGGCCCTTAAAATGCGTGAGACTGATGAGGATATCCGCCTCGGCGATGGCTGCACCAATACGCGGCTCCGGGCAGTATTTGCCTTGGATATCGATGATTCGTTCGTCTTTTCCGCGCAGGCCATCGGCAATAATCACGTCGGCCCCGGTAGCAATCGGATTAAAACCATTCACCATAGCCGTATGCAGATGGTCCACGGCATTATCGCGGCTGCCACTATAGAGCGTATTGGCATCGGTGAGAAACGGCTTGCCTCCTAATTCGCGAATCATGCGAATAATCACAGCCGCATAATTTGGACGGATATACGCCAAGTTGCCGTATTCGCCAAAATGAATCTTTACGGCAACATATTTGTTTTTAAAGTCGATTTTCTCGAATCCTGCCTGACGCACCATATATTCGAGTTTCTGCAGCAGACTATTGCCTGGAGCGGTGCGGAGATTGGTGAAATACACGGTAGAGGGAGTCATACAAATATGGAATTTATAGAAATAAATAATGGGATATCATTCACGGTGTTTTCTGCCGTTGGCGTTTTTGGGGGAACGAGGGCAATAGCGCATTTCTTCAGCCTACAATCGCTTGGTAAACGCGAGCAGATAGAGGGATGCAATGCCCATAACGAGGATGGCTCCGAGCGTGGGCAACCAACCGAGAAGCACGAAGGCATCGGATACGAAGCCCATCAAAAGCGGGAAGAGCATAGCGCCAAAGAGTCCGGTAACCATGAGTCCTGCGAGCTCGTTTTCGTGGGCGGGATCGCTGCGAAGTACGCGGGTGAACACGATAATACAGAGGTTCGCATTGCCAATGCCCGCGAGAGCCAAAGCCAAGTATAGCACCCATGCACTATGGCCGATGGCCATCAGGAGCATGCTGAGCGCAAGCATGGCCGACGAGAGCAGGTAGAACTTCTTATCGCTCCAGCGAGCCAACACAGCCGAACCGGCAAAGCAACCGATGGTGCGAAAAATGAAGTAAAACGATGTGGCGAAGCTGGCATCGGAGAGCGTAAAGCCTAAGCGCTCAACAAACAGTTTGGGGGCCGTACTGTTGGTGCCGATATCCAAACCGGCTGTGCAAGCAACCGCGATAAAGCAGAGGAGCACATAGGGGCTGCGAAGCATGCGGAAGCAGGCAGCCATCTCCGTTGATACGCGTTTCTGCTTGGCGTCCTCGTTGAGCACCTCTGCGATGGGGGTGAAATAGAGGCTGAGCATGGCTATTACCGCAACAGCGCAACTGATGGGGAAGATGATCTTCCAGCCCCAAGGGGTGAGGGCTGCGAGCACAGCCGTAGCACCCCAATGGGCGATGAGCGGCACGATAAACGAACAGATGGCTTTCACGAACTGCCCGAGGGCCAGCGCCGAGGAGAAGCCCTCCGGACGCACCACGTTGGCTACAAGCGGATTGAGGGATGTTTGCATGAGGGCATTACCCATTCCAAGGAGCGCAAAAGCACACACATATATATAGAATCGCGCGGGCTCGAGCGCGGGGATAAGCGTGAGAATAGGCAGGAAAAGCGAGAGGGCCGTTACGCCAAGGGCTATCAAAACGGTAGGTTTACGCCCGATGCGGTTCATCAGAATGCCCGTTGGAACGGAGATAATGAGGAACCACACGAAAGCAACGGAAATCATGATGCCGCTCAGGGAGTTGTTGAGCTGCAGCTCCTCCTGCACATAATTGGAGCCAATGCCGACCATATCGGCAAAGCCCATCGAGAAAAAGCAGAGCATCATCACAAGGACGGCTCCAAATTTGGTTTTTCTATTCATTTTGCGAGAGTTTTCAGTACGATGGATGGCGCGCAGGAGGTCGCGGGGGAAGCCCGCTCGATACCAGAGCGCTCCTCCTGCCCAATGAGAAGGAGCGGAGGGACTGCCCAAGGGCAGGAAGTGCGTCAAACGCACTTCATATAATAACGATAAACGCGAAGACAAGAAGCCCAGAATGGAGCGCGGAGGGAATGGGCGGAGAGATGGGGCGGAATGGCTAGCGGAGGGAGCTCGGAGAGATGGGGCGGAATGGCAAGCGGAGGGAGCTCGGAGAGATGGGAGGAATGGCAAGCGGAGGGGCGATTAGTCTTTGCGGAAAAGGGAGCCGGTCATTTCGGCAATCAGCCTACCCTCCTGCGTACACACTTCGGTCCGCACGAGCGGCAGCTTGCCATCGTGGATCCAAGTGGAGGTGGCGATGAGGGTATCGCCCAGGCGGGCACTATGGATGAAATGGATATTGGCGGCAGTCGTGAGCGCACAGCCGTGCGTCAGTCCGGCCTGACTTAGGTCTGCCAAGGTGAAGATGGCGCCCCCTTGGCAAACGCCTGCTCCATTCAGATGGTGCTCTGTGACAGTCATCTGGGCCACGCCCTCGGCTGTGAGAGCGATGCCATTATTGCGGGCGAACGCATCAGAGATATTAAGCTGATCGAGAGTCATAAGAATACGAGGCGGAGATACTATAGGAAGGAAACGAGCGGAAGAGACTGCCCTTAGGGCAGGAAGTGCGTCAAACGCACTTCATATAATAACGCTCAACGCGAAGACAAGGAGCCCCGAAGGACGATTGGAGGGAGCTCGGAGGAGCGGAGGGAGGGAGCGGAAGAGACTGCTCGGAGGAGCGGAGGGAGCGCGGAGTGAAATAAAACTCTCCCCCTCTCCTGCAAAAGGGAGAGGGAGAGCTTGAGAGAGGATTATTGATTGTTGACGTATTGCATGTAAGCGGGGTAGAACTCCTCGATGAAGGCATCGAGTTCCAGGCGCTCAGCATGCTGGAGGACGAAGCTGAGGATAGCAGCTTGCGTCTGTATGGTGCGGTTAACCGTGTTGCGTTGTGCACGATCAAGAGCTGCTCCATAAGCGAGGTACTCCACAGCCGTGTTGGCTACCGAGCGAAGGATATGTTCTGCCTTCTCGGTCTCGCCACAGTAGTGGTAGAGCAAGCCCATCGAAGCCGAGGTGTAATCATACGGGATATTGTACTCGGGGAGCATTTCCTCTGCATAATCGAGCACTTCGATTACTTTCTCTTTCTGTCCTTCCTCGAAGAGTGCCTCTGCCAGCTGCATGAACATCATACGATGGGTGCGGCACATGCGCATCAGGTTTTCATCAATATAGATACCCGGCTGGTTCATGTTGCCGTAAGCGAAATGATGCATCATATTGTCGTACATCTTCTCGGTATTCACACGTGCTTGTCCATCGGGCGAACGCACAGGCGTAACCTGATAAGCGAGACCGGTGAGTTCGAAGTAAGCCTCGAGTCCCTGATAATAATCCGGTCCAATGGTTACCGCATAGTAGATAGGCTGCTGCCAGTTGGCTTGCGAAATCATCTCAAGCTGCATCATCTCCGATTTGGTCAATCGTTTGCCTACCCTAATATCCAATCTGTCAGCAAGTTGCTCGGGCTGATAACGGCCTTCAAATACGCTTCCTGGCGCATTCACAGCCTCGGAATCCACCTTGATATACAGCTGGTTAGAGGGCAGGAAATTCTCACCATTTCGCTTGGTGCGTGGGTCGTCGGAACGAACGAAATCAAAGGCTTGACGTACATCGATAGGGCCAACCTTATTATCTACCCAAACGACCTCATTCTTGCCAGTCATATAGTCTTTATAGGTCCACGTGATGGGGGCCGCCGGTGCATCATAATAGGGTCGCTTGAGCTGGTCGATATACCAATCGGTCTGGAGATAAGAGAGGTTGCAAACGCGCAAATCCGTGCCCTCTTCCTCTACTTCCTGATTGTACCACAAGGGGAAGGTATCGTTGTCGCCATTGGAGAAAATGATACCATTCTTCTCGCACGAACGGAGGTAGTTAGCGCCAAAATCGCGGCATGCATATCGTCCGGAGCGGTCGTGATCATCCCAGTTCTGCTGTGCCATGAGTGCGGGCACACCAAGGCAGATGATGCTGACTGCAAAAGCAACAACCGTTTGTGCTGCTCGATTGTTCTTCACGAGGTTACCGAGCCATTCAGCCAAAGCCATTACGCCCAAACCAATCCAGATGCAGAACGCATAGAAAGAGCCGGCATACGCATAATCTCGTTCGCGCGGCTGCTCGGGCGTTTGGTTTAGATAAAGCACGATAGCCAGACCGGTAAGGAAGAACAGCAAGAAAGTGAGCGTGAAGTTCTCTCCGCCGGCTTTCTTCTTCATCAGCTGGTAGGCGATACCTATCAAACCGAGCAGAAGCGGGAGGAAATAATAAACGTTGTGTCCTTTGTTTTCGCGCAGTTCGGTAGGCAACATCGCCTGATCGCCGAGGCGGGCGTTGTCGATAAACGGAATACCGCATATCCAGTTGCCTTTCATCACATCGCCATAGCCCTGAATATCGTTTTGGCGACCGGCGAAGTTCCAGAGGAAATAGCGCCAATACATCCAATCAATCTGATAAGAGAAGAAGAAACGGAGGTTCTCCGCGAAGGTAGGCACATAATCGGTTTTCTTCTGTCCGCAATAGTCGTATTGCACCTTGCGTCCCTTGATGTCACCCCAATTCTTATATGCCGCAATATGGCGCTCCTGGCCGGAGTACATACGCGGGAAGACCATCATAAACTCCTTGCGGAACTTATACGAAGTCTTGTAGCCGGTAATGATGTATTCATCGCGGTCCTCGGGGTTGTTTTTGGGTGCTGGCGCGTATTGGGCGTGTCCCTTCTCTTCCACGGGGATGCACATGTTTCCTTTGATTTCGAGCTCCACAGGCGCATTGTAGGTCTGGCCATAGAAGAGCGGACGGTCGCCATACTGCTCGCGGTTGAGGTAATACTTGAGCGAGAAGACGTTATCGGGGGAGTTTTGGTCCATAGGCGTATCCGCATTGGAGCGAATAACGAGGGCAGCATAACTGCTATATCCGATAACGATCACGGTAACCATCAGCACGGCCGTGTTCATCACGCGAGCCGAGAGGAGGTCTTTTTTCTTCAGGAAAAGTCCGGTCAAAAGGAGAATCAGAATGATGCCAATAACGGCACTCTCCATGAGAAAAAGTGCTCCCGAGAGGGCCAATGCGAGCACAAAACTTATATTCATGCGCAGGCGCGATTTCTCTGTATAGGTCTCCACAATCGCCCACACGAGTGCAGCAGCCAAGAGGGAGAGATAGACGTACATGCCCGTGTTGAAACTGCAATGGAGCGTGTTGACGAAGAACAACTCAAACCAGCCTGCAATCGTTGGAATACCCGGGATCATGCCGTAAAGAATCAGCACGAGGATACCGCACGAAGCGAGGAAAGCGGTAATGACGCCCTTCCAGCTGAAATCGTAACGGCGGAAATAATACACGAGTACGATAGCCGGAATGGTAAGCAGGTTCAAGAGGTGTACGCCAATGGAGAGGCCCATCAGATAGGCAATGAAAATGAGCCAACGGTCAGAACCTTCTTCGTCGGCCAGTTCGTCCCATTTCAGGATAGCCCAAAACACGATAGCCGTAAACAACGACGACGACGCATACACCTCGCCCTCTACAGCCGAGAACCAGAACGTATCGGAGAAGGTATAAGCCAACGCGCCCACAACGCCCGAACCGAGGATGGCAACAGCTTGGGCAAGCGTCATATCCTTGCTCGGGAGAAGCTTACGAGCCAGAGCCGTAATCGTCCAAAAGAGAAACAGGATGGTGAAGGCCGAAGCAAGTGCCGACAACGCGTTGACGCACATGGCCACGTGGGAAATATCCTTCGCAAAAAGCGAGGCAAAATGGCCCATTAACATAAAGAAAGGAGCTCCGGGCGGATGGCCCACGTCGAGCTTCCAAGCCGAGGAGATGAACTCACCGCAGTCCCAAAACGAGGCGGTGGGCTCAATCGTAAGGAGATACGTAGCAGCGGCAACGGCAAACACCAGCCAGCCTACCAACGTATTCCACAGTTTGAAATTCTTCATACGTTTGTTTATTTTGTT
Source organism: uncultured Bacteroidales bacterium (assembly GCA_946059305.1). Lineage (GTDB taxonomy): Bacteria > Bacteroidota > Bacteroidia > Bacteroidales > Paludibacteraceae > Colicola. Next base: position 19,965 of record CAMGMU010000030.1, on the reverse strand, counting down.
AATATTTTTTCTATGAAATGTGCGATTCACACCCCCATTTCTTTGGGATGATTCCATACAAAAATCGGTCCAATTGAATAGTTATTCAACGGACAAAAATAAAAAAGCCTACAAAGGTACTGCTTTTTTTGGAAATTTCAAAATTTCAGCCGTAAAAAATGCAATTTTCTTTGATAATCATCCAAAATCAGCATTTGAGCGTGATGATATCGCGAATATTGGTGGAGTAGCAAGGCGAAAGGTGTTCGCGCTTACTCACCTGTTCAATATTGTCTGTAGGGATTTGTACAGCCATCATAACAGCGCGTTTCCCATACTGGCTGTTGACCTTATCGATAACCTGCTGCAGACGGTTGTCACGCTGCCGGTCGCGCTCGTCGAAAAGCGTTTGCTGCACCTCGGAATCCGGGCTGATGGAGAGGCAGATGACCCCCGCACGCTTGAAGGCATAGCCCGAACGAAAATCCTTCCGGAAATGACTGATGACAAAGCTGATGAGCTCAGCCGTATTGCTCGTTGCAGTAGGCAACGTAATCGTACGATGGAGGACAAAGATAGACTGATCGATGCGAAAACGGGAAGTCTCGGCAAAATAGATAATCTGCTTGCAGACAGAGTGTTGCTGCCTTAGTTTATTGGCGCAAGACGCTACAAAATCGGCCAAACATTTCTCGAGCAAGCCCTTGTCGGAAATGGCATGCGCAAACGTGCGGGTTTGGGCAATCGACTGCTTGGCCTCCACTTCAGAAAACGTAATCTCATCGTATCCATTCAGCTCTCGCCATGTTCGCCAACCGGGAAGGTGAAAAAGATTGCGCACAAGCTCCTCATTGAGTTGCGCAAAATCGAGTGCAGTAACGAGCCCCAACTGCTGGCATTTCTTCATGGTTCGCCTGCCAATTCCCCACACGTCTTCAAGCGGAAAAAGGGCAAGTGCTTTCTCACGTTGTTCGCGACTGATGATGCTGCAAGCGCCCTTGTAACCAGGGTATTTCTTGGCAAATTTGGAGGCCATCTTAGCGAGCGTTTTGGTAGGAGCAATGCCAATGGAAACGGGAATGCCAATGCCTTTGAGAATCTTCTTTACGAGTTGCTCGCAATAGGGCTTTTGCTCGGCTTCTGCAACATGGTTAAGCAGGAGAAATGCCTCATCGATAGAGTATTGATAGAGGTGCTCTGTATGGGCCGAAAGGATGCTCATCACGCGGTTGGAAAGGTCGCCATAGAGGGAGAAATTTGAGGAGAAACAGACTATGTCATATTGCTTCACAAGGTGCTTTATTTCAAAGAGCGGAACGCCCATTTTGATGCCCAACTGCTTGACTTCATTACTGCGTGCCACCACGCATCCGTCGTTGCCGCTCAATACGACTACAGGCCGCTTCTGCAAATCGGGCCGGAAAACCCGTTCGCAGGACACGAAGAAATTATTGCAATCTACGAGCGCGTACATGTTTTGCTGTTTTTGAGCATTCTTTTTTTCGGTATGATGGGCGCTTTTCTGCCCTTTGAGCCTCCGTTCTTCCTCCACGCATCCATAACGCATCTAGCTTACATCTAGCTTACACCGCACGTACATGTAAGCTAGATGTAAGCTAGATGTAAGCTAGATGCACGTGCGATGGTCGAATGACGGTCGAATGTTAGTCGAATGGCGTTCGTATGACCGGCAGATGGAGAGCGATGCGTTTTTAATGCGTTTTATGGATGGAATAGGTGATTACGCCCCAAATGATGAATGACTCCTCCTCCGTTACTTTGATTACCGGAAATTCAGGGTTATGCGGGATGAGCAACACCGTATTGGTAGCGGCATCATAGCGGTATTCCTTGAGCGTAAATTCACCATCTACACATGCGGCCACAAAATCGCCTTCACGCGGTTCAATCGAGCGATCCACAACCACCATATCGCCATCGAAAATGCCGGCATCACGCATCGAATCGCCTTGAATACGGGCGTAAAAAGTAGTCTCTGGATGCCGTACTAACTCATGCGATAAATCAATTTTGTCACCCGCATAGTCTGCTGCGGGCGACGGAAAACCGGCGCGAAGGGCTTCGGCCAATGGCAACTCCAACTCTTCGAGAACGGCCGGAGTAAGGTGGGTAAGTTTATTTTCCATAATTGCCGACAAAAATACTACATTATTTCTGATTATGCAATACTTACGCATTTTTTCTGCAAAAAAATACGATTTTTTTTGCACAAATTAGAAATTTTTCGTAATTTTGCAGTCGTATCGTGCGCAAGTGCGCCTGTACGATAATTTTATTGCGTATATGATAGTTGAAGACAGAATAATTGCCATCGTTGGTTTAGGCTATGTAGGACTGCCCCTGGCCATTGAGTTTGGCAAGAAATATCGAGTGATCGGTTTTGATGTGAATGCCGCTCGTGTAAGCGAATTGCAGCGTGGTGAGGACCACACGCTGGAGGCGGATTTGGCGGGCATGCAGCAGGCTCGGGCGCTCTACGAGGAGGGGCATGCTAAAGGGCTGACGTTTACCTCTGATCCCAGGGAGTTGGAGCAAGCGAATACGTATATCGTAACCGTCCCTACCCCCATTGACCCATACAACGACCCCGACCTCCAGCCCCTGCTCTCGGCCTCGCAAATCATCGGACGTGCGCTCCGCAAAGGCGATATCGTGATTTATGAATCGACTGTTTACCCGGGTTGTACGGAGGAGGAATGCGTGCCGGTGCTCGAGCAGTATTCGGGGCTGCGGTTTAATCAGGATTTCTTCTGCGGCTATTCGCCCGAACGCATCAATCCCGGTGACAAAATCCATACGCTCACCACGATTCGCAAAATCACTTCGGGCAGCACCCCCGAGGCGGCCGACCTTATTGATGCACTCTACAACAGCATTCTCCAAAACGGCACCCATCGTGCGCCCAACATGAAAGTGGCGGAGGCAGCCAAGGCGGTGGAAAATGCACAACGAGATGTGAATATCTCGTTTATGAACGAGCTCGCGCTTATCTGTGACCGCGTGGGAATTGATACCAACGACGTGATTGATGCGGCTGCAACGAAATGGAATTTCCTCAAGTACCGTCCGGGACTCGTAGGCGGACATTGCATTTCTGTGGATCCGTATTATCTGGCTTACAAAGCCAAATCACTCGGGTATGACACCAAGGTGATTCTTTCTGGGCGGGCAGTCAACAATTCGATTGCCAAATTCATTGCCGACAAGACCATCAAACTGATGATTCGAAAGGATAAAAAAATCAACAACGCAAACATACTCATTCTCGGCATTACCTTCAAGGAAAACTGTCCGGACTGCCGAAACACGAAGGTGGTGGATATCGTAAAAGAATTGGAGGAGTTCGGATGCCGAGTGGATATCTTCGACCCTTGGGCTTCTCAGGATGTCGTACGGAAAGAATTCGGGCGCGAACTGATTCAAGAAGTCGATCCAGAGAAGCCGTATGCGGCCGTAATTGTATGTGTAGCGCATGAGCAGTTCACGCATTTTAACTTCCAAAAATACGCCGAACAAGGAGCCGTCATCTTTGATGCGAAGAACATTGTGGACCGCCGTTGGGTGGATAGCAGACTCTGATTCTGCGGTTCATTTGATTGGGCATTTACGAAGATTCATTTCCTGAAAACTCACGTGACAGATAGAATCGAACATATCGGAAAACTTACGTGACAGATAAGATTGTACATATCGGAAAACTTACGTGACAGATAGAATCGAACATATCGGTAAGCGCGATGTAGCATGGAGCTATGCATCTGCTATTTTTATGGTGGGAGCAGGGCTGATTCTGCTGCCGTTTATCCTTCATACGATGCAGGCTGAGACCGTATATCTATGGAATATTTTCCAGAGTATCACGGCTTTGGTGCTGCTGCTTGACTTTGGTTTTCGTCCGTCGTTTGCCCGAAATGTGAGTTATATTTTCTCGGGCGTGAAGCATCTTCAGGTGGAGGGCGTGGAGCGAATAGACGATTCGGCAGCCGAGGTGGATTATTCGCTACTCAAATCGAGTTTAAAAGCCATGAGGCGGTTTTACAGATGGATGGCCCTCGTGGTGCTAATCGTTTTGGCTACGGCAGGTACCGCCTATTTCCTATATATATTATCGCGCTACTCGGGCGATAAGCAGGATGCGCTCTGGGCGTGGGGATTGCTCATTCTTATCAATTGCTATAATCTCTACACCTTTTATTACGATGCACTCCTCACCGGAAAAGGCTATATCAAACGTTCGCAACAAATTACTATTCTCGGGCAAACAATCTATATTCTCGTGGCGATTGGGCTGCTGTATGCCGGAGGCGGATTGGTGTCGATAGTAGCGGCACAACTGCTTTCTACCCTCGTGAGACGTGTGCTTGCGTTTCGCGTTTTCTTCACCAAAGAGCTCAAGCAGAAACTGCGGGCAGCCAACGATGCCGACTCTCAGCAAAGCCCCTCAGAGGTGCTCCGTACTATCAGTCCAAACGCCATCAAGATTGGGCTTACGGGTTTGGGCGGCTTCCTCGTGCAGAAGTCGGCTTTGCTGCTCGGAGGTGTGTATATCCCGCTCGCTACCATGGCCAGTTATGGTATCACCTTGCAGGTGATGGATATTCTCGTAAGGTGCAGCGAGGTGTTTTACCAATCCTACACGCCCAAGCTGGCGCAATGTCGTGCGGAAGGCAATCTCAAGTTGCTCAAGCATTACTACAAACTGAGCATCGGCAGCCTTATGCTGATTTTCGTAATGGGCGGCATCGGATGGATTTTCTTGGGCGATTGGGCACTCAATCTGATTAAGAGCGACACCCATTTCGTGAGCACATCTATGCTGATTGCCCTGCTTGTGATCAACCTGCTCGAGCACAACCATTCCGTAAGTGCCGGCTTCATCATGGCCGACAATAAGATACCATTTTTCATCCCCTCTCTCCTCAGCGGAGCCGCTACCCTACTCCTCCTTTGGCTACTGCTCGGACCGATGAAGATGGGCATGTGGGCGCTCGTGATTGCACCCGGATTGGCGCAACTTGCGTATCAGAATTGGAAATGGCCGAGCATAATCATTCGTGAGTTAAAAAACGTTTAATCTGCTTATTATCAATATATTGAACACACCACTATTCATAGCAAAACGGATGTACTTCTCGCAAGAGGGCGAGGGGAAACACATGTCGCGACCGGCCGTTAAGGTGGCTATAGCAGGCATGGCTGTGGGATTCATCGTGATGCTGCTTACCCTTGCAATTGCGCTCGGGTTCAAGCAGGAGGTGCGAAAGACCATCATCGGTTTCGGAAGCCATATTCAGGTGGTCAATTTTGATAACAACAACACCTATCAGATGCAACCCATTGTGGCATCTGACTCGCTCATCAACGCGCTTCAACATGTGCCATACGTAACGAGTGTGGAGCGCTTTTGCACCAAGCCCGGCATCATCAAGACCGACGATGCGTTTCAGGGGATTATCATCAAAGGACGCGAATCACACGGACGCGATTTCTTCGAGCAGCACCTCGTGGAAGGTCACATGCCCAATAAGACCAACGAAGTGCTTATTTCTTCTACGCTGGCACAGCTGCTCAAGCTCAAGACCAATGACCGTTTTTTCTGCTACTTCATCGACTCCGATGTGCGGGCAAGGCGATACACTATCACCGGTCTTTACGACACCCGTTTCTCTGATTACGATGAGTTGTTTATTATCGGTAACATGGCTGAAGTGCAGCACTTATGCGGGTGGGAAGGCAACGAAGTGTGTGGCATTGAACTGCTGCTGAGCGATTTCAGCAAACTCTACGAAGCCGCTGATAACGTGTATGATATAACGGCCAATCGGCCTGACGCCATGGGCAATCTGCATTACACCCAAACGGTGGAAGAACTCAATCCGGCCATCTTCTCCTGGCTCCGATTGCTCGACATGAACGTAGTGATTATCATCATACTGATGCTATGCGTTTCGGGCTTCTGCATGATTTCCGGACTCATCATTCTGATACTCGATAGTGTGCAGATGATTGGTTTGATGAAAGCCCTTGGAGCTACCGACCGAATGCTAAGGAAGACGTTCTTATACGAGGCCTTTTTCCTTATTGGGAAGGGTATGATTTGGGGAAATTTTATTGGTGTGAGCCTTTGTTTGCTACAATACTTCTTCCATATCGTTCCGCTCGATTCGGCTACGTATTACGTGAGTTACGTGCCCATCGCCCTCCATCCTGGCGCATGGATTCTGCTGAATATCGGCACCCTGCTGTTGTCGATGCTCGTGATGCTCGGCCCGTCTGCTATCGTGAGCAAAATCTCGCCTGCCAAGGTCATGCATTTTGAATAAACAACCCTTCTGCTATATCTCAACTGCTGCTTCGAATAATTGCTGCTTCAACTAATTGCCGCTTCAAATAATTGCCGCTTCAACATGAAATTTCATACAGACATACAGATTAGCAAAGCGTCTCAACCTATTGAGCATTCGGAGAAAATCCTGATGCTCGGCAGTTGTTTTGTAGAAAATATGGAGGCGAAGTTTGCGAATAGCGGATTCCGCGTCTGCTGCAATCCGTTCGGCACGCTCTACAATCCTTTAAGTATTGCGGCTTGCTTGCAATCCCTCATCGATGAAAAGCATTTTTCGGCAGAAGATTTACGCTTCTCTGGCGGCCTATACCACTCCATGCTCCATCACGGCAGATTCTCTTCTGCCGATGCAGATGAATGCCTCGGAATGGTCAACGAGAGTATCCGGCAAGGACGGATGGTGTTGCAAGAAGCAGATCGACTGATTATCACCTGGGGAACGGCTTGGGTATATGAAATGGAGGGAAAAATCGTAGGGAATTGCCACAAACTGCCCGCCTCTTGTTTCCTCCGCAGGCGACTCACCATCGAGGAGATTATCCGCACCTGCTCCACCCTCTTTCAGCATCCGCTCTTGCGTGAGAAAAAAGTGCTGATTACCGTTTCGCCCATTCGTCATATCAAAGATGGACTTCACGAGAATCAACTCTCAAAAGCGACCCTCCTTTTAGCGGCTGACCAACTGGTGCAACAAGCGAATTGGACGTATTTTCCAGCTTACGAACTCATGCTCGATGAACTCAGAGACTACCGTTTTTATGCGGCCGATATGGTGCACCCTTCGCCTGTGGCTATCGACTACGTTTGGGAGCGGTTTGCTGAAACGCAATTCTCTGAGAACGCACAAATAGCAGCCAAAGAATGTGAGCCTTATTTCCTCAGTCTCGCGCATCGGCCACTTCACCCAGAATCGGCTGTGTATCAGCAGTTTCGCAAGCAAATGGAAGCTCGTAAGCTGGCGCTCTCTAAGAAATATCCCTATCTCCATTTCGAAGAAAAACAATAATACATACCTTCATTTCGAAGAAAAACAATAATACACACCTTCATTTCGAAGAAAAACAATAAAATACACAAAATATGAAAAAATTCTTTATTATGGCTGCTATTGCATTAGCCGCTGCCGGATGCAGCAGTTCGAGCCAAACGGACGAAAAGCCCATTGGCCCTACGCCTTTTGCTGACCTCCCCAAGTCGCAATATGGCGACGATTACCTCACGCCTGAAGCCCTTTGGGCGATGGGACGTATCGGTGGAGCCGACATCCATCCCACTACGGGCCACATCATTTACAGCGTAACCTATTACAGCGTAAAAGAAAACCGCTCCAACTCCGAGTTGTTTGTGCTCCCGGCAGGCGCCACAGAGCCCATTCAGCTTACGTTTGACAACAAATATCAAGGTACGGCTCATTGGATGAGCGAAACCGAAATCAGCTATATCTCAACGGAATCGGGTAGCGCGCAGGTATGGAAAATGGCGCTCACAATCAATGGCAACAACGCCAAAGCAGGTAAGGCTGTGCAACTTACCGATTACGAAGGCGGTATCGATGATTATGCCTTTTCGCCAGACTTCAAAAAGTTGCTGTTCGTGAGCCAAGTCAAGACCGTTGAACAGACGGCCGATGTGTATCCCGATTTGGATAAGGCTTCCGGCCATTTCCATAACGACCTGATGTACAAGCATTGGGATGAATGGACAGAGACGGCTCCCCACCCCTTTGTGGCTGAGTTCGATGGCAAGCAAATCAGCCATATCAAGGACCTGCTCGAAGGCGAGAAATACGAATCGCCGATGAAACCCTTTGGCGGTATCGAGCAGTTGGCATGGTCGCCTGACTGCAAGTATATTGCTTATACCTGCCGCAAGAAAACCGGTTTGGATTATGCCGTTAGCACCAATTCCGACATCTACCTCTATGATCTTGAGAATGCGCAAACCCGCAACCTGACCGAGGGCATGATGGGCTATGATATCAACCCTGCTTTCTCGCCCGATGGCAGCATGATTGCATGGCAGTCGATGGAGCGCGATGGGTATGAGTCTGATCAAAATCGTCTGATGGTGATGACGCTTGCGAATGGCGAAAAGTCGTTTGTCAGTCAAGCATTCGAATCAAGCGTTGATCAGTTTATTTGGCTGAACAACAGCGAATTGGCTTTCGCAGGCGTATGGCACGCGCTCGCGCATATATATACGGTCAACCTGCAAGGTGAGATTAAAGAACGCACGCAAGGGCAGTACGATTTCTCCATTTGCGGACTCGCGGCTGATAATAAACTCCTTTGCAAGCGCCATTCCATGCGTGAGCCCGATGACCTTTATATGCTGAATCTCAACTCAGATGAGCTGACCCAACTCACCCGCGTTAATAACGATATTCTATCTAACCTCACGATGGGCGAAGTGGTGCCGAGATGGCAAACAACTACCGATGGTAAGCAGATGCTTACATGGATCATCTATCCGCCACATTTTGATCCAAGCAAGAAATACCCTACCCTGCTCTATTGCGAAGGCGGGCCGCAATCGCCCGTTTCACAGTTCTGGAGCTATCGATGGAATTTCATGATGATGGCTGCCAATAATTACATTATTGTAGCCCCCAATCGTCGTGGACTTCCCGGTTTTGGAAACGAATGGAACGAAGCCATTTCAGGTGATTATGGCGGACAATGTATGCGTGATTACCTTACTGCTATCGATGAGTTTGTGGCTGCTGAGCCCTATGTGGATAAAGAGCATCTGGGTTGTGTAGGCGCTTCGTTTGGTGGATTCTCCGTGTATTGGCTCGCAGGTCACCACGATAAGCGTTTCAAAGCATTTATCGCTCACGATGGTATCTTCAATATGGAGATGCAGTATCTCGAAACGGAAGAGAAATGGTTTGCCAACTGGGATATGGGTGGCGCTTATTGGGATAAGAATAATCCGATTGCGCAACGCACGTTCGAAAACTCGCCCCATCGATTTGTGGATAAATGGGATACCCCCATTCTCTGCATCCATGGCGAGAAAGATTATCGCATTCTCGCCAACCAAGCCATGGCTGCATTCGATGCAGCTAAAATGCGCGGAATAGAGGCCGAACTACTCATCTTCCCCGATGAAAACCATTGGGTTCTCAAACCTCAAAACGGCATCCTCTGGCAGCGCCGATTCTATAATTGGCTTGATCGTTGGCTCAAATAATCGCAGGTATTCGTGCTTTGCAAATGCCTTTATTATAGTATTACGCCTAATTCATGTATTAGCGAATGTACTTGTTTGTGCTTTCAATCAAATAACGAATTTTTCTTAATATTCAAACATCGGATAGTATGCTGATTATCAGCATGTTGCCGAATAGTCAGCATCCTATTCTGATGACAAATCGTATAATCACTAAACTATAAATTATGAAACATCGTTTTAATTTTACAGTTCAGCATGCCAATGTGGATGCTTCTCGTCACATGCGATTATGTGACCTTGAGCACTATATCCTGGAGGCAGCAGGCATGAGCGCAAGTCGATTTGGCTTGAAGACCGACATGCTCGTTGAGAAGTACAATGCTACGTGGGTACTCACCCGACTAACGATTATTGCTGACTATTTGCCAACCTATGATGATGAAATCATCGTAGAGACATGGATAGAGGGCAATGCCCACATGTTCAGCATGCGTAATTTCCGCATCTATCTGAAGAAGGGCGAAGAGAAGTTCCTCATCGGTAAATGTGCTTCGGTTTGGACACTCATCAATCTTACCACTCGTGCAGTCGATACGGCTGCTTTCCATGATCCCGTATGGGAAGGCATCATAGATGGCGAGAAGCTCGACCTCCCGCGTGCGAAACGTCTTGGCATAATCGAATCGCCTACATCGGAAATGCCACATACCATTCATTATACGGATCTCGATTACAACAACCATTGCAATTCCATCAAATACTTGCAATTTATGCTCAATGCCGACGATTCGCTCACCGGCATCTACCCTGTTCGCCTCGACATGAATTACGCTAAAGAAGTTCATAAAGGAGATGCTATTCGGGTGCAAGTTCAGGAATTGCAGGATGCCGTTCAGTATTGTATCCTTACCCCTTCGGGAGAAATATCCTGCACAGCACTACTCACTAAATTATAAACCCTCTCTCCTGAGAATAAATCCTCTCTCCTGAGAATAAATTATAAACCCTTTCTCCTGAGAGTAAATTATCAACCCTCTCTCCTAAGAGTAAATAATACCCCCTCTCTCCTGAGAGTAAATAATAAACCCTCCCTTCTTTGGAGGGAATTTAACAGCATGATTCCGCAAACCATGAAATCTCTCGCTGACGAAATACTCCATCACATTGCCTCTGAAGCTTCGCGTATTCAGCATCAGTTCCCGCGTCCGCTTACGCCAGAGCAGCTTTATTTGCAAATGAAGCGTTCTGATGTAGCTGAAGAAATAGAGGACCTATGCAAGAAAGTGGAAAAGGCCAATAGTCCTGCATCTGACATACCATATGAATCTGAAGCCATTCGCATTCGTCCTACGGCACTCGAATGCGATGTCGTTCGATTCCAGAACAATAAGGATAAATGGATTGCCTTTGTAGGGCTCAAAGACGGCCGCCCCTACGAAATCTTTACCGGCTTAGCCGATGATCAGTATGGCATCATGTTGCCCAAATCTGTTACGCATGGCAAAATCATTCGTGCGCTCAACGATGATGGCTCACATAGATATGATTTTCAGTTTGTTAACACCAGAGGCTTCAAGACAACGGTTGAGGGGTTGTCATACCGTTTTGATCGCGTGTTCTGGAATTACGCCAAGCTGATTTCTGGTGTGCTGCGATATGGTATGCCCGTGGACCAGGTTATCAAATTGCTCACTTCTCCGCAAATGGACAATGATAATATCAATTCCTGGATTAATGGTGTTTGCAAAGCGCTCAAGCGTTATGTGCGACATGAAGGAACGTTATTTTAGGTTGTTCAATCAATGCCCTAATATCATTCTGCATCCATTAGCAATAAAACTACAGGTCATTCCTTATTGGGGAATGACCTGTTTCTTAAGAGCGGCGTATGGGAGTCGAACCCACCTCCTAGGCTTGGGAAGCCCATGCACTACCGATGTGCTAACGCCGCAATGCACTCTTTCTAAAAGCGAGCGCAAAATTACTAATAAAATTTGATATATGCAAATTATTTTTCTTAAGAATGCGCAAAAAAGCGAAATAAATGCTCTTTTGGAATAAAAAGTTGCAATATTTGTTGTATTTTTATATTATTCTTTCGGTAAATCATCTGCATTTGCCGGCCATGGATTTTCAATAATGCCCATCATCTTGCGCATTGAAGCATGAGACTCTTGCAGCATACGTTCTACGTCTTGCTTGCGAGGCTGACCCTTATCCGGGAAAATTGGTTCACCGATTTCTACTGTTACGAGTGGTTCATTGGCTTTACCAAACAATTTATAGATGCCCGTACGCTCGCGATACGTAATGGCACATGGCAAAATAGGCATCTGATACTTATATGCCATCGTAAAAGCTCCCTTCTGGAACGGACGAAGGGGCGTATAATACGGCCATTTGCTCATCTCCGGGAAGATATGGAAGCAATATCCGCGACGATGAAACTCATCAAACGCCTCGTTGAATTTCTTCATGGCTGATAGTCCCTCTTCGGCTGGCGGAATAGGTATTCCACCTACTACTTTGAGCCAAAATTGGTTGCTTGTTTCAAAGTTTTTCTGAAACATGGGAATCCTTACGGTATGTTTGGCACCAATGGCCAATAATACCGACTCGCAATCATGCGGAAGGGTATGATTAGCGATGGATATATAGCCGCCCGCGAGCTCTTTCTTGTACTTTTTCAGAATAGCACGGCCCTTATAGCGTAACCCCGTATTCAGCCGCAAGTATATCCGCTCTAAAAAATTGAGCACCAGAAGGTGCATCGTGCGGTTCAAAAAGCGGTATTTCAAACTATTATCTACAAAAGGATAATGCTCATCCACTTTGCAGACGCGATCATACGTAGGTTGATACATTCTTACGTACGGATCCTTCTCGTCGTATGTAAGGCCCATATCCGGCACATACACACCTTCTTTGACTTTGAAATTTTTCATTCCTATCAAATTATTTGGATTGTCTATTGATGGAGGGATGACTGTTTGCATCGTATGGCAAAATCACACATACCCTATTATTTGCAGCAAATAAACCGAGCGCCAACCCTGCGAGCTGCCTCACCATCCGTCTTGTCTCTATCGCCTATCACCAAGGTCCTGGAAGCCGTAACCTTCAGCATTTTCAGAAGGGCTTGCATTGACTCTTTACAGGGTTTTACGCCCCCAAGTTCTGACGCACATACCGCATAATCCAATTGCGAAGCGTCGAATCCCAAGATGGCAAATTTCTCCGCCATCATCTCATAATCGGAATATACCACCACCTTCGCACCTGCCGCTTTGGCTTTCTCTACCAGCGGTTGCACCCATTCGTTGAGCCGGTAATATCGCTGGATAACCTTCAGCATTGTAGGCAGATAATGCGCAAAATACCACTCTTCGGCATGCTTGGCCGAAAACGGAAACCATTGGGCTATTTTCCGAAAATAGGATTGGTAATATGCTTTCTGACTCTCATAATATCTGCCAGCTATCCAGCTGCGAGCAATACGTTCGCCTGCCAATTCGAGTAAATGACAATGGTCACCCACCATCATGTGCCACACCATATGTGGCTTCTGATAGAGGGTGCCATCCAAGTCAAGAACCACCGCATCAAAGTCGGTGAAAGATATCGTATTTATGTCAATCATTTGTTGTTTTTATTGCGCTGAGCATTGCGTTCTTTACGCTTCTGCTGACGTTCATTTCTACGCTCTTTGCGCTCAGCTTGACGAGCGGCTCGACGTTCGCGACCTTCATCAATGCGTTCGTCTAATCGTTCTGCCACTTCGGCAATCGTATCACCTATCTTGGTGCGGCTGTCGAGAATGCGCTCTATCAACTTAAACTTACCTCTACGTGCTTCGTCTTGCATCAAGAGGTTGAACTTAAACTGTCCATCGCGGAAGCCATCGCGCAAGCATGCCGCTTTAAAGCGTGAGTACGCATTTGACATCAGGATATGTGCTTGAGGCTCGTGCAAACGGAAAGAAGCGCGCTTCGACTCATATTCGATATTTATCTTCTGCAACTCCTTATCCACTTCAGCGGCCAGCAAATCGGCTTCTTCCTGGGTCACCTCTTCGTTTGCAAACTCGAAGTAGAAATGGTATTTGCTCTCGAGAATGTCTGCGAAGCCCACAAAGAATTTGGTCTTTAAGCCAGTCGTCTTCTCTGCCGCGTGTACAGCATCGATAAACTGGGTCTCATATAATTTCTCGCCCGTGAGCGATACGATACCATTGACCTTGGAGATCATGTGAATAGTAGGTGTATTCTTATACTTGCCACCTACCTCTATCAGGTCGTTCATATTGTAGCGGAAGAGACCGCTGTATGTGGTCACGTATGCGCAATAGCGTTTGCCCATCTCGAGCTCATCAATCTGAAGGAAATGCTTGTGTGGCGACTGAATCTCACTCTCTTCCACAAACTCATAATAGTGCATGTGTGGGAACAAAACGGATTCGTTGGTGTCGTCAAGCGAGAAGCCGAATCGGCATTCGGTAGCAATATATCCGAGCTCCTGATAAAACGTTTCGTCCCAATTAAAAGCATCCAAATACTTCTCCATATAGATCTTCGTATTGCCGCATTTCCAGGTAGATAGATACTGTAAATATGGCCAATAATCTTTCGGAAGAAGCTTGCCATCGGGCTTTTGCAGACGAAGTGTCCTCAGTTCGTTGGCGCGAGCCGGATTGGCCTTGAGATAGGGTTTGAGTTCTTCGCGAATCTCGGGCTCGATATGGAATGCTTCTGAAATCTCGCCACGCTCAATATCTACAATCATCTCACTGAGATGCTCATCTACCGTACGCATCAGCTCGAGGATGGTAGAAGGGTTGGCCGTTGCCCATAGGGTCACGTCTTTATGCTGAATAGCCATCAGCATGAGCGTGTAGTTGCGGGCGGTATAATCGCCTATCGACATCACGCATGCCGGAGCCGTATAATGCTTCTTGATGATGCTCGGGATATCACGTACCAAGACGCCACTCACGGAGCCAAACAACGTGCCATCCGGCGCATAGCCTTCCACTTCTTTGCCCACGATGGGAAAAATGTGACCGCCGAAAATCTTACTTCTGTGCTTAACGAAATTCCAGGTCCAGATATGCGACATCTTGCCATACACATCCTTCAGATACTTATGCGTCATCGGTACCCATTTAGGCTCAGAAGTTGTACCACTCGTAGTGGCATACATATCCGGCTTACCGGGGAAAAGCACATCCTTCTCACCATTCTTATGGCGCTCAACGTAAGGCCTGAGAGCCTCAAAATCGTTGGCCGGCACATAGAGCTGATACAAGCGGAACAAGTCGTCAGCCGTTGTAGCCGATAAAATAACGTCAAAATGATGCTCCTTGCCATACACCGTATCGCGAGAGAGCGTGAGGATGTCACGTAATGTTTTCTCTGCAGTATGACGCGGATGGCGTGACCAAAAACGCAGGCGAAGCGTCTGTGAACCGCCAAGAAGCGCAAGTACGGCATTAATCAGATACGGATATGGCAAGCCCTCACCCGGTCTGCGATTTGTTGATTTCATTTGTTATAGTATTTGTGTTTATATAGATGCGGTCAGTTAGTGCACTATTGCACTCACTGACCCCATTTTAGTCCTTCAAGACATACTTAAGGATCTCTTGATGACGCTCTTCATTCTGAGCAAGCACATTGGGCTTGAAGCGAGAGGCATCTTGACCCGTACGATTGATGATACCCGTTTTCCATTGCTGGAAAGAGTGCTCCTGAAGGCGGAAAACGCGCGCATCTTTGAGGCGGAACGAGTTGCGCTTGGCCTCGTATTCCATGTTGCTTGCCTTGATGTTTTTATCCACCGCTTGCGCAAACTGCTCTGCTGCTTCCTGACTGGTCGTTTGGTCTGTAAACTCAAACAGCCAATCGTAGCAACTTGACTCCAAATTAGCATACCCGCAGAAATAATTGAGCGGCATATGCATATCCTGCTCGGCCTTCTTTACGGCATCTACAAACTGACCTTCATAAAGTTTCTCGCCAGTAATCGTTACGATACCATTCACTTTGGACACCATGTGTACACGTGGAGTTGTGCCAAAGAGTGGCTCCGATGCCATCAAAATATCGTTCATGTTATACCTATACAATCCCGAGAAGGTCGTTACGAACGGACAATACATCTGTCCCGGCACCAACTCATCCAGCTGATAGAAGCGTGCATTGGGGTCGTCAAACTCTTCTGCTTTCTTAAACTCGTAATAATGCATGTGAGGGAAGAGTACCGTTTCGTTGGAATCATCGAGTACCAATCCCGCACGGCATTCTGAAGCAAAATACGCAAACTCCTGATAGAACATATCATCAGGGAATGTGCCCTCGAGCTTATCAAGATAAATCTTCGTATTGCCGCACTTCCAGGTCGTAAGCAACTGAAGCTCAGGCCAATAGAGCTTGGGCGTAACCGTACCATACTGTTTCTTCAGTTCGCGAAGTTCATTTGCGCGCTCCGGATTGGGTGTCAGGCATGCTTCCACCTCCTTGCGTATATCGGCAGGCACTTCCACTTTATGCGAGAGCGTTCCGTGCTCGATATCATCGCAGAAATCGTCGTACCAGATATCTACGTTGTGCTGCATCTCCACCATCGTGGAGGGGTTAGCCGTTACGCACAATGTTACGTTGCGCTCTATCGACATACGCATGAGCGTATAGTTGCGAGCGGCATAGTCATCGATATTATATACGCACGAGGGACAGGTATAAAGTTTCTTTACGAAACCCGGGCAACGAGCTTGCGTAAAGCCACTTACCGAACCATAGATGGTGCCATCTTCCGTATATCCTTCAATCTGCTTGCCTACTACCGAAATAATTTTTCCGGCATACACTTTCGGCCGAACGTGGAGGAAATTGAAGAGCCAGGTCTTATTCATCTTACCGTAAATATCGCCCAGATATTTTTCGGAAATAGGAATCCACTTAGGCTCTCCGGTTGCGCCAGACGTGGTAGCATATAGCATCGGACGCCCCTGGAAAAGCACATCAGCCTGTCCGGCTTTCATCTTGTTGACATACGGACGGAAATCTTCGTACTCTGAGGGCTTCAGATACTGTTGATAACGAGCGAAGAGTTCATCGGCTGTAGTAGCCTCCAAAATGGCATCAAAATGATGCTCTTTGCCAAACTCCGTATGCTTACCATACTCCAAAATCGCACGAAGCGTTTTTTCTTGTTCCTTACGAGGATTTTTCGAAGCTTTTTTAAGCTTCAAATATTGAATACCTCCAGCTATGCCCAGCAGAAAATTGGGCACAATCGGACATGTCAATTTTTCCATTTTATTCTGTTTTTTGAGTGTTTCTTCATTTTCGATAGCAAAAACTATACCAAAATAGAAAATGCATCAGCATCATCCTAAAATGCGATTATAATATACAAAAAAAATAGCATTTTCAGGTAGAACGCATAAAAATTTCAGCAAAATTACGAAAAAATTTTGATATACGAAAATTTTGTAGTACCTTTGCCGGAAAATTTAACCAATTTTTACATTTTTGTGGATTTTTAACATACCTTAACGCTTAAATATCAATGATTTAGGACAATGGATAGCGTGTGGTAACCTAAAAAACTCTCATGCATTATTAACTTCAAAGTGTAAAAAATCGTAACAAATTGTAATATTTTGTAACGAAAAAAGGTTACATATAGGTTACAAAAGGCACTTTTATCAAAAATGAAAGGTTACACTATGGCTAACGTAACACTATTTTACAACAAAGGAAGAAAAACAGTATTCCTTTCTTTCTCCCACAATGGCGGAAACTCACGCAGAGCATTATCGGTAAGACTTGAACAAAATCAATGGTTGGACGGCAAAGTAGTCAACCACCCAGACAAGAAACAACTCAATGTGTTCCTGCAGTCAACATTATCGCAGGCACAAGTGGCACTCCTTGAATTATCGAAGAAAACGCCTATCAAATCTCTTCAAGTATCGACAATACGCGACCTCGTATGCGATGATATTTTCAACGATCACGCATCAGTACTGCCAACGTTCCAAGAGGTTTGGCAAATGAAATACTCCGATTGTAGTGAAGGCTCTCGACGTTTGGCGGACACAGCAATGCGGTCTATTCTAAAATACGACAAACGCGAAAACACACCTATTGAGGATATATCATTAGATTGGTACAACGGCTATGTGAACTTCCTACGGGAAAACAACCTATCCACCAACTCCATTATAATGTACACGTCAAAGGTTAAGTCGGCTCTTTCTTATGCTGCTCGGAAATACGATTTACGATACCCACTAAATGACGTGGAGTATTTGCGACCGGAATCACGACCGCGTACACTTTCTGTCGAGCAATTAAGATGTTTGTTTGGAATAAAAGCAAAATGGCTTTCAAAGGAGTATTTGGACTTGTTCAAACTAATCTTTATGCTTATTGGTATAAATATGCAAGACTTATGCAATCTTACGAACGATTCCATACGCGCAGGGAGATTGTACTACAAACGTTCAAAGACCGGAAAAGAGTACGACATAAAGATAGAAAAAGAAGCTTTGGAAATAATAGAGCGGTATCGCGGAAAAAACAAACTCCTTTCGTTCTTTGAAGGATGCGATAGTGTGCCGAAGATGACTTCAAGAATAGACACATATATCAGCAGGTTGTCAACGAGAAACGGATTGCCTCCCGTCACTACGTATTGGATGCGGCACACGTGGGCGACTATTGCGTTCAATGATTGCGATATTCCGATGGACATCATCGCTTGCGCGCTCGGACACTCTTCATCCCATAAGGTTACTGCTATATACGTACACCCGGATAAGAAGCGCGTTGACGAGGCGAATAGGAAAGTGATTGATTACGTGTTCGGCAACAACAAGGGTGCGAAATGATAGTCGCACCCTCTGTTGGTTACTTATGGAAGAAATAAGACCAAAGCTTACCGTCTTCCGCGTCAGGATCATCAAAAGCCCACGTTAAAGCATCTTCAATCATAAACTCGTCCGCTCTCTCCGCAAAGTGCCTTTTGTAGTTACAAGATAAATCATGCCACCACATATTAACGGCTACGTATGCGTCCCAATCGGTATCGTTCTTCCCTAAAATGTCTGCAAATGGACTTATGGCTGTCTTTACTTGTTCGCAACTCCAATGTTCTCCTGTACGCTTATTCCCATTATCATCATACGAACACATAGACCCAACAACTTTCTTTGCATAACACTCGTTGAAGTGCTTTCCATGTTCTTCTTCGTACTTCTCCACTAAATACTGTTCATATATTGGGTGATAATTCTCGCACGCCCAAAACAGAATCATATCTAATGCTTTCATAGTGTTAATAGTTTAGTAAAGCAGCACACGCATCCGCATAGTGCATCTTCGTGTGCCGCCTGAATACATTAAGCGGCAGCAGCCGTCGTCTTGAGCTGACTAATCAGATAGCTCGTTTGAGCGTTCTGCGATGCCTCTGCCAACTTGTCGCGCAACTCCTGCGTAGTGTCTGCACACATCTTGTCGAGTATGCGCTGCGTGTTAGCGTTGGCGTTCGTGTTCAACTCGTTCGTCTGCTGTTGCGTAAGGAATCCGACTTGCGTGAAGCCTTGATTCATTACGTTCATCAGATTAGCGATTGACGCTTGCAACTGGTTCGTCTGTTGGAGGACAGTACTCTTCTGGTCGCAGCAGCATTGAGCCATTTGAGCCACGATGTCTTTCAACGACATCTGATTTGCCATAGCAGCATTGCAGATTGCTTGGTTGATGCCGTGCAACTGCTCGTGATTGCCTGCGATGCCTGCTCCAAGAGAATTGGCGTTTTGGTTGTCTGCCATCGTCTGACGAATAGCATTCAACTGACCCATAATCTCTGCGTCTTGCAAGCCTTGCCCGCGATTTCCAAAACCGCCAAACGTGCCATTGCCAAAGAGCATAGCCCAAATAAGCCACATCGGGGAGTTCCAATTCATGCCATTGGAATCAGAGTTGCGCACCATAGCAGCAACATCTGCAAAAGATACACCATTTTCCATAGAAAATCAAAAATGTTTAAAGGTTAATAATAATCATTCGTCTCTTTATCTGCACAGGTTTAAGACGATACAAAATTATGAAAAAAAATTAGTTTTTGAAATGATTTTCTATGATTTAATTAGATAGTTCTATATGAATAGCCGATAATAGAATTTAGAGTATTCTATGATACACAAAAAGCAGGGAGCTCGTTAGAGCCCCCCGCCGGCAAGACTGCCTTATCCTAACTTCGGATATGCTACTCTATGTTGCGCTGCAAAACGTATTCGGCTTCTTTCAGTCGTGTATAGGATTTTCTCCACCCCGTACATCAGGCAACGTACTCAACCTTTTCACATACCCCTCACACTTGATTGGGTCTAATTTGAATTGCGGTGCAAAGGTACTACTTTTTTTTGAATTATC
>CAMGMU010000029.1 GCA_946059305.1 uncultured Bacteroidales bacterium | reverse complement strand
TTTATCCACAGTAGCAAGCGAAAACGTTGCAAGCGCCATACCCCGATCCAGATAGCGCACTTCGGGGTCGGCACCTACATTGCCAATGAGAATCACTTTATTGACAGTTGACATAATTTTTCATTTTTGGCTGCAAAATTACTACTTTTTTTGCAAACATGCAAATTTTTGGTGGATATTATTGCAAGACGATGCGAATTAATGCAATAATATCGCAGATAAATTTGGTCAATCCAAATATTTGTTGTACCTTTGCAGAAAATTTCAAACGTAAAAATATGCGCAAGTTTATTTTAGGTGTTTTTCTCGTAGCATTGGGCTCAATATCAGCCTTGGCTCAAAAGGACGATTATGTGGTTCGATGCATGGCATTTTACAACTTGGAGAACCTCTTTGATACCATTCACGATGAGGGTAAAAACGATTACGAGTACCTCCCTGATGGCGGTATGCATTGGACACCTCTCAAATACGAGCACAAGCTCCATAATATGGCATACGCCATTTCTCAACTGGGATTGGATAAGAGCCCGATAGGCGCTGTGATTGTAGGCGTATCCGAAGTGGAGAATATCGGTTGTCTTCAAGATTTGGTAAAGCAGCCGGAGATTGCCAACCGCAATTATCAGCCTATCTTATTAGAGGGTCCTGACCGCCGAGGCGTTGATGTAGGCTTGCTCTACAATCCCACCTATTTCACCCCGGTAGGCAAGCCCAAAGGCTATGAGTTGCATGCGCATTATGCCGATGGTGGCGAGGTGAAGAGCCGTCTGCAGCTGCTCGTAAGCGGCTACCTGAAAGACGAAAAAGGCCTTGTTCGTGATAAGATTCATATCATCGTAAACCACTGGCCATCGCGCTATGGTGGGGAGGAGACTTCTCGCGCCACGAGAGATACCGCAGCTATGCTCTGCCGATCTATTTGCGACTCCATCTACCAGCGCGAACCACGTGCAAAAATCGTGATTATGGGCGACCTCAACGATGACCCATTCAACCACTCTTGCGCCGAGGTATTGGGCGCAAAGAAAGAGCGTAAGGACGTGGGAGAACAGGGATTCTTCAACACGATGTGGCAATTGCTCGACCGCGGTATTGGCAGTTTGGCATACAACGGAAGTTGGAATCTTTTTGACCAAATCATCATCTCCGAACCGCTGATGAACGCCGAACGAAGCACCACGCAATGGAGTTATTGGAAACCGGAGATTTTTAATAAACCGTTCCTCACCGTGCAAGAAGGCAAAGACAAAGGCACCCCACTCCGCACCCACAAGGGAGGCGTATGGCTCGACGGATATGCCGACCACTACCCTACCATGATTTATCTCATCAAGCAGAAATAACTCCTCTTCGTTATGGACTATACCTCACTCAACGAAAAACTGATTATGCCGGAATACGGGCGCAATATCCAGCACATGGTAGCTCATGCGCTCACACTCCCTACTCGCGAAGAGCGCAACCGCTGTGCAGAAGTGATTGTGCGAGCCATGATTCAGCTCCATCCCGAACTGAATAGCGACGAAAAACGGCATACGTTTTATGACCACTTGGCCATAATGTCGGATTTTAAGCTCGACATCGATTATCCTTACGGGCAGCCCGTACGCGAGGAGATGAGCCGCAAACCCGACTTGCTGCAATACAGCCAACCCCATTTTCCACAACGACATTACGGCAAACTCATCCAAGATATGATTCGTGCAGCAGCTCAAGAGGAGGATATTGAGAAGCGCCAAGACTTAATCATTCGAATTGGCAATCGCATGAAATATACCTACCTCGTATGGAACCGCAATCAAGTAGATGATGAGCAAATTATTCACGATATCGAACGCCTCTCCGGAGGACTGCTCGATTGCCGTTTTCCAGAGTTTCAATTGCTGTCGGCGCAGCGATTGATGCCCAGCGAACATACGACTTCTCAGCAGAAGAAAAAGAAGAAAAAGAAATAAGTTGGAACAATCGACCCCATACGCAGAAAGATGGGGCATTGAGGCCAACCTTATATAAAAATTATTGCCTTATGAAAAAAATGATGAATAAGATGATTGAGAACCGCCATATGGCAGGATTCTCTCTTTTGATTGCATGCTTGCTGCTCGTTGGATGCAAGCATAATGCACTCCAAACGACCAGTTTGAGCAGCGAGCAGGTTTGCTATCTGACGGACGCGCAGGAAGACAGCCTCACCGTAAGTATCCATATCGAATACCCTACGGCCATAGGAAAAACCGATGCGCTCAACAATATCCAACGCGATTTGAAGCATCGGCTCTTCGGTGAAGCATATATTGATATGGAGCCGCAGCAGGCGCTCGATGCGTATGTAGCGATGCTCAAGACCGAATATAAGATCAACAACCTCCCTCTGAAAGAGGATTGGGAGAAAGACAATCGCGATTATGAGTATGCACCTATTTGCTGCGAAGAGCAAGTGCTCACCGGTTCTGTGATGGGCGAAGTCAAGGGCATCCTTTCTTACTGTGTGGAGCGCTATGTATATACGGGTGGCGCACACGGAAGCAACTTCAGGCAGTTCGTTAACTACAACCTGCAAACGGGCGAACAAATCGATGAAGAGCAACTTTTTGCAGAGAATTATCAAGAACCGCTTACGCAACTTTTACTCCAATACATGGTGGAACAAAACGATGAGATTGCGCTCATTCAGGACTTGCAAGAAGCAGGTTACAACGTAGATGATATCCACCCAAACGACAATTTCTACCTCGCCGAAGAGGGCATCACTTACGTTTTTAACCCCTATGATATTGCACCATATGCACTCGGAGAAACAGAGATTCTCATTCCATGGAGCGCACTACAAAATATCCTAAAGCCCGAGTTTCAAACAGTTGAGAAGCAATAATCAGCCTGCATTTTAGCGGCTAAATACAATAATCAGCCTGCATTTTAACGGCTAAAACAATAATCCAAACAAAAATACGTTTTTTTTCTGAAAAAATTTGGTAGTTTCAGAAAAAAGCAGTAATTTCGCGGTCGGTTTCGGTATTCTTACTGAAATCGACCATTTTTTACGTATTTATTACGCTGAAGATGGCTATTTAGTATTGCTGATTCTGACAAGGGAAACAGGTGAAAATCCTGTGCTGACGCGCAGCTGTAAAGTCCTACAAGATAATGCATTATGTCACTGGCACGAACGCGCTCTGCGAGAGCAGACACGGCTGGGAAGACGCATTATCCGGGCTGAGCCAGAAGACCTGCTGATGAAGCGAAACAGTTGACAGCTCTCGCGAAACGAGCCAAAACATGAAACGTTTTCTGCCCATATCAATTCCGTGTACTTTGGTGCGCGACGCAGGCCAACGGCCGGCGGCTTGTTGCGTAGTGATTACTGCGCTCAGTCGTCGGTGTCAATTGTTTTCTCCGAAGAGAAACAATTCCCTTTTTGTTTAACAAAAGGTGGAGCATATTTCCACCCGATAAATTATTTTAATAATGAAAAAATGGTATCTTTTCCTGGCTCTCGCAGCCGGATTGCTCTTGGCTTCTTGCCAAAATGAGCCTGAAAATCAACTTAAGAAAGGCGATTTTGAAGACGTTGAACTGCAAACTGATTCGTATTGGACAGCTGACACCAATGATGGTATCAACAGCTTTACCTCAGGCGATTTCACGTTTGAATCTTACAAGATGGTTTCTGAGTATGGCACGTATTACTACGGCTTCATGGTGAGCAACATCACCAATACCGAATTTAAGGACTATACCGATGCCTATAAGTCTGCTTGCGGTGGTCCACGTGCAGGAAAGAATTTCGGCACTTGGTGCGCAAGTTTCTCCGGTGGTGATGCTGTGCTGCTCGCAAAGGCAATGGTAGTGCCCGGATGCTACCTCACCAACAGCATTTATGCATACAACTCCATGCTCAATGGCGATGCGTATGCAAAAAAGTTCGGAGCTGACGATTGGTTCCTGCTCACCATCACCGGACATAACGGTGAACAAATGACGGGCAATGTGGAATTCTATCTGGCTAAAGACGGCAAGATCCTCAAAGATTGGACGTATTGCGACCTCAGCTCGCTCGGTGAAGTAACCAAACTTACATTCGCCCTCAGCTCTACCGACAACGGCGATTACGGTATGAATACCCCCGCTTACTTCTGCATCGACGAACTCGGCGCAAAGAAATAAGTTAAGACTCCTCCTACCCTGATGGATGTTGCATTTTAAACAACTGCATAATATCGCATTTTTTCTGTTCTTCTCCATAGCTGCAGCCTACGCTATGGAGAAGGACTCGCTTATACGTGTGCAAGACTCCATCGCGGAACTTTTCCGCATTGACGAAGTTATGGTAGTAGCTCGTCAGGAGAAAGATGTGATGCCCCCTCAGTTGCTCAAAGGCGAGCAGATGAAGGCGCTATCCACCACCTCTGTAGCGGATGCCGTGCGTTATTTCTCGGGCGTTCAAATCAAAGATTACGGAGGTGTGGGCGGCATGAAAACGGTAGATGTACGCTCCATGGGAAGCCATCATCTTGGCGTTTTCTACGATGGAATAGAGATTGGAAATGCACAAAACGGCACGGTCGATCTCGGAAAATTCTCCATGGATAACCTCGAAGAGATTGCGCTCTACAATGGTCAGAAGTCGGAGATTTTTCAGCCTGCGAAGGATTTCGGTAGCGCTGGTACACTCTATTTGAAAACGCGACGACCGAAGTTTGAGCGAGTGGAGAATGGGGGCGAAGCGTATATAAAACCGTATAATATTGAGATTCGCATGAAGGCAGGCGCGTTTGGATTAGCCAACCCGTCCCTACTCTATGAGCAACGAATCACCGAAAATATTCACCTCAGTCTCAATGCCGAATATACGTTTGCTACCGGACGTTATCATTACCATTATGAGAAACGACTCGCGGATGGAAGCATTGCCTGGGACACTACTGCGGTCCGGCAAAACGGCGATGTGCAGGCTTTTCGAGCTGAAGCCGGATTCTTCGGCTATTCGCAAACTGGTAAATGGCATCTCAAAGGATATTATTATCAATCTGGGCGCGGTATTCCAGGAGCAATAGTGAATAACGTATGGAAAAACGCACAACGACAATGGGATAGAAATGCGTTTGTACAAGGCAATTATACGACCGAAATTACGGATAAACTGAGTCTTCAAGCCAATATCAAATACTCCAACGATTACCTGCGGTATCTCAATCCCGACACGACATTGATGTATGTGGATAATCAGTTTTTGCAGCAGGAGCTATATGCATCAATAGCGGGCAGGTACCGGATTTTTCCGTTTTGGGATGTGGCATTAGCAGCTGATTATCAACTCAATTGGTTAGATGGCAACATGCAGCAGTTTGTGCACCCGCTTCGTCATACATTGCTCGTGAGTGCGGCTACTGCCGTCAGTTATCGCTGGCTCAAACTGCAAGCGAGCGTACTTGAGACGTTCGTGAGCGATACGCTCCGCGCTTGTGCCACAGCTTTTTTCGACAAGCGAGCGGAAACTTACAACGCCATTACACCGGCCATTTTCTTCAATGCCAAACCCATCTTGAGCGAGGAGTGGTACGTGCGCGCGTTTTATAAAATGATCTATCGGATGCCTACGTTTTCCGACCTCTATTACACCGATATCGGCAGTTCTAATCTACAACCTGAAAAAACGAGGCAATGTGATGTTGGCACCGAATATTCACGCCTTTTCAGCCCCCGAAATAGCAAGATAGGAAGCCTTAAGGGCATCCGGCTTGGCGCCAAAGCGGATGTGTATTTCAATCAGGTAGAAAACAAAATTGTAGCCATCCCCAAGGGCAACAGTCAATACCGATGGATGATGATGAATCTCGGTTATGTAGAAATTTTGGGCGCTGAAATAGCAACCGACATTAGCCTGTTGTTCCCCCACGAACACACACTCACGCTTCATGGCAGCTATACTTGGCAGCAGGCGCTCGACCGCACGGATCCGCAAGATAACGACCCTTATGGTGGCACATACGGCGGACAGATTGCGTATATTCCCCGCCATAGTTTCTCCATTACGGCCACTTATCAATGGAAGGAAAGACTCTATTTGGCATATGCTCTGTGCTATGTTGGAGAACGCTATACCAGTTCCGCCAATATCCCTGCAAATCATGTGCAACCTTGGTACACCAGCGATATCAGTTTGTCTTACACATGGCTATTGCCATCGTCAAGAAAAGGGGAGAAGATTCGCCTGCAAGCCGGTATTGAGGCCAATAATATCCTCAATCAGCAATACGAAGTCATCCCTAATTATCCCATGCCGGGGTTCAATGGGAAAGGCATTCTGAAACTGTCATTATAGTATAGAAGGAGATGCTTTCCATTTTAAGCAACACAATGAAAATCTGCTTATTTAAGAATCAATACAAAAAAATAAGACATAAAATGACACATATAAATCGATTGCATTCAGAGCTCTTCAAATGGGCATTCCTGCCCACCCTCTTGTTGCTTGCGCTATCCGCTTGTCGTCATCCCGAAGTAGTGGAGCAAGAGGATTTGACATTTGCCCACGGATTGTTTATTTTAAACGAAGGCAATATGGGCTCCAACAAAGCCTCCATCGATTTTTACGATCCAGTAACCGACACCCTCTACCGCAATATCTACCCCACGGTGAACCCCACGGTGATGAAAGAATTGGGCGATGTGGGTAATGATATCGCCATCTATGGCGGCAAAATGTATGCGGTCATCAACGTGTCAGGCAAAGTGGAGATTATGGACTTGCAAGCAAGGCGCATCAGCTCTGTAGATATCCCCAATTGCAGGTCTATTTGCTTTGCGGACGGATACGCGTATGTAAGCTCATACGCAGGACCTGTAGAAATCAATCCAGATTATCAACAGCGTGGTTATGTGGCAAAAATTGACACAGTCTCACTCTGCATTGTAGATACCTGCCATGTAGGCTATCAGCCCAACGGATTAGTTTCCGATGGCAGCAATCTTTATGTGGCTAATTCGGGAGGATACATGTATCCAAACTACGACTCTACACTATCTGTAATTTCCCTCTCTGATTTCTGCGAAACCAAGAGAATACCCATAGCCGTTAACCTTGACCAAATCGTTTATGATGCTAACAGAAACACATTGTACGTTCGTTCGCAAGGTGATTACTACACTCAACCCGAAATTCTCTATGAATTGAACCTCCTCACGGAGGAAGTTAAGCCCATGCCTGTAGCGTTTAAGCGAATGCATCTGCTCGGCGACAAACTATATGGCTACACGGGCATTGGAAAAAATTGGCAAATGGGATATTTGGACCTTTCCAGCTTTTCGTTTACGGCCATCCCACTCGAAAACCAATCGGAACTGCAAACGCCCTATGCGCTTTTTATTACGGACAACGACCTCTATCTCACAGATGCTCGCGACTATGTTACTCCGGGAGTGCTTTACCGCTATAACCTCTCCGGTCAACTCCTATCCAAGCAGCGCACCGGTGATATACCAGCCCATTTTTGCATGAAAAAGTAATCCTATGATTGTCTGATATCTTCACTTTTACGCATCGCCCTTTCATACGTTGTGCAACCTCTTTCATACGTTGTGCAACCTTCTGCAGCCCCTTTCCTTTTGATGGAAGGGGGCTTATTTGGTGTAACTTTCCGAAAAATGCACTTAAAATTACATTTTAAAGGCAAGAAATTTGGGCATGTCGGAGATTTTTAGTAATTTTGCACCGATTATGGCGTTTTTTTATCGCCTTGACGCTCATTACAGAAATCAAAGACAACAAATATGAATATTTCTTACAAATGGCTAAAGCGCTACCTTGAGCTCACCGATGATGCGGAGCAGGTAGCCAAAAACCTCACCTCAATTGGTTTGGAGGTAGGTACCGTAGAAGAAGTGCAAACCATCAAAGGAGGCTTGAAAGGGCTCGTAATCGGCGAGGTGCTCACCTGCACCGAACATCCGAATAGCGACCACCTGCATATCACCACCACGGCCATTTTGCCTTCGGGTGTAAAGGGTGGTAATGAGCAGAAGAATCCGCTTTGTCCGGATAGCGAATATGCGTGGGGTACGCCCGAGAATCCGCTTCAAATTGTGTGTGGTGCGCCCAACTGCCGTCAGGGCTTGAAAGTCATTGTTGCCACCCTCGGCACTACCCTTTATGATGGCGATGATAGTTTCCAAATCAAGAAATCCAAGATTCGCGGTGTGGAGTCGTTTGGTATGCTCTGCGCTGAGGATGAGATTGGAGTAGGCAACAGCCACGATGGCATCATCGAATTGCCTACCGATGCTGTAGTTGGTACGCCTGCAGCTGCTTTCTATCAGCTTGAGAACGACTCCATCATCGAGGTAGATATCACCCCCAACCGATCCGATGCATGCAGCCATTTCGGCATCGCACGCGACCTCTACGCGTTTTATAAGGCGCAAGGTAAGGAAGTGAAACTGACGCGCCCGAACGTGGACGCTTTCCATATCGATGACGAAAACGGCCTGAAGATGGAAGTAGAAGTAGTAGCAACAGAAGCGGCTCCCCGCTACTCAGGCGTATGCATCAGCGGCATAGAGGTGAAAGAATCACCCGAATGGCTGCAAAACGCACTTCGCACCATAGGTCTGCGCCCCATCAACAACGTGGTAGATGCCACCAATTTCGTGCTCCACGAGATGGGACAAGCGCTTCATGCGTTTGATTATGACAAAATCAAAGGACAGAAAATCATCGTGAAGACCGCTCTGCAAGGGCAGAAATTCGTAACCCTCGATGGTATCGAAAGAGAAATGAACGAGAAAGATCTGATGATTTGCAACGCAGAGGAGCCAATGTGTATTGCCGGTGTGTTTGGCGGCTTGGAGAGTGGCGTTACTGAAAGCACCAAGAACGTGTTCCTTGAGAGCGCCTATTTCGACCCTGTGAGCATCCGTAAGACCGCTCGCCGTCATCAGCTCTCCACCGATGCTTCCTTCCGCTACGAGCGTGGTTGCGACCCATGTAATACGCTCAATGTGCTCAAGCGTTGCGCCCTCCTGATTCAAGAAGTGGCAGGCGGAAAGATTGCCAGCCCGGTGTTTGACATCCAATCGGCTGCGTTTGAGCCTTTCCGCGTCACCCTCACGGAGATGCATTGCAACACACTCATCGGTAAGCAATTGGGGGCTGACACCATCGAGACTATCCTCGGAGCCCTCGAGATGCGTATTGCGAAAACGAGTGAAGAAAACGGCTTGCGCGTATGGCAAATTGAAGTGCCGCGTTATCGCACCGATGTGCAGCGCGAATGCGACGTGATTGAGGATATCCTCCGCATTTATGGATATAACAACGTTGAACTCTCCGAAAGCCTCCATAGCAACCTCTCCTTCTCTACCAAGCCCGATTCGGTTGCCCTCCAGCGGCGTATCTCCGAGCAACTTTCCGCACAAGGATTCAACGAGATTCTCAATAACTCCCTTACAAAAGTAAGTTATTACGAGGGCAACGAAGAAATGCCACTTGACACTTGTGTGAAGATTATGAATCCGCTGTCACAGGACCTCGGTGTGATGCGTCAGACGCTCCTCTTTGGCGGCTTGGAATCCATTGCTCGCAACAACAACCGTAAAGCGTTTGACCTCCGCTTCTATGAGTTTGGTAACTGCTATCATTATCATGCAGAAAAGCGTCAGACGGAATGGGCTGAAGGCGAAGAACCCAAACCGCTTAAGCCCTATTCTGAGGAGTCGCATTTGGGTATCTGGCTGAGTGGTTGCAAGACTGGCCCGAGCTGGGTAGGCGAGCAGCAGAAGATGACATTTTATACTCTTCGCGCATATGTAGAGAACGTGATGCGCAGACTTGGAGTGAACGTAGAGCGCTGCTCGTATGAAGCTTTTACATCTGACCTTTTCTCTGACGGACTCAAGATTATTGCGCCAAACAAGAAAGTGCTTGGCACGCTCACTATTGTGAGCCGCAACCTGCGTAAGCACTTTGATATCGAGGGCGAAGTATATTTTGCTGACCTCTACTGGGAGGAACTCATGAAGCAAAACAAAATGTACAAAGCAGTCATTACCGACCTGCCTAAGTTCCCCGCCGTTAAGCGCGATTTGGCGTTGCTCGTAGACACCAACGTATGCTTTGCTGACCTGCTTGCGGCTGCCCGTCAGGTGGAGAAGAAACTGCTGAAAAACGTATATCTCTTTGACGTTTACGAGGGTAAAAACCTCGAAGCTGGCAAGAAATCCTACGCCATCAGTTTCATTCTGCAAGATACAGAAAACACACTTAAAGACAATCAAATCGAAGCCATCATGCAAAAACTGCAGAAGACATTCGAGCAAAAATTCAACGCTAAACTGCGCTAATGACACTTACAGAAGAAATCCAACGCCGACGCACCTTCGCCATCATCTCACACCCCGATGCGGGTAAGACTACGCTCACCGAGAAGCTCTTGCTTTTCGGTGGCGCTATACACGTAGCAGGTGCCGTTAAAAGCAATAAAATCAAGAAAACAGCCACTTCTGACTGGATGGAAATCGAGAAACAACGTGGTATCTCGGTGGCCACTTCAGTGATGGCTTTTGACTACAAAGATTACCATATCAATATCCTCGATACGCCCGGTCACCAGGACTTTGCCGAAGATACGTTCCGTACGCTTACGGCAGTTGACTCGGTGATTATCGTAATAGATGCGGCCAAAGGTGTAGAGACGCAAACACGCCGACTGATGGAAGTGTGTCGAATGCGCAAAACGCCTGTGATGGTGTTCATCAATAAGATGGACCGCGAGGGAAAAGACCCGTTTGACCTACTCGATGAAGTAGAGTCAGAACTGGGCATTCACGTGCGTCCGCTATCATGGCCTATCAATATGGGACAGCGATTTAAGGGCGTATACAACATATTCCAGCAGACGCTCGACCTCTATACGCCCAACAAGCAGACCATCTCTGAATCGATACAATTTGCAGACGTCAATGACCCGCAGATTACCGAATTGGTAGGTGAGCAGGATGCCGATAAGTTGCGTATGGATCTTGACCTCATCGAAGGCGTGTATAACCCTTTCTCCAAAGAGGAATATCTTAAGGGCGATCTCGCACCCGTGTTCTTCGGTTCGGCACTCAACACCTTTGGCGTAAAGGAGCTCCTCGAATGCTTCGTTCAGATTGCCCCATCCCCACGACCGGTAAGCACGTTGGAACGAATGGTGGATCCGCTCGAAGAGAAATTTACGGGCTTCTGCTTTAAGATTCATGCCAACATGGACCCCAACCACCGCAGTTGCATCGCATTCTTCAAAATCTGCTCCGGAAAATTCGAGCGCAACGCCTATTACAAACATATCCGCAAAGGACAGCAGATGCGTTTCTCCGCACCCACCTGCTTCATGGCGCAAAAAAAGGAGACTATCGATGAAGCGTTTGCAGGCGATATTGTAGGCCTTCCTGATACTGGCAATTTTAAGATTGGCGACACCCTCACGGCTGGCGAAGAGCTGCATTTTAAGGGACTTCCGAGCTTTTCGCCGGAAATGTTCAAGTATATTGAAAACGCTGATCCCATGAAGCAGAAGCAACTCGACAAGGGCGTAAATCAGCTGATGGACGAAGGCGTAGCACAGCTCTTTACCAACCAACTAACCGGCCGCAAGATTATCGGTACGGTTGGTCAACTGCAGTTTGAAGTTATCCAATACCGCCTTGAGCATGAGTATCAAGCCAAATGCCGTTGGGAACCCATCTCGCTTTACAAGGCTTGCTGGGTAGCACCTGCCGACGATAGCGCTGAGAGTCGGGCTGAATACGAGATGTTCAAAAAACGCAAAGCGCAATACATGGCGTTTGACAAAGAAGGACGCGATGTGTTTCTTGCCGACTCCGGTTACGTACTAAGCATGGCGCAACAAGACTATCAGCATCTGCGATTCCATTTCACTTCTGAATTCTAATAACCAACTCATAATCATATAGTTATGAACAACAAAAAAGCACTTCAATTTCGCCTGATTGTAGCCAACTTTTTGGAGTTTGCTATTTGGGGCGCGTATCTCACTTGCATGGGCACTTACCTTGCCAGCCATGGTTTTGGGCCACATATTGGTGATTTCTATTCTATTCAAGGCGTAGTTTCACTCTTCATGCCCGCGCTGATGGGAATTGTAGCCGACCGATGGATACCTGCAGAAAAACTCATGAGCCTCTGCCATTTACTCGCCGGAGTATTCATGATTGCTGCTGGATGGTATGGCCTTTCTGCAGGCGATGCCGTTGCCTTCGGCCCACTCTTTACGCTTTACACCCTCAGCGTTGCCTTCTACATGCCTACTATTGCGCTCACCAATTCAGTCGCATTCAATGGCTTAATCAAAGGCGGCCTCGATACCGTAAAAGACTTCCCGCCCATCCGTGTGTTTGGTACGGTTGGTTTTATAGCAACGATGTGGGCTGTAGATTTGCTTGGTTTGCAGAGTACTCCTTGGCAGTTCATCGTGAGCGGTGGGCTCGGTATCATACTTGCTCTTTACGCCCTCACCCTGCCGAAATGTGAAATTAAGAAAGACGCCAAACCTGCGTCTTTGGCTGAATCGCTGGGACTCGATGCATTCAAGCTCTTTAAGCAGAAGAAGATGGCGCTTTTCTTCATCTTCTCGATGCTCCTCGGCGCAAGTTTACAGGTGACTAACGGATATGCCAACCCCTTCCTCCAGTCATTTAGTGCTATTCCCGAATTTGCAGATACCTTTGGCGTTCAGCACGCTAATATACTCATCTCCATCTCGCAGATTTGCGAAGCGCTCTGTATCCTCTTCATACCATTCTTTCTCAACCGCTTTGGTATTAAGAATGTGATGCTGATGGCCATGTTCGCCTGGTTCCTACGCTTTGGCCTCTTCGGCACGGGCAATCCCGGTTCTGGCGTATGGATGTTCGTTTTGAGCTGCATCGTATATGGCTTTGCCTTTGATTTCTTCAATATCTCTGGTGCACTCTATGTAGATAAGGAAACAACAGAAAACATGCGTTCGTCGGCTCAAGGACTCTTCATGATGATGACCAACGGCTTTGGTGCAACCATCGGTACGCAAGCAGCCAAACTCATTGTTAATCACTTCGTTTACGATGCCACCGAAGCTACTGCTATGGAGACTTGGGGACATTGGCAAACATGCTGGTTCATCTTCGCAGCTTACTCACTCGTTGTGGCCATTCTCTTCTGGATTTTCTTCCCCAAAACTCCCGTTGAGAAAAAAGCATAATTTTGTCCGTATGAAAGCAATACACATACTTTTAAGCATAGCTACCCTTTGGGTAGCTATGCCTATTTTTGCCGCCAAACAAGCGCAACAGCCAATCGTACGCGCCAATTTTGAAGACATTGTTTATATCATCGATGAGAAAGCCAAAACGGCCATCGTAGATGTCAGCCCTAAGCAGGGCGGCGATATTGATATCCCCGAAGTCATTCCCGTCAACGATGTGGATTATACGGTGATAGGTATTGGCGATAAGGCGTTTAAAGGTTGGAAAAATCTCGAATCGGTATCGCTCCCGCCTACTATTAAGACGGTCTATCGAAGCGCTTTTGAGGGCACTGCGTTCTTCAAAGATACGCTCAATTGGAATCATGGCGAGCTCTATATTGACAGTATCCTGATTGCCGTTTGCCCTGACTCCTGCAAGACAAAATACAAGATTCGTCCGGGCACTACGGTAATCGCTGTAGGGGCGCTCATCGACTGCAAAACTGTCACTCAAATCTGGATTCCCGAATCGGTGGAAGAGATAGCGCCCTACACATTCAAAAACCATAAGAACCTCCGCAAGTTCCACATAGGCAGTGGTGTAAAACGCATTGGTAAAGAGGCGTTTATGGGTACTGCAGCATGGAATAACGAGGGCAATTGGAAGAAGGGTATTCTCTATATCGACACCTGCATTATCGCAGCCAATGCTGCGGTTAAACCCAACTGTGTGATTAAACCCGAGAGCCGACTTATTGCAGAAGGGGCATTCCTCAACAACCCTACTCTCTACTCCATAAATATTCCCGCGCGCATACGCGAGATTCCCGATGAGGCGTTCTGCGGTTGCTCAGAGCTCGGCAAAATCACCATGCCGGCACATATCACTCGAATCGGCAAATTGGCATTTGCGGACTGCCAATCGCTCAAATATTTCAGTTTCCCTGCCGAACTCAAAGAGATAGGCATGCAAGCCTTCTCAGGCTGTATCGCGCTTCAGAGCGTCAAACTGCCCGATGGCATTAAGGAATTGCCCGATGGCGCGTTTTATCGTTGTCTTGCCCTCGGCACTATCAGCCATTGGCCGAATGCGATTCGCGAGATTGGTATGGGTGCGTTCAGAGATTGCAATCAACTGCTCGAAATCAAGCAACTACCTATCACCCTCAAGAAAATCGGCAAAGGCTGCTTCTCTGGCTGCACCAGTTTGCAGGAAGTAACCCTGCCTGACAGCCTCATCAGTATCCCTGCACATTGCTTTGACGGATGCATGAATCTCCAAAACTGCAAGATATCCGATGCTGTCTATGATATTGATAATTATGCGTTTAGGGGATGCATCAAGCTCGAATCGTTTAAGATGCCCACGTTCCTTTTCCGCATGGGAGAGTACGCGTTTATGGGATGCTCCGACCTCAAATATTTCCGCCTCAGTGATTATACACAAGTCATTGAGAAAGGGGCTTTCATGGGTTGTACCAATATCGAGAAAATTGATATACCCCTCCGCACGCAAACTATCGAGTCACAAGTCTTCTCCGGATGCAAACTGCTCCGTGAGGTTAATTTTCATTCTGACCTCAAACTCATAGAGCAGGCTGCCTTTGAGAACTGCACATTGCTAAAGAAAGTCTTCCTCCCCGAAGGTGCAGAAGTGCATCCGAATGCCTTTGGAAAAGATAATAAACTTACGAAAATCAATTTCGTAGAAGTGAAGAAATAAGTTGTTTGAAGATTGTCTTTTCGAACCTTGCAAAACAAACTCCGGTACACATATTGCGTACCGGAGTTTGTTATTGCAGATATGTATGTTTCTCAAAAAATAATGTTTATCTTCTTCCTTTTCGCCAAGGTTTGTCAGAATGCCCATTTGCACCGCCTTTTCCTCTACCACTATAGCTATCGTTATCGCCCTTTCTGCGCTTGCCGCTATAATTATCGCTATCGCTATTTTCACGCGGCTTCATGCCTTTGGCTTCCACCACGAAGAGGTCTTCGTAAATCTTAAACGCATTTACCACCTTCTGCTTTTGATCCAAGAAGAGGTCAAAAAACGTGTAGTTTTTCTGCACTTCGATATCGCCGATGGTGATAGAGCGGTCGCGTGTAGTATCGTTTACGAGCGCTAAAAACGAACGCGTATTGATGCCATCCGATGTACCTACATTGATTTTCATCCTTACTTTCTTTCCCCTCCCTGAAGGCTTGCCATGAGCGGATTTGTCAGATGAATTCTTCGCCGTTTTAGTCTCTACATTCAAGTCAGCAGCATCCTTATAATAAGCAAGGAAACGGTTGAATTCCAGCGCTACAAACCGCTTGATCAATTCCTCCTTAGGCATATAATCGAGCATGCTCATCGCTTCCTTTAAGCCATTGGCAGCAGCCGTAGCATCCTCATCGAGCATCGCTGTATCAACGCTTTGCAAACGCACAATCTGATTAAACAACTGCTTGCGGCACACGTCCAAACCGGAAGGAATACGTTCGCGTTTGAATGTCCGCTTCAGCAATCGCTCAAGCTCGTTGATGCGTCTGACTTCGCGGATATGTACAATACTTACGGAAATGCCGCGTTTGCCAGCCCTACCCGTTCTGCCGCTTCGGTGCGTATATACTTCGGGGTCGTCAGGCAACTGATAATTAATCACATGCGTGAGGTTATGCACGTCCAGTCCGCGTGCTGCCACATCGGTAGCAACGAGCAGCTGCACTGCTCCCAAGCGGAAGCGCTGCATCACATTGTCGCGAGCCACCTGCGTCAGATCGCCATGAAGCGCATCGGCATTGTAACCATCCTTTATCAGTTTCTCGGAAACGACTTGACAGTCGGCTTTCGTGCGGCAAAACACAATGCCATAGATATCCGGATTGAGATCTACTATTCGCTTAAGCACATCATAACGATGTTCTGCCTTGCATACGTAATAGATATGATCCACATTCTCTGTGCCCGCATTGCGTTCACCTATTTGCAGTTCACGAGCCGACCGCATATAATTATGGGCAATGGCAGAAATCTCCTTGGGCATCGTAGCCGAAAAAAGCAGGGTTCTGCGCTCTGCAGGTGTTTCTTTGAGAATGGTCTCCAAATCATCTTTGAATCCCATATTGAGCATCTCATCGGCTTCATCGAGCACCAAATATTCGATATTGGAAAGCATGACTTTACCTCTTCTTACCAAATCAATCAAACGCCCTGGAGTAGCTACGATAATCTCTGGCGTTACATCCAACTGACTGAGCTGACGACGGATATCCTCACCGCCATATACGGCTACCACCTTCAGCTTTGAATACTTGCCATAGAGCTTGAGATCTTTAGTTATCTGCATACAAAGCTCGCGCGTGGGCGCAAGTACGAGCGCACGCGTAGTGCGCACGCCTTCGTATATAAAAGGAGCTTGCATCAAGTGGTGCAAGAGAGGCAAGCCAAACGCTGCTGTCTTGCCTGTACCGGTCTGAGCCAAACCAAGAATATCATCATCCGTTTGGAGCATCACGGGGATAGCTGCTGCCTGAATAGGAGTAGGAGATTCAAAACCTAATTCGCTTACTGCGCGAAGGATAACCTCGTCGAGGCCAAGTTCTTCAAATGTCATAAATAACAATAAATTACGCTCCTTATGGGGCGGAAAGAAAGGAAAATTCAAAAAATTTCTGCAAAGATACTACTTTTTTTGCTTATGTGCAAAAAATTATGTAACTTTGCCGAAAATTCAGTGTAATATGTACAAAAAAGAACTGAGATATTATTTTTCCACCCCTGTAGCGTATATTGTGATAGGGCTGTTTCAGTTGTTCATCTCGCTGTTTCTTTGGGTACTTCCTGGAGAATGGAACATCATAGAATCGGGTTATGCGCAAGCCGATGGTCTCTTTGCCCTCGCGCCCTGGCTTTTCCTTTTGCTCTGCCCTGCCCTCACCATGCGCTTGTTTGCTGAGGAAAGGCAAACGGGCACTTGGAACCTACTGCTGACCAAACCCATCTCGCTCACGCGCATCGTTTGGATGAAGTACCTCGCGGCATGGACGATTGTGCTGATTGCTCTCCTACCCTGCTTGGTGCATTACGTGGCACTCATCTTGATGGCCGAGCCACAAGGCAACGTGGATAGTGGGGCGTTCTTCGGTAGCTTTATCGGACTCGCCTTCATCTCCCTCTCATACATTGCTATCGGTACGTTTGGCAGTTCGCTCACCAAGAGTCAGATTGTCAGTTTCATCCTCTCTCTGCTCGGTTGTGCTTTGTTCTTTTACGGCTTCGACCTCATTGCTGCACTATTCTCTAATGGGGCGGCGGTCAATGCCATCCGTTCCATAGGAGGATATGCCCATTATTCAAGCATGGCACGCGGGGTAATCGACTTGCGAGACCTCGTGTACTTCGCATCGGTTGCTTTGCTTTTTATTTTTACCACTATCTTCTCACTCTCCCGCCAACATGACTAAAATAGGTATATTATCTGACACCCACGGCTTGCTTGACCAGCGTATTTTTGAGCATTTCTCCGATGTAGATGAGATATGGCATGCTGGCGATGTTGGCTCCGCAGAGGTGCTACAACGGCTCCGAGATTTCAAACCTACACGAGCAGTAAAAGGCAATATCGATTGTGGTGACCTCCAATATATGCTCCGCGACGTGGAGCGATGGAAAACGGAGGAAGTCAACGTCATGCTTACGCATATAGGCTTCCAGCACGGCTATCTCACTTCAGCGGTGCAGCACATGCTTCAGCGAGAACCCGCCCAACTCTTTGTGTGTGGTCATTCGCATATCCTCAAAGTGCAATACAATCAAGCACATGCCATGTTGTGCGTCAATCCTGGTGCTGCCGGTAAATATGGTTTTCATACCGTTCAGACCCTTATTCGTCTCACCATCGATGGCCCTACTATCCGTGACCTCGAGGTCATAGAGCTCGCACCACGTTAATCAACCCATATAGCCTATGAAAAAAATCCTCATACTTATCGTAGCCTTTGCCGCCATGGCAGGCTCTATCATGTACACCAACCTCCTCGCCAACCGCCTCGCGGAGGAGGAGCACCAACGCATGAATATCTGGGCAGAAGCAACGCGTCAGTTTATACTTGCCGAACCCGGTGAGGATATCAATTTCGTAAGTAGCATCATTGAGGGCAATACCAGCATACCCGTGTTTATGACCGATCAAGACGGCCGCTATATGTTTTCCCGAAACGTGAACCTCCCCAAGCGATTGCAACAAGAGGGGAAAGAGGAAGAGGTGACGGCATATTACCAGAAGGAGGTCGATCGGCTTCGCGAAAGTACAGAACCAATAGAAGTGAGGCTCGGACCTGACATGGTGCAATATATCTATTACGACGAAAGCAATCTCCTTCGTCAGCTTCAGTACCTGCCGTATATCCAACTCCTGCTCATTCTCGCCTTCGGCCTTATTGCAGCTATATCCATTGCCGCCACACAGAGAGCTGAGAAGAATAAGGTGTGGGTAGGCCTGAGCAAAGAAACGGCCCATCAGCTCGGTACGCCTATCAGTTCGCTCTATGCATGGAACGAGATCCTCAAGGCGCAATATCCGAATGATCCTTCATTTCTGGAAATTGAGCGTGATATCCACCGCCTATCTACCATCACAGAGCGCTTTTCCAAAATAGGCAGCCGTCCGAAACTGACGCCTACAGCTGTCCGACCGATAATGGAAGACACCATCCGATACATGCAGTCGCGCACCTCCAGCCGCATCTTGTATTATATTTCGGCCGATAACCTCCGTAAAGAAACGGAAGCGCTCTTGGCCGCACCACTCTTTGCATGGGTTATTGAAAATCTCATCAAAAACGCGGTGGACGCCATGGAAGGAGAAGGCAGTATATCCATCAAAATGAACGAGACCGAACGACATATCCTCATCGATGTGCGAGATACCGGTAAGGGAATCGAACGACGCTACTGGCGAAGGATTTTCCAAAGTGGATACACCACCAAACAACGCGGATGGGGATTGGGACTCTCACTCGCCAAACGCATCATTTGCGATTACCACCACGGAAGAATCTTTGTGCTACACTCCGAAATAGGAAAAGGAACTACCTTCCGTATCTCCATCAAGAAATGCTAAAGCAGGATCAGCAACATTTCTTTTGTGCTACTTTTTATAGGTGGGTTCGCAAATTCGCTTTAACACAATTAATCATTATCTTTTCGAATATGGGAATTATTAGAACCCACTATAGCATAAGCAGTCTATTTTTTACGGAAAAAGGACGCTTCGCAGCGTCCTTATTTCTCAAAGGTATTAGTCTGTTTTATTTTAAGGTACAAAAAAGATTGTGTTGTTTTGATTACGCTGCAAAGGTATAGCTTTTTTTTCATTTGTGCAATACCTTTTTCTATGTTTTAAAACATATTTTAGCATTTTTTAACCAAAAAAACATGTTAAAAAACATATTTTTGCTATTTTTAGGTATTTTAATCTCATAAAACTACTCGTAAAAGCATCCGTATATACCGTCCAAAATCGAAAATAATTTGCCCACTTAAATATAAATTAGGTGGGTTCTAAAAATTAGCTTTGTTAAGTGGGAATTTTTAGAACCCACCATTAATATTCACAAAAACGATGTCAACAATACATGTAGTAGCGGCGGTCATTCGCCATGATGGCCGCATTTTCGCCACCCAGCGGGGCTATGGCGAATGGAAAGATTGGTGGGAGTTTCCCGGAGGAAAAATCGAAGAGGGCGAGTCTCCCGAGGAAGCGTTGTGCCGAGAGATCCGCGAAGAACTCGGTTGCGAGATTGCCGTAGGCGAACTACTCACCACCATCGAATACGACTATCCCACTTTTCATCTCTCCATGCAATGCTTTTGGTGCACGCTCGTGAACAGCGAACCACACTTATTAGAACATGAAGATGCCCGCTGGCTCCTGCCATCGGACCTCCCCACCTTGCGTTGGCTGCCAGCCGACCTTTCCCTCATCCACCAGCTCGCCTCTACGGAATAGCCGTAGTCGCCACATGAAAACAGTCAGCAACTGCCCTCAAAAAAAGCAAAAGACTTAAATTACTCCAATTATTGAATAATTTTTCCTATGATGTACTGATCGTAAATAGGCGTCTCGCGAGGGTCAAAATCTTCGTAATTAAACAAGATATCAAATACGAGTTCAAAATCAACATTATCTTTCATGCCGAAAACAATCAGATGAGCAGGATCGATTTTGAAATCTTCTTCCTTGAACTGAAATAATGCTTTTTGATCGGCTTCTATGATATTCTGATTGTCAGCATAATAGTTCGTAAGCATATACATATTATTTGATTCGATATCCAAATACAGGAAATGCAGGAAATATGCCTCACCCGACGTATTGGTAATCCAAATGGATAAAGAATCGTTATTCATCTTAACCTGAGCTTCCATTTTCTCATTGGTAGCCAGCGAATTACGAACGGATTGCGAAACAAGGTTGCACACTAAGGCTGCAGCATTCATTTCATTCTCGATAGAGATATAATCTCTCGTAACTACACCCGGTATGGCCGCTCTTATTTGTTTGTTAGAAGCTTTGGTTACGTTTACGTTGGGAATGACAAACATCTGCGATGATTGCTTCTTGGCAGCAGAGATAATGTCATACATCTTAATCTTACCATTGATAACAGATCGGAAGATGGTGTTCTCGTCTTGCTGGCACTGCAGAATCTCCACCTCTGCGGATTTAGGAATATAGAGCGAATCCGTCACACTAATGAATTGCC
Organism: uncultured Bacteroidales bacterium; assembly: GCA_946059305.1. Lineage (GTDB taxonomy): Bacteria > Bacteroidota > Bacteroidia > Bacteroidales > Paludibacteraceae > Colicola. The sequence continues at coordinate 6,660 of CAMGMU010000029.1, read as the reverse complement.
TTGCTTGGGCAGTTGTCCATGTGGAATCAAACCTGGCCTTGTAAAGTACATCCCCGCTCAACTTATAGATGGTATAAGTTGTTCGAGACCATGAAAAAAATGACATTCCCAATAACAGGATTAAGAATAATGAGCGTTTCATATCGTTTGTGTTTTGATTAGTTTTGATTTAATCTTTTGAATTAATGCTAAGATAGCATAATAAAAATCGGTTGAGAGCATCTCTATTGGGATCACCATCATGGCAATGGAGAAACCTATGTATTGATTCTTAAATCTGAACCATATCAAGCCCATATAGAATAGTCCACAGAAGATAAACACCTGCACCACTCGCATAATCAGGCTTCGAATCATACTATTTCTTCTGAGCAGCCATACGTGGTAGCATACAAACGCAATGCAGAAGATAATCGCAATCAGCCAATCGAGCCATCTTGGCGTACTGGTAATATGCTTATTTGCAAGCATTGTATGCAACGAATAGGCATGAATCACTACTCCCGGAATCTCTTTACCTATCGGCGTGCTGAAAATGTCCTTTACGTCATATAAATCGCCAATCATGATAATGCCATTATCGAGCACCTCGCCATATAAACCATTTAAGATATCGCGTCCACTCAGCTGCTCAATCTCTACAGAGGGATAATAGATATACTCTTGATCAATACAGGGCTGATAATCCGGATTAATCAATAGAGCCATTTGGGCTGCAATCGATAGATAGTACCCTGAATCCGATGGATAAACCGATTGATACTTACGCACCACATCCCTTATGCTCTCCGCACATAGGTTAATGGCGCCATAATGAATATTCAAGTCGTAATCACTAAAATAGCTGCTCATGCTTACGTAATACTGCTCATCATCAATCGAACTATTCTCTACAAAATTTGCGAGAACGAGGTTCGGACAGGACTTCAATTGCTCTAAAAACAACGAATCTTGCTCTGAGGGAACAGCAAAAATTACGTCCATACCTACCGCTTTTGGGTCATGCATACCGATAATCTCTATCAGGTCGCCTATCTCATACCGCGATAAATCATGGATATCAATCACCACCACATCGCTCTTCTGAAGTACGGGCCTGCTGTTGAGCACCGAATTATACATATCTGGCAATTCAAATTCTTTGATAGACTTTAATGATGAAAAAGCCGGAAGTGATGGGATGACATAAAGCATCAGCGCAACCACACTACATGTTGCTATACTAACCGTGATTACCTGCGTCCAAAAAGCCACTATCTTATTTTTCATTGCAAGAAGGCATTTATGTAGGTTCTGTAAAAACGGAGTTAGCAGTCACCATCATTACAAGACTGAACTAAGCGGAATTACCAATGCTTGCTGATTATCCATACCGGGCATTGATTTACCAATAGGAGCACCCACAAAGGTCGGGTCGCAAACTACGTACTTACGTCCGTTATACATCAAATATTCACCGGAAACATCTTCATTGAAGCCCACTGCAGTAGCCAAATGACCAGGATAGTAAACCAGAATAACGTCCAAGCCGAGTAAGTCGCGAATAATACGCGAAAGCAAAATACTGCGATCTTCGCAATCTGCATACGGATAATACAATGTTTCAGAAGGGAAGAATGCTCTGTCATAGCCCCAAACATCATCATCGTATTTATAGGCAAAAGCCGTCTGAACCCAATTGAGCAATCGAGTTACAGCTTGCTTTTCGGTTTGTCCGTTAATAGCATCTTTCAAGGTAGGATACAACATCTGACGCACACTTTCCTCAACCGGTGCATTGGCGTAAGCAACCCAGCGAGAGCCTATATTATCGCCAAAAGTACCTGTGGGATAAGCGTTGTAAAAGTCTATCAGATTACTATTGACTACGCAGGAAGCCGAGATAGCCATCTTAGATGTGCGCATTGGTACTCGCACCATATCGGCAGCAAAAGCCTGTTCGCTGCGGATGCGTAAATCCAGAGGTTGCTCGCTATCGAATTTTCCTTTGCAGATATAGAAACCATCTTCGTCTGTAGCACCCCAAGCATAGAAGTAGGTATCATCAAATTCAAAATAATTAACGTTGTATAATTGATATTTACTGCCAATCAGCAAATACAAATTTTGGTCTTTTTTAGCCAAACGCATAGCATAACCTGACTGCGAATATATATAGGCTTGCAGAAATACAGCTTCATTCGTCTTGCCATAAATCGTTTCACCGAGTTGCTGAAGCATCATCAGATATGCCCAATCGCAGAGTTGATAAACATCGCGAACCAAAATACAGTCGCGAATCAGGTTATTGAATGCATCACCTGACAAACGTTCCCATTCATCAGCAAGCGTATTCTCACCCAAATCAGTCAGATAAATACGTATATGCTCTGGGTAGCGGAACGTAAACTGCGTACCATAATAACTGAAGGTATATACAACCGTTTTCTGCTTGTTCTCCTCTATCGGTGCAATCGGTTCGGGTGCAGAAGCAGGTTCTGGGAGAGGTTCTACCTCGGTATATGGAATGGATTCTGACACTTCCACTTGAGTAGAAACGGAATGGGCATGAATAGGCTCTTCATACACTACTGGGGGAACCATTTTTTCTTCCGGTTGCGTGAAAGCCGCTGACATCTTATAATAGTCCCATGTTTGACGCATGAAATCCGAATACTTCTTATTGGCAGCATCACGAAAATCCGAATAGCGCTGGTGAGCATTTTGGCTAAACGAACGGAATTGCTCCTCCAATGATTGGGCAAATGCCATAGAAGAACAAAGCAGTACTACAAACAAAAATCTGATACGCATATTTATTATTATTTAAGTTTCCAATTTTTCCAAGTATCCCCTATCTGACTCGAAGCGCTTACACTTGGAGTTTGCGGTTTACCATTCTCGTAAGCGGATTGCTGACGCACATGACGAATGATATATTCTCCCAGTTCCTCAAGGGTTACATCACCTGCCGTTTCTTGCAGTTTCTTCAATAGAAAATAAGTAAACAAACCATGCTGCTCTTCGTTGTTGGGATAAGCAGACTCATCGCCTTGGGCAGCCGAGAACACCACCATATTGCCTCTCGGTTCGCCTGAATTCACCTTGAGAGCAATGCCACGAGCAGAAACAATCATCTCGTTGCCGCGTACAGAGCCGGAGAAGCAGGCATCTAAGAAGACCATTATGCGTTCAGCAGGCAAATGACTTAATGCAGCATAGAGGTCTTCGAGCTTATAACCGGTAGAATAATCCGTTCCCGAACCATCCACCGGAAGCAAATATGCCGTTTTGCTGGATTCATCGGGCACACCATGACCGGCATAATATACGATGACCTTGGGGGCTTCATCTCTAAATGCACTCGTAATGTTTTCGAGCTTATTTATACCCATTCGAATATCATTAAGTGTAGCATTCGGAAGGTATTGGATATTCTTCTGGGGGATGCCGAGCGTGCGGATGCAATATTGCTGAAAGATATTGCCATCGTTAAGCGCATACGGCACGGAAGCCACCTGCTTGTACTGCTCGTTGGCAATAATCAATACGAACGTGTTCTTATTCTTGCAGTCTGCTTCAGGAATATTCTTATCAACAGCCGAACCGATTTGCTTAATCTGAATATCGCTCGGTGTAGATTGTTGCTCATTGATTACTAATTTGCTGCTGGCCATAACTTGATTAATAGCCAGGTTGATGGTTCTATCCTCTGCATATTTTCCATGTTTCTCTTTGAGGTGAAATTGAATGGGCACATCTGCATTCGCGTAATTATTCGAAACAACAACTGAATATACCAGCGACTCTGCATCACCTGGCGCTAACCTTTTGTACGACATTACGGCATCACCTGAAATAAGATATACACCATCGGGCAGTTTAATCTCCACATCTACGTTCTCAGCCCAACCATATTGGGTATTTTGGAGCATCACCTGCAAGTCAAAGGGAACTTTCTTCTGCAATTGTGCACTACCTACAGAAGTAATCGAGTAATCTACAATCTGCAATTGGGGTGCCACAAACGACTTGGTAGCAATGACGGTCTCGTAAGCATTCGTTCCAAACCCCATCTGCTCAGTCACTTCCACTTTCAAGTTCACATTGCCATCTTGCGCATTAATACCGGCTTTGATAGGGATACGCACTTTCCGCTGCTCTCCGGCTGCAATGTCTCCTAACGCAACGTCAGCGATGCTGATATCGGAATTCGTACCGGATGTCTCGACCTTGGCAATGCAGCCCTTACCTACCCCTTTACCGCGGTTCTCAACCATAAAATTCAGATAACAGGTTTCTGACGCATCTATGGCGCTATTGCCCGTTACGTCCGCAAACGTAATGGTGTTATCAAGAATAACGAGATTAGCAGGATTGAAGGTTTGATTTAGCAACGGGGTAGCAGTCCTACGGTCTTCTCCGATTTCCTTACTTAAGAAACTCAAGATATTTACCTCATGCAAGTCTGCCATATTCACCTGATCATCCATAGAGAAATTCAATTGTCGCACAGGACAACTGGCAAAAGCCTTACTGCTCATAGCAATAGTGGATCGGGGAATGGTAACAGCGCTCAGGTTGCGGCATCCATCAAACGTAAAATTACCTATATGGCGAACCGAACTGGGGAGCGTGAAAGAAGTGATACCGGTGCAATCTAAAAAGGCATCGCTGGCAATAAACGAGATGGCATTCGGAAGCATAATATCATTCAACTTCTCACACTCGCGAAACGCGCCATAGCCAATCGTCTTTACCGTATTGGGAATCACTACAGTAGTCAGATTGGTGCAGAACGCAAATGTCCAATCGGCAATTTCCGTAACACCATCTGGAATGGTAATAGAAGTCAAACCCGAGCAGCCCCAGAACGCTTTTTGCCCAATACGAGTAAGTTGCTGAGGAAGAGTAATAGTGGTCAGACCGCTGCAATCATCAAAAGCCTCACTACCAATAGCTCTCACGGAATTAGGGATCGTAGTAGTTTGGCATCCTGAAAGCAAGGTGTTCGTACGCGTTTCAATGATGGCATTGCACCCTTCCCTGCTGTCATAAATGGGATTCGCAGCATCTACCTGCATAGAGGACAGGCTGTTGCATTGAGAGAAGGCAGCCTGACCAATGGTTCTGACGGAAGCAGGGATAGCGATAGAAACCAAACGGCTGCACCCGCGGAAAGCACCATAACCAATGGAAGTTACAGATTGCGGAATAGTTATTGAAGTTAAGCCCGAGCAGCCCCAGAACGCAGCATCGCCGATACTGCGGATGGAGTCAGGGAGGTAGATGAAGCTGAGCCCGCTGCACCCCTCGAAAGCACCATTGCCGATGGTCTTCAAAGTACTTGGGATGGAGATTCCCGTCAAGTCAGTGCACGCATAAAAAGCAAAACGTCCGATAGACGTAACCCTGTACGCCTCTGAATTATAATATATCACAGAAGGAATGCTGATGCTGCCCGAATATTTAGTCGTTGCTGCCACCACCTCTGCTGTTTTATCAGAGGATAGCGAATAGGCTATTCCTTTCCATTCCACTGACGCAAAGGCACTACTCAGCGTCAGAGTCATACAGATAATTAAGAATAACGTTTTGATTTTCATACGTAATTATGCGTTTATTTCACGAGAGTTTCTACAATAATGCCGAACAAATCGCATATCTTACCATCCGTCAAGTTCTTAGATAGTTTTCGGCTTGAAATGAAGTATGCTATTTCTTAATGGTAATAATGGCGTTTTTTACCACCATATCAGGATCTTTCGTTTGGTTACGAGCCAACCATTTCATCAGGGCTTCGTGCGTCAACTCTCTGAGTAGGGGTTCATTGCGGAAATTCACGCCACCTTGCTGGTCAGTAGCTTTGATAAACTCATGAGGAGAGAAAATCACTAATAGCATATTGCTCTCCGAAGAATTTTCACAATTGAGCGTATATTCCTGGGCGTTAACATCAAAATCCGAGGAAAAGAAGAGGTATTCTTTATTCGCCTCCACCCGTTGACTTCCCGTAGTATTATTCATATACGGCAAAAGGCAGTATGCGTTTTTCGATTCATCTACCAAATACACACAGAGATAGCCGGAAACGGGCGAGAGGAAACGAAGGTAAATACCGCTCCCATCTCTAAACGTTACAGGGGCTTCCGTATCACGTATATCTCTTACAAAAGTAAATTGGATATCCGCTTTCTCTTTGGTCAAACTTCGCGCACGTCCTTCTACCTTCACCTTCACCACCCAAAAACCATCAGTAAAGGTCTTTTCTATCACTTCCTCATGAAGCGTTTCTATCCATTCGCCTCTTACGGCCGTCTCGCCCATGGAGAACACGCTTGATTCCGAATGCACCTGCTGATTCTCGTTTTTATTGACAACCAACGTATTGGTAACTTTCGTTACATCCAATCCAAACTTGTCTTCCAGCGCCTTTATCTTTGCAGCCTCAAAGGCACGACGCTCGGCTTGTTCAGGCGTTTCATTCGGATTGTTCGACACATATTCATATTCAGCAGAAACGCGCACAATATCGCGCGCTGCACACACACCGCTCAATAGCAGCACTATCAAAGAGAAGACCCAACGCTTCATAACGCAAAAAAATAGTTTCGTATAGTTTTTTTAGGTGGGTTCTAAAAATTAGCTGTTTAGATTTTGGATTTATTTTCGAGGACAACC
>CAMGMU010000028.1 GCA_946059305.1 uncultured Bacteroidales bacterium | reverse complement strand
AGAGGTCGAAAAGTGAGCTTTCCTTGCGGAAAACTCACTTTTCTCCTACTCGATTGTGCCAAAACTGTCGGCTTGTCTGTCATTTTGTCACACCCTTGCCTTTTGGCATAAAAATGGTAAGAGCCAATTTGGCTGTGTGTTTTATCGACCGTCAGCCACATTTCGATTAATCATAATAAATACAATAATATGGCACAAGGTAATATCGGTGTTACGAGCACCAACATTTTTCCGGTAATCAAGAAATTTTTGTATAGCGACCACGAGATTTTCCTTCGTGAACTTGTGAGCAACGCAGTAGATGCCACGCAGAAACTGAAGACGTTGGCTTCCGTAGGTGAATTTAAAGACGAATTGGGCGACCTGAAAGTGCGCATCTCGATTGATAAGCAGAAGCGTACGCTTACCGTTACCGACCGTGGTATTGGTATGACAGCCGAGGAGGTGAATAAGTATATCAATGAGATTGCTTTCTCCGGAGCTGAGGAGTTTGTAAATAAATACAAAGACAATGCCGCAGCCATCATCGGCCATTTCGGTTTGGGTTTCTACAGTGCGTTCATGGTAGCCGACAAGGTGGAGATCTTTACCCAATCCTGGAAGGCTGACGAGAAAGCTGTTCATTGGAGCTGCGATGGCAGTCCAGTATATGATATGGAAGATACCATCAAGGCTGACCGCGGTACGGATATCGTATTGCATTTGGGCGCTGACTTCGATGAGTATCTGGAAGATTCCAAGATCGAAGGTCTCCTGAAGAAATATTGCCGTTTCTTGCCGATTGAGATTGCTTTCGGTAAGAAGAAAGAGTGGAAAGACGGTAAGCAAGTGGAGCTCGAGGAAGACAATATAGTCAACTTCGTCAATCCTGCTTGGACCCGTAAACCGCAAGACCTCACCGAAGAAGACTATAAGGATTTTTACCATCAGCTCTATCCCGATCAGATGGAAGAGCCGCTCTTCCATATTCATCTGAATGTGGATTATCCGTTTAATCTCACAGGTATTCTGTATTTCCCGAAGATTAAGAACAATCTTGATATTCATAGGAATAAGATTCAGCTCTACTGCAATCAGGTGTTCGTAACCGATGAAGTGGAGAATATCGTACCGCAGTATCTGACCTTGCTCCATGGTGTGATCGACTCGCCGGATATCCCGCTCAATGTAAGTCGCTCCTATTTGCAGAGCGATCAGAACGTGAAGAAGATTTCCTCGCATATCACCAAGAAGGTGGCTGATAAGCTGTTTGAGATTTATCGCGACAGCAAAGAGGATTTCCAAAGCAAATGGGAAGATATCAAGCTGTTTATTCAGTTTGGTATGTTGTCCGACGAGAAGTTCTATGAGCGCGCTACCAAGTTTGCGCTCGTGAAGAACATTGCCGGCGAGTACTTTACGATGGATGAGTATATCGCTAAGGTGAAGGAGCAGCAGACAGATAAGGATGGCAATATCGTGGTGCTCTATACGCAGGACCCGGATGCCAACTATACGCATATCAACCATGCTAAGCAGAAGGGCTATGATGTGCTCGTGATGGATGGCGAATTGGATGTGCACTATATCTCGCAAGCTGAGCAGAAGTACCAGGCTTCGGAAGGTGATGAGAAGAAAGGCATGTTGCGCTTTGCACGCGTTGACAGCGACTTGCTCGAGAACCTGATTCGCAAGGAGGAAGCGCCTAAGATGACGCTCTCGGATGAACAGCAAGAGGGACTTCGTAAGGCCTTTGAAGCACAGCTCCCGAAGGAGCAGAAGCTCAATTATTACGTATCGTTTGAAGCCGCATCGGCCGATGCACTGCCGGTGTTCTTGGTGCAAAACGAGTTCATGCGTCGTATGCGTGAGATGTCGGCTCATCAGCAGGGGATGTCGTTCTATGGCGAACTGCCCGAGCAGTACAATCTCGTAATCAACACCAACCATCCGCTCATTCAGCAGCTTACGGAGGCCATGACCTCTGAAACGGTACTGGAGACGCCAGAAACCAAAGAGGGCGAAGAACCGAAGGAGGCCGTGGAGAAGACGGTCTATACCCTCACCGGCAAAGACGACCGCTTGGCCGAATTGGTAGATATTGCCTTCTTGGCAAGCGGCAAACTCAAAGGCGAGGCATTGAGCAAATTCGTTGCACGTTCGCTCGAGTTGCTGAAGTAAGAAAATACATAATCGATTATCACCCGTATAGCATGGTCTATGCGGGTGATTTTTTTGTGCCATGCTGATAGACTTGTTGCATACTTATTGCATACTTAATGCAGTCTTAATGCAGGCTTGAGTAAAATTGACGATTTAGAGCCGCTTACGGCTGTTGGCGTTTCGAACTCAATGCAGTTTGCTATACGTTACGTATAAGTTATCCTTAGTTAATCCTTAGTCATTTAACTAATGCTGGACTAAGGATGAACGAATGTTGGACTAAGAAACCTCTAATCGTATCCTCTACTACACATAATCGCCTTTAAGGTCAGTATAATTATACAAAAAGCAAGTAAAAAGGCGATTTTTGTTGCAAAAAGATTGGCAAAACGTATAAAAGGATATGATTTTGAGAAAAATAATGCTGAAATATTTGGAAATGTGAAAATTTTGTAGTAATTTTGTAGCGACTTTATGCGTGCGGTTCCTCGCGCACGTGTTGCGATTGGTTTGCGTCTTCGCATAAAGGGTAGAATGGGGATGCAGCATTGCCGTCTGTTCTGCCTCGGAAAAATTTGATTATTAACCAGTATAATGATAGGAAAATGATGAAACGATTTTTTTGTCTGGTGCTCTTTGGAATGATAGCTTCCGTTGCTTTTTCGCAAGCTGTGACTATTCCGTATGTGATGAGTTTTGAGGAGTCAGAAGCCGCAGAATTAAATACCAATTGGCATCTGAATCCCGGTGCAGCTGCTTCGAATTGCCACGACGAATGGATTGTAGGAAACATGGTAAAGAGCGATGGCAAACGTTCGCTCTATGTGCATATCAAGGATTCTACCGATACTCCTACGTTTTTAAATTTCCCGAACCTACAGTTTGTATACCGCGATTTCGTGTTACCGGCTGGTACGTTCAATATCTCATTTGACTGGTTGAACGCAGCTCCATCGAATGCTCCCATGTATGTGGGTTTTGTGTCGTATAAGAACACCCCCAGTACTACGGCAAACCTGGTTACAGCCAACAGCACCTCGGGTGTGCTCCCTTCAGCACTCTCGAATGCCAACAACTCCGGCCCGCTGTTTGGTCAATCTACCTGGCAGTCGTTTACGTTCCCTAATCCCCTCTCGGCCAGGGCGGGTACGACCTATCGTTTTTATATAGCTTGGGCCAATAACTGTACGGTGGATACGGCTGTGATGGGTGGCTGTATTGATAATATCCAGATTACCGATGCGCGTTGCTTGGCTCCTTCGAATATTACGGCTGCTTCGATTGGTTGTGACTCGGTGGTTTTGAACTGGACAGGTGCTTCGGACTCTTATGAGGTTCAATATCGTAAGCAAGGTCAGAACGCATGGTCGGCCGGCTATTCTGATTCGAATAATCCAACCACTGCGTTGCTGGAAGGACTCAGTGAGGGTAGTTATGATTTTCGTGTGCGCGGTGTGTGCCACGATGAGTTGGGCAATCCTATGTATAGTGCATGGGCCAATTACGAGGGCGAGTTCCTGATTTATTGCAAGGAACTGCACTGTATTACCTATTTTGACTTGGAAGATCCCGCTACTACTTGCTATTATGGCAGTGGATATGGCGGATATTCAACAGATAAAAATGTTGCATACGAGCATGTCGGTAAGGTCGATTACGGAACCGACTCGCAGTTGAGCCGCCATACCGTAAACTGGGATAAGTCGGCAACGGACCCCCGCACCAACAACTTGCTCAAACTTGTACCGCAAGGTTCTATTGCGTCCGTTCGTTTGGGCAATTGGGAGACGGGTGCAGAGGCTGAAGCCGTTTCGTATCAGTACGTAGTGGATTCTGCTTTGTCAATCTTGCTGCTCAAATATGCTGTTGTATTGGAGGATCCGAACCATGGTGAAAACGATCAGCCTCGTTTCGTATTGGAGATTTTGGATCAAAACAATCAGCTGATTGACCCGACGTGTGGTGCTATCAACTTCGCTGCTCATGCAGGCGCATCCGGATGGCAAACGGTTGGCTCCGGATATAATCAAGTGACATTTAAGGATTGGTCAACCATTGGTTTGAACCTTGATAACTATGTAGGTCAGCAGATTACGATTCGTTTGACCACTTACGATTGCGCCTACTCCGGTCACTATGGTTATGCGTATTTTACGCTCGATTGTGCATCGGCAACGCTTCAAACAACCTCTTGCGGTGAGAATACATCGCTGACTGCAGAAGCGCCCAATGGTTTTAACTACTTATGGACGGATGAAACCGGCGCTACATTAGGTACGCAGCAGACGCTCAACGTGGTTACTTCGGATACGATTGAATATACCTGCCGACTTACGAATAAGGAAGAGCCAAGTTGCTGGTTTGAACTTTCCGTAAAAGCACTCCCGCAGTTCCCTGTGGCTGACTTTACCTATAAGTATGACCCGCAAGATTGTAAGAACCGCGTGGTCTTTACCAATAAGAGCTATATCGAAACCCGATATAATGGCAATATCGAAAAGCATTACGATGAATTGGCCGGCTATGCTTGGTCGTTTGGCGATGGCGAGACTTCTTCTCAAAAGAACAATGTACATATTTACCCACAATCAGGTGGTACCTTTAATGTGTCGCTTACCGGTTGGATTGCTGAAGGCGAAGGTGCATGCCGCCAAGATACGACATTAACGATTACTATCCCTGCTATTGGTGATCAAGAGATTTATGTTGACACAACGCTTTGCGAGGGTAGTTACTTGAGTTTCGAAGGGGAAATCTTAACGGAACCAGTGGTCAAAGAATATCATCATAGCTCAAGTGCTGGATGTGAAATTGTTGTAACCCTGGATTTGAAGTTCAATAAGTCTTACAATTATACTTTACCCAACGATACGGCCATTTGTGAGGATGAAGATTTGTGTATCAATGGTGATTGCTTTGACAAACAAGGCTCTGTCTTCACGCGTTCACTGCTTACAACAAAAGGTGGTTGCGATTCTATAGTCAGCATGAATGTGCGTATATTACCGCGTTTCGGTGTGGACATGAACAGGTATCCTATTTTGTGCGCAAATGAGGAGTCTTGGTATATACCTATGGACATTCTTTCGGGAGACTTGGAGTCTATAGAGTGGATACCCGGAGCAGATGCTTTAGCTACAGGCGTATTTGAAAACAGCTATGTATTTGACAGCGAATTGCTGGATCAGTACCTCCAGAATACTACGATTCTTGAGATTCCTTTAAAGGATATTCCTTCCAAGAACTTGCGCGCTGGACGATATATCTTTACGATGGTGCCTCATTTGAAAGAGGGTAACTGCAAGGACGATGTGGAAGTAATACTCGAAGTTCGCTATCCCATTACGATAATGGTAATGCGTAGTTCCGTGATTTATATTCTTAATGAGGCATCGAATGGTGGATATGAATTCTCGCATAGTACCTTCCAATGGTATCACAACGGACAAATCATGGAGGGTTATACCAGAGATCAGGTTGATTTAAATTATGTACCAGATGATGGTAAGCATGGTTATTATGAATGCTTGATTACGGATACAATCAACCATACGAGTTTGTTTACTTGCAAGTTCTATGTATCTGATCCCTCGCAAGATCCAGTAGGATGGGAAGATATGGATGCGAATTTGCAATTAGGTTCAACATGTGTTGAGCCCGGTGAAGATTTGTTGCTGAATCAATCAGGAGTCATCCGTCTTTACGATAGTTTGGGCAGATTGATAGCCTATTATAATATGAGTGGTGCAGCAGCTCCTATAGTCTTGCAGGCTCCGACTATCCCTGGTGTGTACCTGCTTAGTGTGAATGATAGTACAATTCGTTTCATTGTGAAATAATCCGCAGTCATGTTGAAATACCGTGTAAATATCCTATATATAATAATGTGTCTTGTTTTTGTGGGAATCATACCAGCAGAAGCAAAGAAGCATTATACCTATAGTACTCGTCCGAATCATTTTATTACGATGTCGTTAGCAGGAGGGTATTCTTCTGTCATTTCTACCTCAAGTCCAATAGCAGAAGCCAATGGTATCTCTCTTACGAGCCTGCCTGGTGCTGCAACTATTGGTAGCATTGGTTATGAAATGCGATATCGGAGGTGGATCCTAGGCTTGAATGCGAATTTTGATTATACATTGTCTCGCCATGGCATATCCCATTTTACTCAAAAGTTTGATGGGTATGTGGATGATGTAAATACCACGTTGAATGTTTGGGACCAAAAGACTCAGCAATTTACTACGATAGACTATGGCTATAGTCCGTTGACGTATGTGTATGATTATTATGATTACGTAGAGTCTCAGCAAACGTTGCACCTTTCTGCTCATTTATACACGGGTGCGAATATTGGCCATTACTGCTATGGACTTGTAGGAGTAAGGTTTTCTTATCCGTTTAAAACGGCTTGTAAGGCTAAGTTTAATCTAAGTACGCTTAAGGAATATCCGAATACGAATACGGCTGAGTCGCAATATGGTAATGGCGCGGATATCAGTTATGAAGTGAAGAATCCTAATGGTTCGGGTATGTTGTATCAGTTTCTCTTGTCTCCATCGCTTGAGTTTGGTGCGCGCTTGAGAATCCCTTCTTATTCAGGACGTATAGGTATGCGATTGGGTGTGTTCGCAGAATGGGGCGTCCCCATTAATTTGAATACGCGTACGATGGAAATAGTGGACTATTCGGTAATTCACAGTAACATTGTTCAGCGAGACTATTTGCAAGATGCAGCAAATAATGTAAGAGTTGATGTTGTAGGTGTTGAGGTGCCGACAAAAGAGGCGCTTCAGAAAGGGCTGATTGTTAACTCGGTGCTTCATTCCAATCTCATCAATCATGCAGGAGCATTGGCCATTACTCAGTTTACGTTTGGTATCAAATGGACCATATTGTTTAATGTCACAGCTCCCCGTCATTATTGCGTAATATGCGAAGATTAACTACGTATGCACTAAATAATTAATAAGATGAAAGTTACTACCAAAATATGTCTGATGTCGCTCTTATTGATGAGTGTATGTGCGCTGCAGGCTGCGCCTCGTACGTATAATTCAGAGCGCCATGATTTTATCTATCTGACAGTGAATTTAGGTTGTCAAAGTTTGATTGATACAACGCAAATAGATAACCGATATTTGAATGAATATATGGGTGGAGGTACCGAAATAGGATTGGGGTATCGCTATTATAAGGATAAATTTATTTTTCAGACTGGTTTATCCGCTCGTTTTGGTTCGTTTACGATGAAGCTTCCGGATGTTAATTCAGGTAATAACTATTCCATCATTAATCGAAGGGATGTGCTTCATTCTGGAGAAGTGACACTGCCATTTCTCGTGGGTGCAGAAGGTCATAGAATCTATTTCTTAGCGGGCCCAAAGGTTGGATTCCGATTTTATGGTAGTGCTATTCCGCAAGCGGAATTGACTCCCAATGCGCCCGTTACCTTGACTCCTGCCAAGCAACCCTTTCTATATGATTGGAATTTCCAGGGTGCAGCCGAACTTGGTGTCAGATTGGGCCAAGTGTATAAGGAGAAAGGCGCGGATGTGCCGTATTCCATGACTCGCTACTACCTTGCAGTATTTGCTGACGCTGGTATTATCCGTAAGAATACATTCTATCCACCATGTAATCTTATTGAAAGCGAGCCGGGAGCTACTTCTGCCGTGCTTAATCCCGCAATCAATACCCGAGAATACATTGAGCGAATGTATGCTAATTTTTCGGTGGGATTGAAGTTCACCGTATTATTTGAAATAGCCAGCGATGGCAAATGTTTGATTTGCAAAGATCGCAAAAGAGAAGTCTTTGAATGGTAATACTGCTGATTTGCTAAAAGATGGTTAAATAGAATGATTTTTTTCGCTAAAGAAAGAATTCGTCAGAAATAATTAAGAAGTATGAAACAAATTCAGAAAACATGTCTGATTCTGACTGTATTATTGGCGGCAGTTCAGTTCGTAAAAGCACAGACATACGTCTATTCGTGCGACTTTGAAAATATTGCAGATCGCAATGCTTGGACACTAAATCAGAAACCAAACAATCGGCCCAATATGGTGCTCGAAAATAATTGGTATATCGGTGCATCTGGTCAGTTTGGTACAACAGGTCAGTATGGCTTGTTTGTTTCCAATGATGCTGTTAATCAGACGGCTACCTATCAGAGTACAGGAGATATGTTTGCTACGGCATACGTAGATATTCCTGCCATGACTGCAAGTTTGCAGCATACGCTCCGTTTCGATTATCGTTTGGCTGGTTCTGTATCGGCAAAGTTGGATGTTTGGTGGGTTCCGCAGACCGTGTCTCCGGTTTCGAACCTGTCTGCCGCTCCGAACTATGCCGGTAAGGGTGGTATAAAGTTGGCTTCCGGACTATTTGGTACGGCGGCATGGAAGAGCTTTGAAGTTACGTTTACTGCTTCTTCCAATGTGTCAGGTCGATTGGTGTATATATGGATAAGTTCAGCAGGAACAGCATTCCCACCTTCAGCTTGCGTAGATAATATTGAGCTGATGGAAGGTACACCCTGTGCGTCACCAACCAATCTGACTTACAACGATCGCATGAGTTCGTTCTCATGGAGCGGTACGGCTCCCCAATACGAGGTCTGCACTTATAATCAGTCTAATGACCAACTGACGGCGATTACCACTGCAAATACCAATGCAATCCAACTGACATTTACGACGGAAGGCCATTACGACTTGTATGTGCGTTCGGTTTGTCCCGATGGTTCTCGGTCGCAGTGGGTTTCCATTCCGCATTTCGTATGGATTCCGGGTGCGCGTTGCATCGATTACTTTGACTTTGGCGCCAGCCTCATGAATACGGGTGTATGCTATACAGGTTCGCACTCCAGCAGTTCCAGCCATAGTACGCTCAGCTTTAATGCTACACCCAATAAGGTGGATTATGGCAGTTCTTCTCCGCAGAGTATGCATACCCTGCATACGGATTTGGCAGAGATTGACCCAAACACTACGGTAAATGGCGGTTTGCGTACGGTCCCCATCGGTGAAATTGCTTCCATTCGTTTGGGAGCCTATACTAGTTCGGGCGAAGATGCTCGAATCGAGTATAAATATCGTGTGCCGCAAGGACAAGTGGCACTTGTAGATTTGCAGTATGCCTGCGTGCTTAATTCGGGTGGTCACTCTGCCGATAACCCCTTCTTCCAATTGGAGATTTTGGACGGCCGGGGCAATCAGATTGAAGGCTGTACGCATGCCTATTTCGTAGCCGACATGTCGGGTACTTCCGGCACTGGATGGCATCGTGAGAATGATATTTTCTGGTGCGATTGGCGGAAAGTAACGTTCTCGCTCAACCGCTATGGCGGACAGATGCTTACAATCCGACTGACGGCATCACGCTGTGTGTTTGATACCCACTTTGGTTATGCATATTTTACCCTTAACTGCCGCGATGGTGGCTTGAAAGGCATTTCCTGCGGTGACTTCTCTACCGATAAGTTCGTAGCACCTTCTGGTGACTTTACCTATCGCTGGTTCAAGCAAGACGATGTAAATCGCCAAAATGTGTTGAGTACGGATAGTATTTTCCATATCTCTGCGAATAATGATACGGTGTATGTGGTAGAAATATCCAACAACGTAAATGGCGAACGTTGCTCGTATGAGTTGGTGGCAGACCCGAACCCGCGCTTCCCGATTGCTCAGGTTAAGCGTGATTCGATTTCTCACCGCAATTGTAAAAACGTTGTATATTATAAGAATGAATCATATGTAGCCGTAATAAACAGAAATACGCATCAACCAGTGCCGTCAGAGACCGACACGTTGGATGATGTCGTCTGGGATTTTGGTGGATTAGATATCGTGAATTCTAAGGATAGCTTTATCAGTTTTGAATTCCCCGCTGAAGGAGGTCAGTATATCGTAACGGCATTGGCATCAATGAGCGGAGGCATCTGCGATTCGCTATTTGTGGATACGCTCAATCTCCCAGATCTGACGCAGCAGGATATGGTTACGTTTGTTGAACTCTGTAATGGAGAAAAATATACGTATCATCATCCGGCAGGCAACATGGTGATAACAGAGAACTTTACAGACACCATCTTTGGCAAGAATCAGTATGGCTGTGAAGCCTTGCAGATTACAAACGTAATCTTCCATGATACGGTGCGCTGTACGCTGAAAGACACGACTATCTGTTATGGTGATACCATCTGCCTTGGAGGAGATTGTTTCGATCAGCTTGTAAGTGGTAATCTGTATCATCCGCTTCGTACGACATTGGGATGTGACTCTTTGGTAATTCTTCCTGTAACTGTAATGCCGCAAGTGTCTCCATCGATTGAGTTGACGCAGATGTCAGAAACCGTGATGGAATCAACCGTTGAGTTTAAAGGAAGTGGTTGGTCGTATTATACCATTAATGGTGGAGAAAAGCAGACCGAAAGTATTATTATGGGTTTGAATGCGGGGCTTTATGAGGTAACGTTCTACAATGAAATAGGTTGTGACTCTACTACAACGTTTGATTTATTGGCCCCCTGTTTGCGTGACTTAATTTTCCAGCGCTGGAATGATGTCTTGTCTATAAAGAATGAAGCTAATCAGGATCCGCGTATGAATGGCGGTCGTACCCTGAAGTTCCTCTCGTATCAATGGAAGAAAGATGGGGTAGATATTGAAGGTGCTACAAAGTCGTATTACTATGAGCAAGGTGGTCTGACCGTAGGAGCGCACTATACTTGCGCTGTGATGTTGGAAGACAGCACCTATGATGAGACTTGTCCGTATATTCCTGCTGCGCAGACGCGTGGTGTAAGCGTTAGTCCTACTCGTACTGCAGCCGGACAAATGATTCACGTGGATGCTCCCGAAGCTTGTACGCTTCTCGTATATAATACGATGGGTGTGCTGATGGGCTCTGTAGCTATTGAAGCTGGTGACAATTACGTGATGTCACCATATAGTGCTGGCATATATATATTGAACTTTCAGTTTGCTGAATATGCACAGCAAGTAAGAATCTCAGTTTCTGAATAATCCACGCAAATACGATTAGATTATGAAAAAATATTTCTATTATAGTATTTTGGTTGCAATCTTGGTAAGCGGTAGCATGAGCGCAATGGCTGCCAAGAAAAAAATGTCAGATCGCCGTAAATACAGCCAAGACATCCATTTCGTAAGTTTCTGGGGTGGTGCTGGTTATTCCGGCCTGTTGAATAATTACGCGAAGAGCGATAACCTCGGTTTTACGTATGATCTAACGAGTGGTACGTATAAGCCCCAGTTCCTTGGTGGAGGCGGCGGTATGATTGGAGTAGGGTATGAACTGCATCATAAGAAGTTCATTTTCTCCGTTGGTCCTGAGTTCCGAGTGCTGTCTTCTCGTGATAATTTCCACATGCTCGATGCAAACGGCGAGAAGTTTAGCATGATTGACTATACTCATCCCGAATATTCCTCCATGGTTCAGCACTTCGATATTCAAAGATATCACGAGACGAACGTGGTAGGTCAGATTATGTTGCCGATTATGTTTGGTGCGAACTTTGAGAAGTTCTATTTCCTTGCAGGTGGTAAGGTGGGCTATTCTATTTTTGGTCATTACCATCAGCGCGCCAAGATAACGAGTTCTGTAACCGACGAAATGGCTGTAGAAGATTGGTATGAATTGTACTCGCATTTCCTGCAGAAAGAGCAGTTAGGTAAGCACCCGCTCTATCAGCAGGTGGATGGCGTTAAGCCTACGTTCAAAGGGAAGAACAACTTCGGATTGGATGCTACTGTAAGCGCAGAGTTCGGCGTAAATATCAATGAGTTTATGTCGGCAACCTGGCAGAAGGAGAACATGAAGAAGAAGTATCCTTTACACATGCGCGCGGCTGCGTTCATAGATTATGGTATTCCTAATATGTATGCCATGTCGCTTTCGAAAGCCAATCAGACGACTACGGATATGCTCACGTTTGTGCCGGGCGTAGATGAAGGCGGCTATGCCGTAGAAAAGTTCTTCACTACTTCCATGCATAAATCGCAGATTGCGCGTGGAGCGGGTGGGTTCAATGCACGCGTCAACAGTTTGCTCGTGGGCGTGAAGTTTACGGCATTGCTTCAGCTCAATAAACCTAAGATTCCGAATCCGCGTCTTCTCTTCTGGGTTACGGATGCCTTTACGGATAATCAACCTACTAAGTCGATTGCTCGTGTAGCTGTTCATCAGCAAGGTCGCAAGCGTCCGCAGCAGAAAGCTATGAAGCGTGATGGTAAGTTGGCTCCGCGTCTGTATAGAGGTATGTATAAGTTCTCGGCTACCGCTCCAGGCTATTTGGAGAGTGATACGATCACGTTTGATCACCAGCAAGACTTGAAGGATACCATCCACTTCGCTCTTATTCCGGTACCGAAGAACGTATTCTATATCCACGATGCCAATACCGAGGCGTTGATTCCGGCATCGATTACGCTGATTGCGCATGAGTCGGATGATAAACGTTCAGGAAGTACTACGGCTGAGCAAACGAGTTTGGAATTGAGCCTCAAGTATGGCAACACCTACGACGTTGTGGTTAGCGCTCCGGGTTACCACTCTGATACCCTCGCGCTCTCTGACCTCTACGATCAGAACGTGAATTATTACTTGCGTCCTATTATCCGTGTACGTCATAAGTTGATACTTAAGCATATGTACTTCGCTACGGATAAGACTGATATTCTGCCGATGTCAGAAGAAGATATTCTTACGCTCTATAATTTCTTGAAAGACAACCCGAAGATTCGCGTATTGATTACCGGTCATACCGACTCGCAAGGTTCTGAAGAGCACAACCAGAAGCTCTCTGAAGGCCGAAGCGAAAGTCTGAAGAACGAGATGATTAAGCGAGGCATCGATGCCGACCGCATGGAGACGGATGGTAAGGGTGAACTCGAACCGATTGATACGAATGCAACTGAAGCCGGTCGTCAGAACAACCGCCGCGTAGAGGTAACCGTATTGAACGAGGAAGAGGCAGAAGAAGATATCTTCTAAAAAACGTGTTTTTTTGACGTATAAAGACATTAAAAAACATAGTAATTCTGACGGCTGCTATGCTACTGGCATGGTGGCCGTTGATTCTTGCAGCTGAGGTGGGAAATCGGTGGACAAGCTGCATCGATTTTACCAATCTTACCAATACTGCTGTGTGTACGTGCTATAGCGGTACGGTGGATTATCCGATGGCTCGGCGTGGGGTGGTGGATAACGGACCTTCTGACGAGACGTCAAGGCATACGGTGCATACGGATGTGCGCGAAACGGATCCGCGCACCGGAGGCAAACTGCATACGGTGCCTTCTGGCGAACTGCTTTCGATGCGATTGGGCACATGGGTAGATGGCGACTTGGGTGGGGCCATCGAGTATGCCTATACTCCTACGCTCGAAGATGGCGATATGCTGATATTGCGCTACGCGGTAGTGTTTGATACCCCTAAGAGCGGACACGAAGAGAATCAGCTGCCTCATTTTATGCTTCAAGTATTGGATGCAACGGGCAATCCGCTGGGCAATGAGCCTTGTTTCTTCGCTGATTTCCGTCCGCAATCATCCGCTCCCGGAGAGCTCGCTGCCGGATGGCATACCAATCAATATATCGACCCCTACACGCATAAGCCGTTGATGATTGTATGGAAAGAGTGGACTACGGTGTTCTTTTCGCTGCATGAGCATGTGGGTGAACCGCTCCGTATTCGCCTGATAACCACCAACTGCTCTCTCAAGGAGCATTTTGCGTATGCCTATTTCACTATCCACTGCAATCGTGCTGCTTTCTATGGCATTGATTGCGGCATGCCTTCTACGCATTTTGAGGCTCCGGAAGGGTTTGCTTATCGTTGGTACAGGAAATATACACCGGAGGCTACGGTCAGTACGGAGCATGTGTTGGACCTGCAAGCTGGCGATACAGCCGTCTATTGCGTGGATATTCAGTCCAATACCGGATGTTCTATCACGCTCGAAGCAGACCCCCAGCCAGACCTGACGCCTCAGCTTACGGTGGCGGCGGATTCGGTATGCAAGGCGTGCGCTGATGGCAATTGGGTGGTGCCCTTTTCGATAGAGAAAGGTAGTTGCGATTCCATTACGTTATTGGCCGGACAGAAAGCTCAGTATGCGGGATTCAGCAATTGTTATACCTGGCATGATGGCGATCCGCTGCCTTGGACGATACCCTTATCGCAGTCGCCTCAATCCGATGATTTGCTGCAAGCAGGAGAGTATGCCTTTACGCTCAAGCCTTACAGCTCAGAGGTGGTATGTGGCGAACCGGAGGAGCAGACGGTAGTATTGAAATTGAGCTATCCTTCCATCACTTCGGTGCAGCGCGGATCCTATATTTTCCTGCTGAATCAAGCGAATAATGGCGGCTATGATTTTTCAGAATGTGCGTTTCAGTGGTATCAGGATGGTAAGCCTATTGTGGGCCAAAACGGTAGCCAACTATGCGTTGGTAATGCTGCTGATGGTACCGAGTTTTACTGCGAGATTACAGACTCAAATGGGGTGGTCGTTTCTACTTGTCCGATTCGTTGGGTCAGGCCGGTGTTTACGAATGTAGATGGCAATCCGGATAAACTTGTGCTGAGCCGCAGTTGTCAGTGCATACTGCTTCAGCAGGGCGAGTCCTTGCTGCTGGAGGCTATGGAAGGAAGATTATATGATGCAGCCGGCAGATTGGTATATGCCATCAGCAACGCCGAGGGCAACCTGCTGATTACCGCGCCCCAACCAGGTATCTATCTGTTGAAGGCAGAAAATCAAATATTACGCGTAATCGTCAGGTAGCAGCATGAAGCGGATATGGATAGGATGGAGTCTCTTGCTCCTTGCTGTGGTTGTACAAGCAAGAGGAAAGAATGGGAATGTATCTCACCGCCCGCTGCTGGAGGTTGGCATAGCCGAGTGTAATATGCTGACTACGCCGGTATTCAGCGAATTACAGGTGAAGGATATGCCCGGATTGGGCGGCCACATTGGACTGGGGTATGAGATGGAACGCGGGCGCATGTTCGGTGGCATAACCTGCCAATTGGACTATGCATTCACGCGCTTGCAGGTGATGGATTACGATGCCGTACGAATCGGCTATGCCGATAAGCTCCCCGGTGGTGCTGAAGTGCGATATCATTATATCTATGATACGTTTGAGGAGATACAGCACCAATGGAGCGTTGGTTTGATGCTATATACCGGAGGCGAATTGATGCCGGACTGGTATATGCTCGGAGGACTAAAACTATCTGCGATAGTAAGTGCTGACTACCGAACGCATGTGGCATTTTCTACCTGCAAGCAATATTGCGATATCTTTGGACAGGAGGATTGGGTAGATGTAGTGGACCCATGGGCTGCTGATGGCAATTATCCGTTGCATGCTCTGAAGCGTATTCCTTGTGAACCATTTACTTGGGGAAACCAATCGCCTGCCAATACCCGTCCCATGCGTTTCAGATTGTCGCCAGTGTTCGAAACGGGCTGGAAACACATGCTCGGCAGCGGAGCCGTGCCGGCTGAATTGCGTATTGGCGCTTATGCCGAATGGGGAATGCCCCTTTTTCGTACAGAAACGCACAACTTCGACCCCGTTGATTACAGCGCATTGGAGAATCGGCGGAATGCCGCTGGGCTGATTCTCATACCCGATAATCAAGATCAACTCGACGATTTGCTTCATTTTAATTCGGTACTCAATAGCCGGTATCTTGACCATAGTTCATTATGTGCAATCTCCCAACTTTCAGTAGGAATAAGACTCCGCTTTGCATGGCATGTAGAGAAAAAACGATATCGCTCTTCTCATCGAACGTCTGACTGCAACTGCCTCTAAAGCTCTTTTATTGCAAGATAAAGGAATTGTTTTTTGACTGAATTTTTATGCAAAAGATTAGTAAATTTTAAAAAAATCTATCAGATTGCACGTTTTTTTACGTTTTTTCTTTCTTTTTGAATAAATAATTTGTGAGAATCAAAAAAAAATCGTAACTTTGCAAATCCAATCATAGGCCTCATTGTGTGCGTATGCGTAGGATAAAAGGAAAATTTTTCTACACAAATAACCATATTTATTCACTAAATTTTACACTGACATGAGAAAATCTATCCTCTCACTTTTGGCAGTTATGCTATTGGCTGTGCTGCCAACTTTCTCGGCCATACCGTATCATCTGGGGCCGGAAGGATTTGAGAATGGAGCAATTCCGGCAGGATGGACCCAAGACAACGTACAGGGTACGGTGAATTGGCTGGTAGAAGGTGCAAATGGCGAAACGCTTTCGCAACCTTCTGGCGCCAAGAGTGGCAGTTGTCGTGCTGCTATCCGTAGTCTGTCGGGTCAGGTGGAAGGCTTCGTAACGAAGCTCATCACGCCGGCAATTAATCTCACTCAGGCGTATCAGCCGCAACTTGTGTTCTCTCACGCGCAAGCTGCTCGTGCTGGTTTCTTCGACACGCTCCGCGTTTATTATCGCGTGAACGCTACTGCTCCTTGGCAGTTGCTCGAAGAATACAGCTCGCCTATTCCGGGCTGGACGACTGAAGTGATTACGCTCCCTTCAAGTTATTCACAGGCAAGTGCGTATCAGTTGGCATTTGAGGCTACTGACCATGCTGGTCTGGGCATTGTGCTGGATGATATCAGCATCTTCTCTTCTACGCAATGTCAGGATGCGTATATCCAAAACATTGCCGTATCATCTCACAGTGCTATCATCTCAAGTGGCTGTAATGGTGCATATGAGAACTTTGAGATTGTGGTAACCTCCGCTCCTGTGACGGATTGGAGCACGCTCGATCGTTCTACGGTTGTCTTTACAGTGACTACCGATGAATATGATGTAACAATCAGTGGTCTTAACTCGTATCAGCAGTATTACGTGTACGTACGTACGGACTGTGCTGACAACGAGACGGGCTTCACCAATTGGGTTTCGGCTACGTTTACGACCACAATGCTCGCTGACCTGCCGTATGTGCAAACGTTTGAGACCAGCGAGGCTTGGGCTTCCAATACCTCGTTTGGTAAGCCCGCAGGTTGGACGTTTGCGGGTATGAAATCGGCTGCTGTACCGTATGTTTATAAAGGGACTTCAAGTGCCTATAAGCAGAATTATTCTATTGATTCCACTTGTTATCTCGCATTCGTAGGTGCAGCCTCCACTTCTATCGCAGCCATTCCGGCTGATAGTATAGTGTATGCTGCTACTCCCGAACTCAATGGCAATTTAGCAGATTATGAAATCGATTTCTGGGGTACTTCTTATTCGTATTTCAGCAATGGTGGAAATAAAGATTATGCTTCAGAATTGGCTGTAGGCGTAATGACCGACCCGAATGATATCGGTACGCTTCAGATTATCGAGACCGTTCGCCTTGATAATGTATATCAGTTTAAGCATTTCCGCGTTTCACTGGTTGGCTATACTGGTACGGGCAAGTACATTTGCCTTGCATCCATGTCCAATAAGCAGAACGTGTTCTTCGTAGATAATTTCCGCGTTCGTCAGGTCAGCTCTCCTACTCCTACCAACGTGCGCGCACTCAACGTATTGCCTACCGGCTTTACCGTTGTTCCGCAGCTCAATGGTGCAGACTCTTGGAACCTGCGTATAGCGCCTACGTATAACCGCGATGCTTCGCAGATTGCGGATTCGCTCTGCATCGTTAATCAAACCGGTCTGACAGCTGCCAATTATCAGGTACAGCTTTCAGAGGCTATGATTGCCGGTAAGAACGTATTGGTTTACGTACAAGGCGTGAAGAATGGCGTGGCTTCTGAATGGTCAATGCCGCTTTCGCTCCACGTACCGGTATCGGGCGTTACTCCAATGTCGTTCACGTTTGCTTCGGATGAAGGTCCTACGTTCCAAGTAAAAGAACTGATCAACGAGTCGCATTATACTACTGCTACCAAGGGTTACGTAAATCTTGTCAGCCCTGTCGGACAATATGATAACTATCCTACTGCTTCCAGCGGAGCGCCTGTGTTCGATGGCCCGTATTTGAAGCTTAATGGTATTGACAACTACGTAGTATTCCCGTATTTGAATGATTTCAATGGTCTGGAAATTATGTTCCGCCTTTCGGCAGGTTCTGCAAGTTCGTTTGAAGGTGCCGGCCGCGTAGCCGTTGGTGTAATGACCGACCCGTATGATCTTTCTACGTTTACGGAGTTGGGTCGCTTTGATGCACCTGCTGGTAACTTTGGTAAGATGCGTCAGGACCTTTCTTCCTATACTGGTAATGGTCATTTCCTGGCTATTCGTGCGCTCAGTCCTGCTACACCGAGTAGCGTCTATGGCAGCCATAACTGCATTGATAATATCCGTATTCAGGCGCTTTCTACATGCTTTGATGCTACGTATGTGAGCGCAACTGCATTGGCTACTTCGGCTATCCTTAGATGGACTACGAATGGTGTAACTAATTTCATGATTACGCTCTATAATGATGCAGCGCATACGCAGGTTGATACCGTATTCTCTCATACTTCAGCTGCCGGTGCTGTTACGGATAGTATGCACATTACCGGGCTTAATCCGGAGACTATGTATTATTATTCGGTTCAGGCAATTTGCGGTACGGATACCCTTCCTGCAGAAGACTTCTATTCGTTTAAGACGCAGGTAGGTGTTCCTTACAATGCGGTAATTCCTGCCGGAAATGTTCCTACAGGTTGGACGCGTGCTGTTGGTCTGCTCAGCGATGTCTTTGTTCGTGGTGATTCGGCTCTGACCTCTACTTCCAGCGGTTGGGCCAACAATAACAACGTCATCGTTAATGGTATGCAGAATCCGCACATGGTAGTGAATATATATGCTACCTCTTGTAAGTATTGGTTGATTTCTCCTGACGTCTGCCTCGATTTGGAGCCTAATGAAGCAGCAGCGCTTACCTTTAAGGCTGCATGGACGAAGTATTCTCGTTCTGCAGGTGCCGCTACCGCCCCGATAGCTACTTCTACCGATGATAAGTTTGCGGTATTGATTTCTACCGATGGTGGTAAGACCTGGAATCAGAATGATGCCTTCATTTGGGCCAACGATGGTACGGGCAACCGCGGTTTGCTGGATAATATCTCGCATGAGGGTACGAAGATTACTCTTCCGCTCTCAAATTACAATGGTCAAACGATTCGCGTAGCCTTCTACGGAGAGTCTACCGTAGCAGGAGGCGACAACGACTTGCGTATTTCTGAAATCGCCATTGGTGCGATTGATGCGAGCTGCCAAGGTATGACTTCGCTCAATGCTAATGAAACCGGTACAAGTTCTGGTGAGATTCTCTGGAGTGCTGTAGGTACGCAGGAGGTTTATCTCAAGGTGACAGCCGCAGGTGATACCACGCCTGTCTTTGTGGGCAACGTTACAACCAGTCCGCTTCAGCTCACTGGCTTGCAGTCTAACACGCTCTATCAGGTGATTGGTTATCAGACGTGTGCGCCTACTGATACGCTCCGTGCTATCTTCCGTACCGACTGCGATGCGTATACCATTGAGCATTTCGCTACGGAGACCTTTACGCCTGCAACTTCGTCAATTGATTGCTGGAAACTTGGCGTTCAGGATACTGCAGGTGTAGGTAATACGAGTCTTACGGAACCTGAACATCGCTATCTGACTGCATTTGGCGATGTACTCTATTTCAATAAGTACAAGAATACGTCATCCTACAGCTATGGTAACAACTACTACGCGATGCTTCCGGAGCTGCGGATAGATTCGATTAACAAGTATCAGGTTGTATTTGATGCGGCTACCACTGTAGCACCTAACGATACCACTGCTGCGCGTCAGCTTTATGTAGGTATTCTAACTGATCCGCAGGATTTCTCTACGCTGGAAATTACGGATACCATCAACTTGGTATATGCTGAGGATAGCGCCCATATGAAGACCTATGCTATCGGCTTCGATAACTATATTGGCGACTACATGGGTGACTATGGCAAGTATATCGTATTCCGCGTATCGGCACCGGCTGATAAGTCGGCTATAGCTATTGTAGATAATGTACGCATCGAGCCGGTTATTGGTTGCCATCAGGTGATTGATTTGGAGGCTCTGACCGTAACGAACAATACCGTAATTCTGGATTGGAGCTCTAAGGATGCTACCACCTTTGAGGTGGCAGTAACCGATACGTTTGTACGTAACTTCAATGATATTCCGAACTTTACGTATCGTCAGATTGTTACTGGTTCGCGTGACTCCATCACCGTATTGGCAGCCAACACCTTATATTATGCGTACGTACGCGCAATATGCGGTGCGGGTGATACCTCTGTATGGTCGAGCGCTACGCAGTTCCATACCGAATGCGATCCGATTACGTCTTTCCCATGGGTAGAAGACTTCAGCGGTAGTGCAAACTTGGGAACCGAATGGGATGGGGACTGCTGGATCAACGAGCACATTGCAGGTTCTGGATCGCAGCTCTTTAAGATTGACTCTATTGGAGCAGGCAATACTACCAGGCATCTCAAATTGCCGGATATGTCCTCTGGTACGGTTACCCGTTTGGGACTCCCGTATATGAGTCTGCCGGAAGAGGGTGATTATGATTTCTGCATTGATGTATATCGCAACAGCAGTTATAGTTCCTATAATGAAGAAGGCTTGATGATTGTATGCGAATCCGATCAAGGCGTAGATACGATTGGCTTTGTTCCTCGCGTGTATTCAGCAACCGGTCTGAATGTGCCGGCCGTTCCTGAAGAAGGCTGGTACACGTATGCATTCCGCATTCCGTATAGCGGCAATATCAATATCTCTATTTATGGTCACTCTCGCTATGGTGCAGCTACCTCGTTTGATAACCTGGCAGTTCGCGTAGCCGAAACGTGTCCGGCTCCTACGGGTCTTGTTGTTGACTCTGTAGATTATGCTTCTGCATATATGCATTGGACCAGCGAGATGGTTGACCATGTAGTGGAAGTTGCTACTGACAATGGCTTCTCGGACGTTGTTGCTACCGTTAATGTAACGGCAGACACCGTTGCAACCATAAGCGGATTGGCTCCTTATACTACCTATTATGCTCGCGTACGCAGAGCCTGCGACTCTACCAAGTGGAGTATTCGTGCTTCCTTCTTTACCAGAGCTGCCATTCCGTTCGTAGAGAGATTTAAATCAACCGCATGGACGCCTGATTGGGTACGCTGGACGGGCGATATCTTTACCGGTCAAGTCTCTACGACTACCAGCGGATGGAATCGCACGGCTTCTGCAGGTGCGGGTATGGACGGACATGTTTACGCAAATGCGTATGTTTATACTGACAGCTACTCTGGTAGTAAGACCTTGTATAACTACTCGCTCATTACTCCGCAAGTGACATTAGTGGCTCCTGAGGCAGGTAATAATATTATCTTGTCGTTTGATTTGGCCTTCACTACTTCTTCTACCAGTACTACGGCACCTGCTGCATCCGCGTTCAATGGACACACCTTTGCAATGGCAATCACGACCAACAATGGTACGTCATGGATGATGGATTCTACATGGTTATGGAAAGACAGTGTGATTGCTCAGGTTCCGGCTACTGCAACGCATTTCGAGTACGACCTTACATCGTTGGCAGGTCAGTCTGTACGTATCCTCTTCTACAATGGTGTGGATTCCACTGCAGGTTCGTCAGCCGTATATGCCAACTTGGATAATATTCGAATTGAGGAGGTTAATCCGAATTGTGAGGTTCCGACTCCGGTTGTGCTTTCTACGACGACTGATAGCCTTGCTGTAGGATTTACGTATGAGGCGGGTCAGACTACGCAGGTGCAAATTTCTGCGTCGGAGACCTTCATTACTGTACTCGACTCCATCCTGACTCAAGATTCAGTAGCCGTATTTGGCAATTTGAATCCGGCTACGCAATATTATGTTCGCGTACGCAACGTTTGTGGAGTTGGCACAACCTCAAGATGGTCAGATCCGGTATCTGAATATACAGCTTGTGCTCCCATTTCCCTCCCGTATGATGAGAGCTTCGAGAATATGCCGCTCGGCAATCAAACTGCGGCTGATCCGATTTGCTGGAACTCACTTAACGTAAACCAAGGAAGCTATCCGTATGCATATGTCAACAACAGTACCAGTTATGTAAAGACCGGTTCGCAATCGCTGTACTTTAGGTCTTCAAGCTCGACTGATGCATATATGATTCTTCCGGAGTTTGATGCTCCTACGCATAGTTTGAGGATGAGCTTCAGCTGTAAGTTTGAGAGCACCTCCAGTGGTATCCTCTATGTAGGTTATATGACCGATATTTCCGATGAATCATCGTTCGTAAACTTGCTTACTGTTAATCGCACTACTGCATGGCAGGATCTTGAAGTGGACTATACCACCATCTCGGCTGCTAATGCTAATGCACGTTTAGCATTCAAGTATGGCGATGGACCTTCTAACAACTTTTATCTTGGTATTGATGATATTCACGTAGAAGGTATTGACACCAACTGCCTTGCTCCTAATGTATATATTCTGAGCACCACTCCGGATTCTGTATATGCAGCATGGAACTACAAGGTGGGCAATAACATGGAAGCGCAGATTTCTGAAGACGCAGATTTTGCAACGGTATTGGCTACGCAGTATGTAGCAGACTCTACCTGCGTCTTTGGCAATTTGGATCCAGCTACTCGTTACTTTGTTCGTGCACGTATCCTCTGTTCTGCTACGGATACTTCCGAATGGTCTGCACCTGCTGTAGATTATACCGGATGCGAAGTGCTCAGCTTGCCTTATACGCAAGACTTTGAGACGCTTCAGCTTGGTAACCAAACTTCAGCCGCTCCGCTCTGCTGGGATATGCTGAATGCCAACAATGGTACATATCCGTATATGTATGTAGACAACACCGGTGCTTACGTAAAGGATGGTGATCAGTCGCTCTTCTTCAAGTCAGATGATTCGACTTCTGTATATGCTATTCTGCCGGAGGTGAACGTTGCTACCAACTTGCTCCGTCTGCAATTCGACTGCAAGTTTGAGAGCGCAACCAGCAGTGGTAAGCTCTTTGCCGGTTATCTAATGGATGCTACCGATACGGCAAGCTTCGTAGCCGTAACCGAGATTACGCGCTCTACCGAATGGCAGCATATTAAGGTAGATTATCGCACGATTGCTGATTCGGCAGCCAATGCACGCGTTGCGCTCCGTTACATGGGCGTTGGTAAGACTAATTATTACCTCGGCGTAGATAATATCCTCTTAGAGGTAGCTCCGGATAATGAGACGCTTGATGCCGTACAGATTACCAATGTAGGCCGTTCGGAGATGGATATCACTTGGATGCAAGCTGAATCGGATACCTGCCGTACGTATGAAGTGGTGATTTCTACCACTGAGCTTACGGAAGCCGAATTGGCAGCCGCTCAGCCTATTGTTGTTACGGATACGAATATGTATCATGCAGTAGGGCTTGATAGAGGTACTACTCATTACGTATATGTTCGTACGGGTTGCGCTATCGGAGCTGGCTTTGGTAAGTGGGTAAGCGCCCAAGCTACTACTTCTCTGCTCCTCGTTTGTGGCGAAGAGTTGCAGATTGGTACCGGTACTGCTACTTCCAATTTGGTATTTACATCTTGGGGTAATACCTACTCGCAGCATATCTATACGGCAAGTGAACTCCATGAAATGGGCTTCCAAGCCGGCCAAATTGCAGGTGTTGCATTCCGATATAACGGTACTTCATCGTATGATAAGGTTCAGTCTGTTTATATCGGTACTACTACCGCCAGCTCATTTGTAAGTGCGACTGCCATTGGTAACATGCAGTTGGTTTATGGTCCTTCAGTGGAGACTTGTACGGCCACTTGGAAGACCTATAACTTCACAGAGAACTTTGAATGGGATGGCGTAAGCAATATCGTAATCGGTGTGCTTACCAACCAGTCTGGCCTTTCCGGTACTACTACTTCTTCAGGATGGTCATCGCATGGTACCAGCATTTCTGGTAGCTATCCTTCGATATATTACTATCGTGATGGAACTCCTATTGATGCGACCTCTCCTGCAGGTAGTTCGAATCGTTCTGCAGTCCGTCCGAATATCAAGTTCATTACCTGCACGCTTGGAGAAACTTGTCCGGCTGTAACGGATGCATCTGTTCAGCTGCTTGGTAGTGGCGTATCGGAGGCTCGTCTCTCATGGACCGCATCGGAGGCTGATTACGCAAGTTCGTATGATGTATTCCTTGCTACAGTAGATACCTTGTCGGTTGATTCGTTTGTTCCGCAATATACCGGTATCAGTCCGGATTCGCTCTTCGTAATGTTTACTGGTCTGGACGAAGCTACCACGTATTATGCTTACATTCGCGTTAATTGCCAGGCTTATGGTCATAACGAAGGCTCCAGCCAGTGGTTCATGCAGACCTTCACTACCAATGCTAATTGCATGCCGGTAGAGAACCTGCAAGCTACCCTCACGGCTAAGACGGCAGCAGATATTACTTGGACGGCATATTCCGACGACGAGAATCCTACGTGTGCATATATCGTATCTCCTACCGCTCTTGATTCCGCAGCGGTTGCTGCCGCTCAGCTTCAGACGGTTACGGGCACCACGCTCAGCCTGACGAACCTGCTCTATGATCAGGAGTATCACGTATATGTAACTACCGTATGTGGTGCAACGCACTCTTCGTTTAAGCACGTGGCATTCTCTACGAAGCCTACTTGCCCGAGTGTAGTGAACCTTACTGGATCTGTAAGCTTCAATATGATTGCTCTCGATTGGGAATCTGACGCATTTGGCGAAGAGACTGCTTGGGAGGTTGGTATTGTAGGTATGAACAATGCTCAGGTAGTATCTATACCGAGCGCTGTCTTCTTCGGCCTCACCGCTGAAACGGACTACGTAGCGTATGTACGTGCTATCTGCTCTACTACGGATACCTCCGCTGTAGATACCCTTGCGTTCCGCACTACGGCTATTCCGGGAAACGAAGTGCAATTAGGTAATGGTATTGTGAATGCTTATCTGATCTTTACTTCGTATGGTAACTCATATACGCAGCATATCTATACCGCTGACGAACTTATAGCTGCCGGATATAATGCTGGTCAGATTGTTAGTTTGTCGTTCCAGTTCAGTGGTACGTCTTCTGTTCACAACAAGATTCAGACCATCTACATGGGCTTGACGCAGGAAACGGCGTTTACTGGCAGTGACCCGAATGTGGATTTCGTTGCGTTGACGCCTGTATATGGTCCGGAAGTCCGTACGTATGCAGCCGGATGGCAGACCTATGAGTTGGCTTCACCGTTTGTATGGGATGGCGTAAGCAATATCATCGTTGGTATGCTGTCTAACCAGGATGGTGTAAGTGGTGCTTCTACTTCTACTGGATGGCAAAACTATGGTACGGCACAGCCTGAAGAGCGCACGATTTACTGCTATCGGGATAACACTGTTATCGACCCGGATGATTTGTCTTCAGTTACTACCAATGGACGTAGTACCCTTCGCCCGAACGTACGTATCGAATTCGCTCCTGAAGCTTGCCGTGCACTCACCAACCTGCAGATTTCTAACGTTACCACTACTTCGGCAACCGCTACTTGGATGCCAGGTTCTTCGGAACTCTCTTGGGAGATGGTATTGAGTACTACTCCGATGACCGATCAGCAGCTTGCTGCGGCTTCTAAGGATACAGTTTACAACGTACGTCTTGAGTTAACCGACCTTACTGTAGATGAAGATTACTATCTCTATCTCCGCGGTCTCTGCTCTGAAACCGAGCAAAGCTCTTGGGTAAGTGCACACTTCATTACGGAGGCTGTCTGCAAGACGCCGTTGGCTGTTGAAGTTACGGATATTGATGCTCATTCTGCACGATGCAGTTGGAGCAATGGTATTACCCACGATGGTGTAACTGCTACTTACGAGGTTGTATATGCTCCTGAGAATGTGTTTGATTGGGCAAATATCGCATCGATGTCGCATCTTACCATTACGGATACCACTGCTGCTCTTACGGGCTTGCTGCAGAATACCGTTTACAAGATTGCGGTACGCGCAATCTGCAGCAATGGTGCTGACAGCCGCTGGACGGAGCCGATAATCTTCCGTACGGAATGTGATCCGTTGACCGTCTTCCCGTGGTATGAGAACTTCAACGACTACGAATCAGGTGCTGATTTTGATGTACCGTGCTTCGATAACTTCAATGTTGTAGCTCCTTCTACCGGCAATGGAAGTACAGGCTTGCTGTTTGGTGTTGTAACAACTGGATATGGTGATGGCTCGAATCATCTCCGACTTCCGGATATGCGTTCTGGTACGGTAACGCGTCTTGAAATCCCAGTTATGCAATTCGAACCCACGCACAACTATGCTTTCAAGATTGACGTAATGCGTAATACCAGTGGTACTTCTTCTCAAGAGGAAGGCTTGAGCATTATTCTTCGTAATATGATTACGGGCACAGAGCAGGAACTTGGTTTCATCTCTCGCAACTACGAGGTAACTGACAATGGTCTTGTACCGGCAGAAGAAGCTTCAGATGAATATACCTATCGCTTCCCGCTCCCGAACGATGGCACGTATCGTATCGTAATTGAAGGACATAGCCGCTATGGTAATGCTACGTACTTCGATAACCTCGCCGTTACAGCTACTTCAGCTTCTTGTGCTCTACTAACCAACATGCGCGTTGACAATATTACACCCAATTCTGCAGATGTATTCTTTAGCTACAATGGTTCGGCTGGTTCGGCCAAGGTAGAGATAGCTAAGGATGCTCGATTCAAAACGGTTGTTGATACCATCGTTACCGTTGATTCTGTAATTACAGTTAGCGGTCTGGAGGCTGGTTCCACCTATTTCGTTCGCGCTCGCAGAGAATGTGGCGCTGGTGAATATGGTGAATGGAATGATCCTATCAGCTTCACGGTTAATTGTGGTATTGCTGCCCTGCCATGGAGTGAAGACTTCGAAGAAAGACCTACCACCAACTTCGATGCTTCTTGTTGGGTAAATGAACATGTAGCTGGTAGTAGTACCTATCTTTACAACGTCGTTTTAGGAACGTCTTATGGAGCTACCGGTAAGGTGATGATGCTCAACGACCAAAGTGCTGGTAACATTACGCACCTCGTATTGCCGCAGATGAACTTCGAGGCAGGTAGTGCGTATGAAATGTCGATTGATGTACGTCGTTATCACTATAATGTGTTGAAGACGTCTGAAGGTTTACATATCTATGCTTCCACTTCTGATCAGCTCACTGATGATGCTCAGCTTTTGGCGTTCATCCCGCGTGAAAATACAATAGCTGGTGTAAATGTAGATTCTGTTGCTACAGAAGGATGGTATACCTATAGGTTTGACGTCCCCGCGATTGGCAACGGTCATATCATCATCAAGGGTGTTTCTGAGTTTGGTAATTCTTCGTATTTCGATAACCTCTCGATTCGTCAGATTGCTTCGTATTCGTATGATGCAGTAACCTGTCCGCTCGAGGATTATTCCGATACCTATTTCACCATCACTACGGATGAATATACGGATGCCAACATCGTTCGTTCGGTTCGCATAACTGGTGAGAATGGTGCAGCGGATACGATTGTTACGATTAACCTTACTGTATTGCAGACGGAGAACGTAGTTATCTACGATACCATCTGCGAGGGGCAGCTTTATAATCGCAATGGTGTTGTTCCGTTCGTGGCTAAGACCTCCACTATCAAGCCGCTCTTCTTGAAGGACATCAACGGATGCGATAGTCTCGTAACAATCAATATCGAAGTTCTCCCCGCATCTCGTCGTGATACGACCATCTTTGCTTGCAAGGGTTCGTCAGTAACTATCGGCGGTAAGCAGTACTTCAATGATATCGTAGTGACCGATACGCTCGCTGGCGTCAACACTTGCGACAGCATCGTTCGTACGTTCATTGAGTTCTCAGAAACGGAGGGCTACACGGTTGAACAGCATCGCATCATCTGCGCAGGTGATACCTACACCGATGCTGCCTTCCCAGATGGCATCTCTAAGGCTGGTACTTACACCAATACCGTTACTACCGCTTATGGCTGTGACTCTACCGTTACAATCCATA
>CAMGMU010000027.1 GCA_946059305.1 uncultured Bacteroidales bacterium | reverse complement strand
TTTTCCTCGAAAATAAATCCAAAATCTAACAAAGCGAATTTTTAGAACCCACCTATACAACAAACAATCAATTTAGGCACGATTTTTGTAAGAATGAAAATGGAGATAATCTCCTGAACCTAACTATTCAAACTTAAACTTTACAACAATGAAAAACTCAATTTTCCCTTTATTATTGATTGCTGCAATGTGTTCCGCTATGCAATCATGGGGTTGCACGGGTATTACACTCCGTAGCGCCCAAAACGAAACGGTAACGGCTCGAACGATAGAATGGGCGGGAGAACCGCTCAATAGTTATTACGTGATTGTTCCTCAAGGGTATAGGCAACAGTCGTATCTTCCGGATGGACAGCAAGAGGGTCTCGTTTTTCGCGCCAAATATGGCTATGTGGGATTGGCTGTAGAGCAACCAGAGTTCGTGATGGATGGTATCAATGAAGCAGGACTTGCCGCTGGCTTATTTTATTTCCCTTCCTATGGAGAATACGAACCTTACGATAGCGCGTGGAAATATCAGAGTATAAGCGATTTTCAATTGGTAGCTTGGATGCTGAGTTGCTGCTCTTCGATAGCCGAAGTAGAGGCGGGAATGCAACAGATTCACGTAATCAGTATTGATCCGCGTAGCTCCACGGTACATTGGCGCGTGACTGAGCCTAATGGTCGTCAAGTAGTGATTGAGATAGCCGGTGGTGAAGTGCATTTCTATGACAATCCATTAGGTGTATTGACCAACTCGCCCGACCTTCCATGGCATCTGAAGAATCTGAATAACTATGTGAACTTGCAGCAAGGTAGTGCTCCTCCCCAATCTTTGGGGTCGCTGAAGCTTCGTGCATTTGGTGGCGGAAGTGGCATGATGGGGCTGCCAGGCGATATGACTCCGCCATCGCGTTTCGTAAGAGCTGCTATGTTTCAATCAACCGCTCCTAAATTGGCAGATGCACAAGCTACCGTTTATCAAGCCCTGCATCTTTTGAATA
The DNA here is from genome assembly GCA_946059305.1 of uncultured Bacteroidales bacterium. GTDB lineage: Bacteria > Bacteroidota > Bacteroidia > Bacteroidales > Paludibacteraceae > Colicola. Next base: position 28,524 of record CAMGMU010000027.1, on the reverse strand, counting down.
ATTTTGATATTCCCATTGGCCTTCAGACAACCGTAGGTATGCCAGTTCCTGACCAGCCTTCGGCAACTCAATGGACCGTAGCTACCGACCTCAGCCATCGGTGTATCTACTATCGCACCATGTATGATGCCACTATTCGACGCATCGACCTCAGCAGGATAGACTTCCGCAAGGTGAGTTATCAATCTGGTCCTTTGGATAAGCAGAAACGCGAAAGGGTAGTGGATTTAGTGTTTGGTAATGATAGTGAGGCCGTCGCGAACCGGTAATATCAGGCAACTGACACGATTGTCGCAACGAATATAATCGTTGAATGCACGCAACGCTACGGTCTGCTTATCCATATCATATGCGGGATCGATGATATGACCATCCCAAAGGGTGTTGTCGGCTAAGATGATGCCACCGCTTCTTACGAGCGGCAACAGCAGTTCATAATCATGCACATACTCGCGCTTATCTGCATCGATAAACACCAAATCAAACAACTCTTCGGCGGGCAGAGTGGGGAGCACATCACGCGTTGAACCGATGTGGAGCTCTACTTGCTCGCCGAGGGGCGAAAGAGCCAGGTTCTCTCGAATGAAATCTTCGAGTTCATCATTCTTTTCGATTGTAACAACCTTTCCACCTGGCTGTAAGCCTTCTGCAAGGCATAGAGCCGAGAAACCGGCAAAAGTGCCCAGTTCAAGTATGCGAACCGGACGTATCAAGTGGCTGAGAAAACTCAAAAAACGGCCTTGTACGTGGCCTGAAAGCATGCGCGGATTGATGGTGTATAAGCCTGTTCGATGAACAATCTGATCGAGGTAGGCGGGTTGGGGGGAACTGTGCTCGCTGATGTAATCAAGCAGTTGAGGATATTGCATATTTAATAATATTTTCAATTTTATTCGGCAAAATTACAAAAAAATATTGATATTTCTGACGTTTTGATAGAAAAAATGTATTTTTTATATGATTTTGTTGGGTATTTGAATATTTTTTACTAATTTTGCATACCATTTTGAAAAATTTTCCAATCAACTGTTTTTATTTATGGACAAAATCGATGAGTTAGATAAAAAGATTCTTCAGATTATTACGCAAAATGCGCGTATTCCTTTTCGCGATGTAGCGGATCAGTGTGGTGTGAGTCGAGCTGCCGTACATCAGCGCGTGCAACGCATGTATGATATAGGTGTGATTACGGGTAGTGGTTTTTTCGTTAACCCCAAAATGCTTGGTTTTAACCTGAGTGTATATGTAGGGATTACGCTTGAGAAAGGTTCGCTTTATAACTCCGTAATTGCGGAATTGGAGAAGATACCGGAAGTAGTGGAGAGTCAATTTACACTTGGTGGATTCTCTGTGTTGATTAAGCTATATGCCCGAGATGATGCGCATTTGATGCACTTGCTCAATTCGCAGATTCAGGAGATTCCGGGTGTGGCCAAAACGGAGACGTTGACCTCGCTTGAGCAACGTATCCGCAGGGGATTGCCTATTTCATTAGAAGAATGAAAACCAAACGTTTCATATTTTTTACTTGCTTGATCGCTTTGTCCTGTTGGTCGGTAGCAGATGAATATGTGGATGATATTTATTACTCCGATCAAGCAGCTGCTGAGCGGCAGATTTCGAGTGGCGACCTGCAACCTTATTATGATAAGAATAGCATGGAGCCTCTTCTTTTTGAGCCGGTAGAGCCCTCTGACAGTCTCTCGATGCCTGCCGATACGTTAACGATACATCCATGAACCGCTTCTTTTCTATAGGTTGGCTGCTGATAATGAGCAGCATGATAATGGGTCAAATCAATGGGTTTGATCTGAAGCAGATGGCCGACGAAGAAATCGTCGGCTCTTCTCGCTATGTAGGACTTTGCGGAGCAATGGCGGCTATAGGTGGCGACATGTCGGCTGTAAAAGATAATCCGGCTGCTTTAGGTGTTTTTCGGTATTCTGAAATTGGTATGACAGTATGCTCCGCTATGGGGAAGACAACTACAGTCAGCGTGCCGGGAGTGGATATTCTCCTGAGCTTAAACAGAGGAAAACTGAGTGGAGTGGTGGCGCATAATTTGATGTTTTCGTTTCAACGAAGGAAGCATTTTGGCAGTGATTATTCGATTTCAGCCCAAGGATTGGAAACCTCACAAACTGATTTGATGGCGGCTATGGCAGACGGATATACTGTAGATCAATTGGCCAATATGGATGGTATTGGTTTTCTTGCTTATGCGGGTTTTGACAGCTGGTTAATAGATACGATTGTCGGAGGCAACGGACGTCAGTGGGGGACGCTTGAACCCGGAAGAGTCAACGCACAATTGCAGATTTCAGAATCGGGTTCAGTAGATGACTACCAATTCAATTGGGGAATGAATATCAGCCATCGAGTATATATAGGCGCGGGCGCGTACATACGCTCGTTATCTTATACTAAGGAGACGGTTTATTGCGAACAATTTGAATCAAGTAATTCGTATCGCCTTCGCAGCGGAACGTTCGCGTCTGGTATCGGAATAGGAGCATCAGCAGGCGTGATATGGCGACCCTTGAGCATGATCCGATTGGGCTTGGCGCTGCAAACGCCTACGATGACAGCTGTCAATCTTCAGCATACAGGCGACATTCTTGCTGACATTGAAGGGAAAACTTACGGAAATGATAATTATCGTCAGACTTGGCAAGGCTCGATTTTGATGCCATGGCGTGCGGTTGCAGGAGCGGCATGGCAGATAGCAACGCACGGACTGCTTTCGGCTGAATATGATTTTGCCTATCGCCATCAGATGGGGATGCAGGCGCAACACATGGTTAAGGTGGGTGCTGAATGGGCCATCACGCAATCTTGTTTTCTGGATGCGGGATATGCCGCCCAATGGTATGGAGGATATGTGGGCAATGAGAGCGTAAATCGATTGACTGAAAATGCACAACGGCTCGATACCGATCAGCAGGCTTTCTCGCCAAAACACTATGCCTCTGCAGGATTTACCTATAGAAACCGATGGTTGACGGCTGGAATAGCCTATCAATTTAGCCGAAGGGCAATTACGATATGGGCGCATCAGTATCAAAATGCTCCGATGGGGATTGCCAATGATATAAATCACAAGGTTGTGATGACTTTAGGATTCAGATTAGGAATATAAGAAGCTCGCCAATGGCGGGCTTTTTTATTAATGGAATGGATATGGAGGAGCAGAAAAGGAAGTACTAAGAGAGGAACGATAGGAAAGGGGTAGAGGTACAGGAAAAAAAACAAAGGAGCCCTGCTGTGCTGTCGCGAGAAAACTCCTGAAAACAGGATTTAAAACATTGGCATCCTTTGTAATCTGCCTACCTCTTCGCTACTGAAGAATCAGGTCACGGCGTTGAGTAGCAGCACGCCATTGGATGACAAGAGGTCTCGGAATGTGAAATTTGTTGAGTTTTCCGGTCTCTGACAACAGGGCTCCTGAAGCAATATCAGGTTTTTTTTATTAAACCGCTGCAAAGTTAGGAATAATATATGGATTGTGCAACAGAAATCACTTTTTTTGAAAAAAAAATGCCGGAAATTTCCTTATATCAAAAAAAAGTAGTATCTTTGCACCCGATTATGTGTTTTAGGGCACATGCGCGTGTAAGAAATAATATTAACAAAATAAAATTATGGCAAAAAATGTAAATCAAGAAGAACTTCAGGAAGAAGTAGTTGTTCGCTCCACTGCTACTGAATGGATTGAGAAAAACGCTACCTGGATTTCTTGGACTATTCTCGGTATTCTTATTGTAATTTGCGGCATTATTGCTGTCAACAAGTATGTACTTCAGCCCAAGGCCATTGAAGCCAGCAACGAGAATGCAAAAGCAGTTATTTATTTCGAATCAGGCAATTATGAGAAAGCGCTGAATGGCGATGATATCGATTGCCTTGGTTTTGCAGAAATCGCAAAGAAGTATTCTCACTATCAGCAAGGTAAGTTGGCTGCGCTCTATGCAGGTATCTCGGAGTATAAATTGGGTAATTATGAAGAAGCTGCTTCTTATCTGAAAAAATTCTCTGCTGATGATCTTACTATCGACCCAGCAACCAAATTGCTGTTAGGCAATGCGTATGTTGAGCTTGGTGAACTGCCGAAAGCGCTGTCTGCATTTGAGGATGCTGCTAAGTCGGGCAATAAACTTGTTGCACCGATTGCGTTGAAAAAGGCAGGTATTGTATGCATTGAGAATGGTGACAACAAGAAAGCACAAAAGTTCTTCCAGCAAATCAAGAACAACTATCCTATGAGCAATGAAGCGCAGGATATTGATAAATATATTCAGAAATATGCTGAGTAACTAACTATCTAATTGGCGCTGCTTTTGGTGGCGCCAATTATTTATTATTTCTTTCATTTTCCTTCTGCTAGTTTTACACCATGGACGAACACATTCAGCAGTATTTATCTGCAAAGTATTGGAAAGACATAATTGGCAGTTTTTGGTTCGCACTTCATACCAAGCGTTTTTATACCGAATTGGTAGTGATGACAATTGGTATTACGATAGGTGCTGCTGCCGTATATTATTTTCTTATGCCGAGCCACTTGATTATCGGTACGATATCGGGCTTGAGCATCGTATTAAACACGATTTTTGGCGGTACAGCTGATACCTTCTCGTATTGGGTAATGGGTATCAATGCATTCCTGCTTATCTGTGCTTTCTTAGTGATAGGCAATGAGTTTGGCGCCAAAACTGTATATACCGCAATGATTCTTGGTCCACTTACTCAATTTCTGGACCGCATTTATCCTTATACGAACTTTACGCATAAGGTAATCGACGCTCCGGATATTCTTTCGCAACTTCAGGCTGGACTACAGGTGCTCGATGCAAATGGCAACCCCTACTTGCTGTCGAGGTCGGGGGAAGTATTGGAGCAGGTGCGTGATTCGGTAATGTCATCCGGTATAGGAATGGGTGATGTGTGGTTTGACCTTGTGTGCTTTGTGCTCCTCTTGAGTACTTCGCAAGCTATCGAGTTCAGTATCAATGCTTCTACCGGTGGTTTGGATATTTTGGCTAAGATCATTAATAAGTTCTTCCATTTCGATATCGGTACGTCTGTATCGATCGGTGGAGCAATCATTTGCTGCACGGCTTTCTTAATCAACGATTTTAGAATGGTCGTAATAGGCTTGATTGGTACGTGGATCAATGGTATTGTGATAGATTATTTCATGGCATCACTGAGCCGCAGAAAGCGTGTATGTATCGTTTCGCCTGAGTATGAACGTATTCGCGCATATATTGTAAACGATTTGGTTCGCGGTTGCTCGCTCTACCGCATGGAGGGTGGCTATAGCGGTCAACAGCAGGTAGAGATTCAAACCTTGCTCACGCAAGATGAGTTCTCTTCGCTGATGCAGTTCATGCGCGAAAATAATATTCTGGCCTTTACCACTGCAGGTAACTGCTCTGAAGTCTATGGTTTATGGCTTCGCCATAAGCGCAGAAAAGGCAAAGTGACCGTAGAAGAAGGCGAAGAATTGCTCTTCGGCAAAAAAGCGGTTGAGAAGAAATAATTATTAATATAACTTTCTGTTATATACATTATACTATTAGACAGATGAAACCAACTCTTTTTGTACTCGCTGCTGGTATGGGAAGCCGCTATGGTGGTCTCAAGCAGATTGATGGTCTGGGCCCTAATGGGGAGACCATTATGGATTATTCCGTTTTCGATGCACTTCGTGCCGGATTCGGTAAGATTGTATTCGTTATTCGCAAAGATTTTGCTGACGATTTTAAGCGTGTAGTCTTGGCTAAGTACGAAGGCAAAGTGCCTTGTGAGATTTGTTTCCAAGCTATAGAAAATGTTCCTGAAGGTTATACCTACAATCCGGAGCGTACTAAACCTTGGGGTACGAACCATGCCGTATTGATGGGTAAGGACCTGATCAAAGAGCCGTTTGCAGTAATCAATGCTGACGATTTCTATGGTAAGGAGTCGTTTGAGGTTTTGGCTAAATTCCTCAACGAAGTGGCAGGAAAGCAAAACCAATATTGCATGGTAGGTTATCGCGTATGCAATACGTTGAGCGAATATGGTTCGGTTAGCCGTGGTGTATGCGAAACGGATGCTGAGGGTAATCTGACCAACGTAGTAGAGCGTACGTCTATCGAGCGCAAAGAAAATGGTATTTTCTATACGGTTGATGGTGTAGATTATGCCTTGCCGGAGAATGCACCTGTATCAATGAACATGTGGGGCTTTACTCCAGAATATTTCGGCTATGTAGAGGAAGCATTCAAGACCTTCCTTAAGGAGCGTGGCCAAGAGCTCAAATCGGAGTTTTATATTCCTACGCTCGTAAATGATTTGATTGTAGCAGGAAAGGCTACTTGCCGCGTACTTGACACTACTGCCAAGTGGTTTGGCGTAACCTATGCTGAAGATCGTCAGATGGTGGTAGATAAGATTGCTGCCCTTACTGAAGCTGGCGTATATCCCAATCCTTTGTTTTAGTTAATCTGAATATGCAATCCCCGCTGTGCGGCTTAGCCGATAGTGGGGATTGGTGTATGTTTAATCCACTTGATTATTTGATTCCAAAGCCATACAGGTAACTGTACATACGTAATTCGTTTAGAAAAGAATGAATATATTAGACAAGATAGAAGGACTTGAGGCTAAGTTCCACGAAGTGGGGTTGCTCATTACCGATCCTGCTGTAATTGCTGATCAGGCGCGCTATGTGCGGCTTAATCGCGATTATCGCGACTTGGAGAAAGTACTCGGACAAGCTGCCAAATATAAGCAGGCTTTGCATAGTTTGGAAGAAGCTAAGCAATTGCTCTATTCGGAGCAAGATGCGGAATTGCGCGAAATGGCTCGCATGGAGATTGATGAACTTGAACCGCAAATCCCCAAGCTCGAAGAAGAACTCAAACTGCTCTTATTGCCGCAAGATAAAGAAGACAGTAAGAATGTAGTGATGGAGATTAGAGGCGGTACTGGAGGCGATGAAGCCGCTATTTTTGCTGGCGACCTTTTCAGAATGTACACCAAATATTTCGAGATGAAAGGGTGGAAATATACGATTTCATCGTTTTCTGAAGGGGCTGCCGGTGGATATAAAGAAATCATTTTCAATGTGCAGGGCGAGCAAGTGTATGGTACGCTTAAGTATGAGTCGGGCGTGCATCGTGTACAACGTGTGCCGGTTACAGAAACGCAAGGTCGCATCCATACTTCGGCTGCAACGGTAGCCGTTTTGCCGGAGGCCGATGAATTTGAGGTGCAGATCAACGAAGGCGAAATCAAGTGGGATACCTTCCGAAGTGGTGGTGCAGGTGGGCAGAATGTGAATAAGGTGGAGTCGGGCGTAAGACTTCGATATAACTGGAAGAATCCGAATACCGGCGAAGTGCAGGAGATTCTGATTGAATGTACCGAAACGCGCGATCAGCCCAAGAATAAGGAACGTGCGCTCTCGCGCTTACGCACGCAAATCTACGATAAGGAGCATCAAAAGTATATCGATGATATAGCTGCTCGACGTAAGACGATGGTATCAACAGGTGACCGTTCGGCTAAAATTCGCACCTATAACTATCCACAAGGCCGCATTACTGATCATCGGATTGGCTATACCATCTATAACTTAAATGCGTTTATGGATGGCGAAATTCAGGGAGTGATTGATGCACTTCAAGTGGCAGAAAATGCCGAGCGCCTGAAAGAAGCCGAACTCTAATTCTACTCTTCGTCTTGTTGACTCTTTGTCTTTCCTTGGTTTCATACTCATGTTTTACGCTCCTGATATATTGCAAACGCTTACGCTCTCCGAAGAGGAGAGTCAGCATTGCGTACAAGTCCTTCGCGCTACCATTGGTCAAGAAATACGTATCACGGATGGGGTAGGACATCTGTATGTTGCGCGCATTACGAATCCGCATCGCAAGCATTGCGAGGTGGAGATTATTGCTACAGAGCACCCCGAGCCACTTCACGAAGGTTATGTACATATAGCTATTGCGCCTACCAAAAACATGGATCGTTTGGAATGGATGGTAGAGAAAGCTACAGAGATGGGAGTGGATGAGATTACACCCTTGCTCTGCCGACATTCTGAGCGGAAGAAGCTGAATGAAGAGCGGTTGCGAAAGATAATGGTAGCAGCCGCCAAGCAATCACTAAAGGCCACGTTTCCAAAACTGAATCCGCTTACAGCCTTTGCAGATTTCGTAGGTTCAGCGCAAGCTGATGATCGCTTAATTGCCCATTGCATGACCCAGGAAGAAACCGATGGACTATCGGTTCAAGCTGCATATCAACCTACAAGTCAGAAGAATGCAATTTGGCAATTGATTCATCGAGCTAACAGTGTAATAGTGATGATAGGGCCAGAAGGTGATTTCTCGCCGGAAGAGATTGAACTTGCTCTTCAGAATAAGTTTATACCTTGTTCGCTTGGGAAGGCTCGTTTGCGAACAGAAACAGCGGGGTTATTTGCGTGCAACACGGCTATTTTGCTTAATAGTTAGCGATGCATTAGCGTGTCTGATTGGGTGAATAATGCGCTTTTTTCAATAGTTCTTTTTGTATGAGTAGTTTGTTTACGTCATTATATGAATACTCTTTGCAGGTATTGATTGTTATCACGTTATTTACCTGTGTTGGCTATGCCATAGGAGGCCATTTGAAGGATCGTCCATTCGTGACGGATAATTATGTGCATTCACGCTATTGGATGTCGGGGGCAATGTTTCTGCTATTTGTGTTAGCATTGATACATAATGGCTCAAATATCCGCTTATATGATAATTTTGCAGGTGCTACCATCACCATTTGCTTCATGTATGTGTTTAATCAGCTATTGGCCTATGCTGATATGTCGCTTACGCATCCGGAGAAGGTGACGCTCAAGCGAGTGGGGATTGGAACGTTTATATCGGTTATTTATATCGGTATTTGCGGCTATTCATATCATTTTTTGCCGTATAAAACGTTTCAGATTATTACGTATGTGTTGGCATTCCTCTTTTATGTACAAAGTATAGCCATGATGATTGAATACATTCATAATTATAAACGCATCATCAATGGACTGTCAAATTATTTTTCTGTAGATTACGAGTCGTATTTGCGCTGGATGCCTCAGCGTTCTTGGCTGTTCGGACTCATACAAATGCTTGCTCCTATTGTATTCTTTTTGCCATTAGGGGCGGTAACCATATTTAATTTAGTGATTTCTGGTGTGCTATTCTATGCATTTGTTTCTTACGAGCGCTATCTGTTTTATGATTGCTACTGTAATGTAGCTGTGCATACGGTAATAGCAGAATCAGCAGAAGCTGAGAATACTGAAGAAAATAATATGCAGGCTTTCAATTCTGATGAATCCATTCGCGTTTTGATTCAGCGGTGGGTAGATGACAAACTGTATTGCCAAAAAGATATTACAATTGTGGATTTGAGTAGGTATGTGGGTACTAACCGTACCTATCTCAGTAAGTTCATCAATTCAGTATATGGGATCTCGTTTAGGAATTGGATTGCCGAGTTGCGGATAGAAGAAGCCAAAAGGCAATTGGTAGATACGAATAAGCCACTATCAGAAGTGGCGATAGGTTTGGGATTTAGCAGTTCATCTACATTCAGCCGAACGTTTGCTCAAATAACAGGCCTCACGCCTACAACTTATCGTAAAATCAATAAATATAAAATAGAGGCTATCTGATGTTGATAACCTCTATTTTTGTTTGTTCAAGTTGTTGTGCTTCTATCGAAATGCGTTATTCTGCCTTTACTGGTATTTCCTTCAGTTGATTGATTTCTTGCGGGAGCTTGATAGTGTAAAGGATAGCTTCGCCTTGACGATAGGTATTGCGCTTCTTTTGTCCTGCCGCATAGATATACGATTCGGCCGTAATGACGCGATGGTTGATTTCATCCACTCGCACGTGCTCTACAAACGGACCACCCATGGCCGCACCACCTTTCATTCGCCATAAGCCTCGGAGTTCGCCGCAATAGCCGCCATTATTAAGGCTGATGGAGCGGAACTGAGGTGGAAATATCTTATATTCCGTACCCATATAGCTGCCCTCTACGTATCCCTCAATGCGCTTGAGTACCGAGTCGCGCTTGGCGCATAGATAAGCTTCCGTAAAGGTATTGGGGTCGGTATAAGGATAACTCCATATTACGAGGTCGCGACGCTTGGGGCCGTTATCGTTGCAGCACCATACGAAGTCTTCATCTTCCATAATGAGCTGATAATCAGATGGTACCTTAATTTCAATACCGAACTTCTTTTGAATCAAATCGGAGGCATCGTGGTTGCAAAAACTGCGGTAGAACTTAGCCTGACGAAGCAGCTCCTGACGAAGGAAATACTCTTGCAGCTCAGGTGCTTTCTCTTGCAGGAAAGCGGTAAGTTCATCGCGCGTGGGGGCCGTAATTACGGCAACCGCCTGCGGATGCGCATACATATCCGTCTTATAATTCAATCGGGCTTGCGTATAGCGCTCTGGATTGACCTCTGTAATGAGGATGTTTCTTACTGACTTGAGCGCATCATCAAACGCATTTAGAGGAGTCTGCATCACCGTAAAATAGCTCTCCATTTGTGGCAAACAGGGCATGTCGGCTTCCAGCGAAGCTCTTACAATCTCGCCTGCTTCGCCCTCCCAATAGGGATTATCCATCACTACGAGTACCTCGTAGATGCTGCCGGTGGCGGTCACTTTCAGTCCTCCTTTATCCTTGCATCCTACCATCAGGAGCGCTATTGCACAAAGGAGCCATACACTTGTTTTTTTCATAACGGAATTATTTTATGGTTTTTATATAATGGACTATTTGATCAGCATGTTTACATCAATCGTTTTGGGCATTGGTTTCAGCTCTTGCTGCTCTTTCTGCAGCAATGCGTTCCTCGCGTTCGCGTCTGGCTTCAGCGGGGTTAAAGCCCTTGAACTCTCTATGTTCGCGCTTTTCGGGTTGAGGCTCTTTGATGGGGAGCGGGTTGGCTGTGAGTTCGAGGTATTCGGCTCTTCTGCGCTTCAAATCCAGCGACATGCAGAGTGCATGTACAAACGATTCATATGAAGCCATATCTTTTCCGGCCAAGTCATAAGCCGTACCATGGTCGGGTGAAGTGCGGATGATATGCAATCCGGCAGTGTAATTCACGCCATCCATATCAAGCGACTTAAACGGAATAAGTCCTTGGTCGTGATACATAGCCAGAATAGCATCAAACTGCGTATATTTGCCGCTTCCGAAGAAACCATCAGCAGAGTAGGGACCAAAGGCAAGAACACCTTCCTCTCGAGCTTGACGAACAGCCGGACCGATAATCGTTTGCTCCTCTTGACCAATCAACCCATTGTCGCCCGCATGCGGATTGAGGGCCAAAACGGCAATACGAGGTTTGCGTACGGCAAAATCCTGCTCTAATGTGGATTCAAGCGTATGCAACTTGCGGAGAATGCGTTCGTTGCTGATAAACGATGGTACTTTGACGATGGGGACATGGTTGCATACCAATGCAATCTTCATCTGGTCCGATACCATCATCATCAGCGAGTCTTTACCTTCTTCTGCAAAGCGGTTCGTAAGGTATTCTGTGTGGCCGGAGAATTTGAAATGCTCGGATTGGATATTCTCTTTGTTGATAGGAGCGGTAACGAGCGTATCCACCAAACCTGCTTCGAGGTCATCGCAGGCCTGCTTAAGCGAAGCGTAGGAAGCACTTCCGCCCTCAGCTGTAGATTTGCCGATTCGAATGGGGAAGTTGTCAGGGTAGCAAGTCACTACGCTTACTTTTCCTGTTTGTGCTTCCTTGGCACTGCGAACTACCTGAAATGGTACTTTCTGCCAGTCTTCGCCAAGCGTCTTCTGATGCTGACGAAGCACGTTCAGGTTGCCGTAAACAACCGGACGGCAGATTTCCAAGATATGCGGATGGCTCAAGCCTTTTATAATAATTTCATAACCAATGCCGTTTGGGTCGCCGGCTGAGATGCCTACAATAGGCAACTGCTGCGGACGATCAACGGTAGGACGGGTATTTTCAGTATTTTCCATAATGAACTTTGTCGTATTGAAGTTTTTCGAGTTCGCGTGGTTGACGCTCCTCATTTTTGTAACCAACAGAGATGATGCAAATCACGTTGAGGTGCTCCGGAATGCCGAGTAAAGAGCGCACCATCTGCTCAGCCGTCGCATCAGAATCATCTTTCACCATGCGGTCCAGTACTTGCACCCAGCATGCGCCAAGACCAAGGTCGGCAGCTTCAAGCAGGATATTTTCTGCAGCTATGGCGCAATCGAATTTCCACGTGTCAGAAACGGATGCATCAGCACATATCACGATGCCCAGCGGACTGCCTTCGAGCATCTGCGAACCATAGGTTCGGCATCCTGCCATCTGACGCAAGATGGCGCGATCTTCTACTACCACAAACTCCCAAGGATTGAGTCGTTTGCCTGCAGGAGCCATCAGTGCGGCTTGAAGCAGTTTCTCTATTTTCTCGGGCTCAACGACCTGATCCGTATATTTACGGATGCTTCGGCGGTTGCGAGCCAGTTCGATAAAATCAGTCATATCAGTTGTGTTTTTGGGCTCAGCCAACGCCTATAGGTATTGACTGAGCCGTGGTTAGTATAGGTTGGGGATTCATTTGAAACCATAAAGGGTAGGGTGATGTGCTCGCCCATCAGAGTTGGTTGAGAATCTCCTCCATAGCAGCTTCGAGTCCGGCAACGTTTCGGCCACCGGCAGTAGCCATCCAAGGCTGACCGCCACCGCCACCTTGAATATGCTTGGCGGCCTGCTTGATGAGTTGTCCGGCGTGTTTACCAGCTTCAACGAGCGGTTGGCTTAAGAAAACGGCAATCTGCGGCTTACCATCTTGTTCGGTAGCTGCTACGACGGCGAAACGCGTATCAGCGAACTTACCACGAAGATGCTGAATCACATCGCGAATCATCTGCGCATCGGCTTCACCGGTGAGGCGCACGAGTTTCATATCCTTGAAGTCTTCGGCTTTGGCAATGATCGTATCGCGATATTGCAGCACTTTCTCCTCCATGTATTGCTCAATCTGCTTCTTCAGTCCAGCGTTTTCATCGATGGATTTGCGGATAGCAGCCGCCAGGTCGGGAGCATTGTTAAAGAGTGCGCGCATATCGGTGAGCAGGTCTTGCTGCGCATAATAGAGCTTGTCGGCAGCAGTAGCCGTAACGGCTTCGATGCGTCGAATGCCGGCAGCAATTGAGGTCTCCATCACGATGCGGATAGAGCCTATTCGGCCGGTGCTGCTCACGTGGCAACCACCGCAGAGCTCCACCGAAGGACCGTATTTAATCACGCGCACATCGTCGCCATATTTCTCTCCGAAGAGGGCCATTGCACCCAATGCTTTGGCTTCCGCGATAGGCATATGACGATGCTCATCGAGCGGGTAGTCCATACGCACTATCTGATTAGCCAGTTGCTCCACTTGACGAAGTTCTTCAGGCGTCACTTTCTGGAAATGGCTGAAGTCGAAACGGAGTGAATCGGGCGTTACGAGCGAACCTTTCTGCTCAACGTGTTCGCCCAGCACCTTGCGGAGGGCATAATGGAGAATATGGGTAGCGGTATGGTTGCAAGCAATGGCCTGACGACGTTCATCACCCACCTTGGCTATCAGTTTGCCATCGATACCTTCGGGCAGTTCCTTAACAATCACCACCGGCAGACCGTTCTCGCGCTTGCAGTCAATAACCTGCACATTACCGAGCATACCGGTATCGCCAATCTCGCCACCCATCTCTGCATAGAATGGGATCTTGCTCAGAACGAGTTGATAAAACGCGCCACTCTTCTGCGTCACCTGACGCCAGCGGAGTACTTCGGTCTCTACGTCCAGCTCGTCGTAGCCCACAAACTCGGTCTCGCCTTCTTTCAGTACGGTCCAGTCGCCCAAGTCTTGCTTATTGGCCGAACGACCCATCTCTTTCTGGTGCTCAAGCGCTTTGTTGTACTCCTCCTCGTTGGTAGTGAAACCATTCTCGCGGAGGATGAGCTCGGTGAGGTCAAGCGGGAAACCATACGTATCTTTGAGGGTGAAAACGTCCACACCAGAAATCTCTGTTTGACCTTGTTTCTTAGCCTCATCCATCAGTTTCTGCAAGAGGTTAATGCCCTTATCAAGGGTGCGGAGGAACCCTTCTTCCTCGCTCTTGATTACCGGTACAATCTGTTTCTCCTGTTTCTTCAGCTCGGGGTAGGCTTTGCCTAAATCAGCAATCAGTTGGGGAATGAGCAGATAGAGGAATGCTTCGCGTTGACCAAGGAAAGTATAACCATAACGAACGGCACGACGGAGAATACGGCGGATTACATAACCTGCTTTCTCGTTGCTCGGAATCTGACCATCGGTGATGGCAAACGCAATCGTACGGATATGGTCGGCAATCACGCGCATAGCTACGTCAATCTTCTCCTCTTTGCCATATTCGCAACCGCAAATCTCGCCAATCTTCTTGAGCATGGGTTGGAACACATCGGTATCGTAGTTGGACTGCTTGCCTTGAATAGTGCGTACGAGACGCTCGAAGCCCATGCCCGTATCAATCACCTTCTTGGCGAGCGGCTCGAGCGAACCATCGGCTTTGCGGTTGAACTGCATGAACACAATGTTCCAAATCTCAATCACCTGCGGGTGGTCTTTATTTACGAGTTCGCGACCGGGGAGCTGTGCTTTCTCTGCTTCCGAACGGCTATCAACATGAATCTCGGAGCATGGACCACACGGACCGGTATCGCCCATCTCCCAGAAGTTATCGTGCTTGTTGCCGTTGAGGATATGGTCTGCGGGCAGATGTCGGCTCCAGATGGATGCAGCTTCGTCATCGCGACCCAAGCCCTCTTCCGGCGAGCCTTCGAACACCGTTACGTAGAGGTTGGAGGGGTCGATTTTCAGTACATCAACGATATATTCCCACGCAAAATCGATGGCGCCTTCCTTGAAGTAATCGCCAAACGACCAGTTGCCGAGCATCTCGAACATGGTGTGGTGATACGTATCATGTCCCACCTCTTCCAAATCGTTGTGTTTGCCCGATACGCGCAAGCATTTCTGCGAGTCGGCTACACGCGGATATTTGATGGGATCATTGCCCAAAATAATGCCCTTCCACGGGTTCATGCCGGCATTGGTGAACATGAGGGTAGGGTCGTCTTTGATAACCATCGGAGCGGATGGCACTATCTGGTGGCCTTTACTTGCCATAAAATCCAGAAAGGACTGGCGAATTTCTTGACTTGTCATCATTATTGTTTAGCTGTATTATAATTTTTATAGGGTTCGCACGCAACGCTCGCGCGCTTGCGCACATAATTAGCGTACAAAATTACTGCTTTTTTCTGAGATATACAAATTTCGATGGTATTTTTTCGTGTTTTTCTGTAAATAATTTTCTTGTTTGCCAAAAAAGTACTACCTTTGCAGCCGAAATGGATACACGTAGTCCCGAGCAGATAGCGCTCATTAAACTTCAGAAGCGTCTCACCAAGCGCTTTCACAAAGCCTCCGAAGAGTATGGTTTGCTCTCCGATGGCGATCATATTCTCATCGGCCTCTCCGGCGGCAAAGATTCGCTTGCGTTGGTCGAGTTGCTTGGCCGTCAGGCGCGCATTCGTGTGCCAGCTATCAAGGTAACGGCTGTGCATGTGTCGGTTGATAATATCGGCTACCGGTCGGACTTCGATTATCTCAAGCGTTTTTGTGCAGACAATGGGGTGGAACTCATCCATCAAACCATTGCTTTTGATGCCTCTACGGATTATCGAAAATCACATTGTTTCCTATGCTCATGGTATCGAAGGAAGGCGCTTTTTGAGGTGGCTAAGTCATTGGGATGCAATAAGATAGCGCTCGGGCATCATAAGGATGATATAGTAGAAACGCTATTGATGAACCTGATTTTTCAAGGGGCTTTCGGAACGATTGCTCCGGTGCTTCAGATGGATAAGTTCCCGATGCAGATAATTCGTCCGCTATGCCTGATTGAGGAGCGCGATTTGGCCCGATATGCGGAACTCAGAGGCTATCATATGCAGGACAAACAATGTCCGTTTGAGCACGAATCCCATCGTTCAGATATCAAGCAGTTGGTTACTCAGCTCGAGCAGTTCAATCCCAACGTTCGCGACTCCATTTGGGCCGCTATGCACAATATCCAACCCGCCTATCTTCCACACAAACTCACGAAATGAATTATTGCGCCAGAGGCGCCATTTCAAGCCTTGGCGGGCGTTCCATGCGCTACGCAACGTAAATTATGGACACGTTTCCTGAAAAATTGACTGCAATGAGCAACATAAAAAATAGCAGGCAACGCCTGCTATTTTTTGACATATCCTATTGTCTGCTTTAGGGAAAACGCCAATAACCTTCTGCGTGATGCAGGATGGTAAGGGTAGGGAATCAGCAGACAACAGCGGGAATCAGTTTTTCGCGAATCTTGATGTAGATGGTGGTTTCCTTAGGTGCGAAAGCGGTCTTCACGTAACCCATGCCAATCGAATCGGTAGAGTTAGGAATCATAATGCCGGAAGTAACGTTGCCAATCACGTTGCCTTCTGCATCGCAAATCTCATAACCGTTGCGCGCGATACCGCGTTCTTGCAAAACGAAATGTACGAGTTTGCGCTGTACGCCTTCTGCTTTCTGCTTCTCAAGCAGCGGACGGTCGATGAAGTCATTGCCATCCACAAACTTCGTAATCCATCCGAGACCTGCCTCAAGCGGAGAGGTGGTGTCGTCGATATCATGTCCATAAAGGCAGAACCATTTCTCCAAACGGAGCGAATCGCGTGCGCCCAAACCAATCGGCTGAATGCCATACGGAGCACCAACCTTAAAGAGTGCCTCCCAGATGGTCTTTCCGTGTTCGGGAGCAAAGTAAATCTCAAAACCGCCTGCACCCGTATAGCCGGTATTGGAGAGAATAACGGGTTGCACGCCAGTAAACGACCATTCGCGGAAACCGTAATACGGAATAGCCGACAACTCAGCATCCGTAAGGAGCTGAAGCACTTCCGTTGCCTTAGGACCTTGTACGGCCAACTGTGCATAACGCTCGGAAGCATTCTCCAAATCGCAACCGAAACCGCCTTCTTCGTTCTGCTTCGTAATCCATGCCCAGTCCTTCTCGATATTGGCAGCATTGACTACAAGGAAGAATTTCGTCTGGCTGTATTTGTAAATAATGAAGTCATCTACGATGCCGCCCTTACCATTGGGGAAGCAGGTATATTGTGCTTTGCCCGGGGTAAGTTTACGTACATCATTGGTGGTAACGCGCTGGAGCAGATCTTCTGCACGCTCGCCTTTTACCCAAAATTCGCCCATGTGGCTGACGTCGAAAACGCCTACACCTTCGCGTACACATTTGTGCTCTGCTGCGATGGTGGAATACTGGATGGGCATGTTGTAACCTGCAAACTCGTGCATCTTAGCCCCGAGTGCAATGTGAATGTCGGTAAACGGAGTTGTTTTCATGTTACTGAGGTGGGCTCTTCACCCACAGATAAGATTAATAATTATTATGCGAGTTGAACAATCTGAAGAATAACCTCCATGGCTTTCTCGAGCGAAGGTACAGGCAGGTACTCAAAGCGGCTGTGGAAGTTCTCACCACCGGCAAAGATATTGGGGCATGGCAGTCCCTCGAAGCTCAGTCTTGCGCCATCGGTGCCGCCACGGATAGGCTTCACGTTGGGCGTAACGCCTGCACGTTTCATCGCTTCCTTAGCAAGGTCGATGATATACATTACCGGCTCAATCTTTTCGCGCATGTTATAATACTGGTCGCGAATTTCGATTTCGCACGTGCCTTCACCATATTCGCGATTAACCTTGCGCACCAAATGCATCAATTCTTTCTTGCGGCTTTCAAAACGCGCACGATCATGGTCGCGGATGATATAGGCGAGCACCGTGTTCTCCACTGTACCATTCATGCTTGTAAGATGATAGAAACCTTCGTAACCCTCGGTATGTTCGGGCGTTTCCCATCGAGGCAACATCACAGCCAGCTGGAACGCAATACGCATGGAATTCTGCATCTTGTGGTAACCATAGCCGGGGTGCACATTGGTGCCGTGAACGGTAATCTTTGCGCCAGCTGCATTGAAGTTCTCAAACTCCAATTCGCCAACAGCCCCACCATCCATCGTGTAAGCAAAATCAGCACCGAACTTCTGTACGTCGAAATGATCGGCTCCGCAACCAATCTCCTCATCGGGGGTGAAACCGATGCGGATCTTGCCATGTTTGATTTCCGGATGAGCAATCAGATACTCGCATGCAGAAATGATTTCAGCAATGCCAGCTTTGTCATCGGCTCCGAGCAGGGTCTTGCCGTTTGTTACGATAATATCCTGTCCTTTGTAGTTCAAGATCTCAGGATACTTAGCCGTTTCGAGCACGATATGTTCCGCTTCGTTGAGCACGATATCCTTTCCGTCATACGCCTTTACAATACGCGGTTGCACGTGCTTGCCGCTGGCATCGGGGGAGGTGTCCATGTGGGCAATAAAGCCAATCACGGGTTTCTTCTCCTCGGTATTGGCGGGGAGAGTAGCCATGAGGTAGCCGTTGTCGTCGAGGCTTACCTCTGTCAATCCGAGGGCAATGAGCTCATCGCGGAGCGCCTCGGCAAACACCATCTGACCGGGGGTAGAAGGCGTGAGGCCCGTGTTCTCATCCGAAGTGGTGCAGAAAGTGGTGTACTTGATAAATCTTTCGGTAATAGACATAGATTTATAATTATGTTGATTTTTATTGTATTCTCATCGCATTCTCATCGCATTCTCATTGCATTCTCATCGCATTCTCATCGCACGAGATTCATCTTAGCGGTATCGCCTTGCATGAAGTATCTGATATTGTCTTCTACGTTTTTGCACATGGCCATTCGTCCATCGATGGTGCCGGTACCGATATGCGGACTCATCACCACATTATCGAGCTGTAAGAGGGCTTCGGAGATGTGCGGTTCGTGTTCATACACATCGAGTGCGGCTCCCGCAATCTGCTGGTTGGCAAGCGCTTCAGCCAAAGCGGCTTCATCGATATGTGCACCTCTGGCGGTATTGATGAGAATAGCCGTAGGTTTCATCTTGCTAAGGGCTTCGCGGTCAATCAGGTGGTGTACTTGAGGCGTATAGGGGAGGTGAAGCGAGATGAAATCGGCTTCCCGGAGGAGCGTATCCATGTCGGTATAATGCGCTTCGTATTGCTCCTCGATAGCCTTCGGCAGTTGGTGGCGGTTATAATAGATGATGCGCATTCCGGCCGCAATGGCTCGTCTGGCGACAGCCTGACCAATCCGACCCATACCTACGATTCCCAGCGTTTTGCCAAAAAGCGAATAGCCTAAGTTGTTCATTACGCCAAAGCGGATACCATCGTAATCGGGCATGCGAAGACGCCTGTCCAATTCAGCTGTGCGGTGCGCAATGGCGTGCATGAGTGCAAAGCAATGTTCGGCAGTCGGCTCGATAACCGGCAGAGGCGTATTCGTAACGAGGATATGGTGCGCCTGGCAATAGGCGATATCGATATTATTGAACCCCACGCCGAAATTGGCTACCAACCTTAGTTGCTTTCCCTGCGAGAGCAAGGCCGAAGAAACGGTAAAGTCAAACGTACTCACGAGAATGTCCGCTTCTCCAATGCGAAGCATGAGCTCCTCTTCAGAGAAGTAAGGCGTCTCGGGAATCACCAACTCGCAATCGGGCAGGTGAAAGCCGTTTTCTGGCAGGCGGGTTGTAAAGAGAATGGTCATTTTTGAGCGTTTAAGCGGTACTAAAAGAGCACCGAAATGAAAAAAGTGCTGCAAAATTACGCTTTTTTTTGCATATTTCCAAATCTTTTAGTAATTTTGCAGAAATTTTTTAACCGGATGCAGCGAATGTTCGCGGTATCCGCATTTGTTTACCTGAAAAACAGCGATAAAATGATGTACAATTTAGCAATTATGGGTGGCGGTCCTGCTGGTTATACGGCAGCCGAATGTGCCGCAAAAGCAGGCTGGAAGGTTGTTCTTTTTGAGAAAGAATCGTTGGGCGGAACCTGCCTCAATGTGGGGTGTATTCCTACCAAGACGCTTCTTTACAGCGCCAAGCAGTATGTGAATGCCAAGAATGGTGCCAAATATGGTATTAGCGCAGAAAACGTTAGCTTCGACTACCTCAAGATCCAGCAGCGCAAGCAGAAAGTGGTGCGTAAACTCGTAGCCGGCATCAAGCAGAAGATGAAGGACGTAGATGTCATCACGGGTGAAGCGGTCGTAAAATCGCAGACCGACCAGCAAGTGGTGATTGCGTGTGGTGAGGCTGAATACGAAGCAGAGAATTTGCTTATCTGCACGGGCAGCACCAATTTCGTTCCGCCTATCCCGGGTATTGAGAACAACGAAAACGTGTGGTCGTCAACCGATGCCCTTGCAGCCAAAGAACTGCCTGAGAGCATTGCTATCGTAGGTGGTGGCGTGATTGGTATGGAGTTTGCAACGCTCTATATGGAGCTGGGCGTGGCGGTTACCGTAATAGAGGCCTTGCCCAATATCCTGATGACCATTGACCAGGATGTGGTGAAGCAGGTGAAAGACAAATACGAGAAAGCCGGCATCCGATTCCTTATTAATACGCGCGTAAAGGCAATCGAAGGCCATCAGGTGCGCTATCAGGATGGCGAAACGAATGCTGAAGGCATGGTGGAGGCAGAGAAGATTCTCGTATGCGTAGGCCGCCGTGCGAACCTCGCAGGTTTAGAAGCACTTTCGAACCTTGAGTTTGACCGAAAAGGCATCAAGGTAAACGATTTCATGCAAACCAATCTGCCGAATGTGTATGCAGCAGGTGATGTGACCGGCAAGATCATGCTCGCGCATGTGGCCAGCCGTCAAGCCGAAGTGGCAGTAGGACGTATGCTCCGCCAGATTCCGCTTCAGCGCATTGCGTACAACGCCATCCCCTCAGTGGTCTATACCAACCCCGAAATCGCAAGTGTAGGACTGAGCGAGAAGGAGGTGCAAGCGTTCTATATGGAGATGGAAGGCAAGTCGGCTGAAGAGGTGGCTGATAAGTATGAAGTACATAGCCTGCCTATGACGTTTAGTGGCAGATTTGTGGCTGAAAACGAGGGCGAAATAGGACTCTGCAAGATGATAGTGGATGCTAAGAATCAGACCGTCTTAGGCGTTCAGATGGTCGGCAATCCCTGCTCGGAGTTTATTGCAGCTGCTTCGTTTGCCGTAAGAATGGGCTACACCATTGCCGAATGCAAGCAAGTGGTCTTCCCGCATCCTACCGTTTCGGAAATCCTGAAAGAAGTGCTGTAAAGCGTATTGTCTTTCGGGGCGTTTTTATTGCGCTTTCCGTTAGGGCTCTTTTTAAAAGAGCGTATTTATTGCGCTTTCCGTTAGGGCGTTTTTTTAAGGGCGTTTTTATTGCGCTTTCCGTTAGGGTGTTTTTTTAAGGGCGTTTTTATTGCACTTTCCGTTAGGGCGTTTTCAAAAAGCGCAAATATACAATTATTATATGGCTAAGAAAGTATTACTCGGAATGTCGGGTGGCATTGATTCCACCGTAAGTGCCATGCTCCTCCTGGAGCAAGGTTATGAGGTGGTGGGCGTCACGTATCGCGTCTACGATTCCATTAAGGAGTCGTGTCTGCTGCGCGAGAAAGGGTGCTGCTCGGTGGAGAGTATCATGGAAGCCCGCGATAATGCCAGGCGATTGGGGTTTGAGCACCATATCGTGGATTTCAGGGAGGTGTTTCAGCGCCAGGTGATTACGAATTTTTGTGAGGAGTACATGCACGGCCGCACGCCCAATCCGTGTGTGCTGTGTAACTCCCATATCAAGTGGGGCGTGATGCAACGAACGGCCGATGAGTTGGGCTGTGAGTGGATCGCTACCGGCCATTATGCGCAGATTGCTTCCCATCGCGGACATGCATACCTCCATACGGCCGTAGATGAACATAAAGATCAAACCTACTTCCTCTGGATGATTACGGAGGAGAATATCCGACGAACCATTTTCCCGCTTGGCGGACTCACCAAACCGCAAGTGCGCGAGATTGCCCGCAAACATGGGTATGAGAAACTCGCACAGAAAGCCGAGAGTCAGGAGATTTGCTTCGTGACCGACAATGATTACCGTCGTTTCCTTCGCGAACAAGTAGCCGACTATGCCGAACGCGTTAAGCCCGGAAATTTCGTGGATGCTTCCGGTAAGGTGCTTGGGCTGCACGAGGGCTTCTGCAATTACACAATCGGCCAACGCAAAGGACTCGGTATTGCGCTCGGCAAACCGGTATATGTTACCCATATCGATGCGCAGAAAAATGAGGTGTGCTTGGGCACCAACGATGACCTGATGGCGTCTTCGCTTATCTGCCGGCAGTTGCGCGTGAGAGACATCGATTGGCTGACAGAAGACCCTAAGGTGGAAGCCCGCATCCGATACAAGTCCAAGCCCATAAGCGCACGACTGGAAATTCTCGAAGGGGGCGATTGGAATGCCGCAAATGGGGTAGGGAGATTGGTTTTTGATGAACCCGTTTGGGGTATTACCCCCGGCCAATCCGTGGTTATGTACAAAGACAACCTCCTCGTAGCGGGCGGTATTATTTATAGAGAATAAACTGCTGTAGGATTGCTAAGGCAGTCTGATTTGTTTCTCAAAGGAATCATTGAATCATGCAAAATTCGTTTTTTACATACTCAAAGAATCTTTTCGCAAGCATCCATCGTTTGCGCTCAATTTATCGCGTTTGCGCCATGATGCTATGCCTGCTTACTACCATCCATATATTGGCTTTGGACGTGCCTGCCGGAACCATTTATTTCGATAATTCGCTTACGAATTACCATCAGGTGCAGTTCATCGTAGGCTCGTATTCGCGGGCGGAAAGCCATGTGTTCAATATGCAGTTTGATGGTAAAAAATGGTCGTGCACGATTGCGAATCCTATCAGTGGTATGGACCGCTATATCTTCGCGCCTTCCGAATACACCTCCGGACAAGTGCAGCGCACGCTCGAGGATATCAAAAACGAGGTCTCGAATCAGAATAAAAATCGAACGGCTACCCAAACAAATGCCTTCAGTAGCGGACAGATCTTCGTACCGAAAACGGGTGATAATTGGGCGCAAGGCGTTTGGATGAACCTCAGCAATTGGGAGAACAACAAACCCGCTTCTGCTACCATCAGCGGCACTTTACCCGTGCTGTATATCAATACCGACAACGGCGCACCCATTGATTCGAAAGATACGTATATTGGCGCCAATTGGTATCTCGACTCGCTCAACCGAACAGAATACAATTCGTTTGGTTCGGCCAATCAGCCCCTCCGCATGCAAATCAAGGGTAGAGGCAACTGGACTTGGAACGGGTTCGACAAGAAACCCTATCGCATCAAACTCGAAGTGGGGCAGAAACTGTGTGGCATGCATAAGAGTAAAAATTGGGCGCTTATGGCGGCTGCCGATGACCCCTTCGGATACATGAAGAACATTGCCGGACACATGATCAGCCGTAGGCTGGATTTGCTCTGGACACCCGCTATTGTGCCTATCGAACTGGTGCTCAATGGGCGCTATTGGGGACTCTATTTCCTTACGGAAACCGTTCGTGTTGATAATAAGCGCGTAAACATCATCGAGCAATCGGATAATATCAGCTATGCCGACTCTATCACGGGTGGCTGGTTGATAGAGATTGATAACTACAGCTCTGAGGGCAATATCACGTTCCGCGAAGGCAATGGGCAACAGGTGATGATTTCGCTTCATACTCCAGAGTTGCTCTCTACTGCCCAACGCAATTACATTACGGCTCAAGTCAACGAACTCAATACGGCCATTTATGAGGCTTCGTCTGACCATCTCATGCGCATCATGGATATCGATGAGGCGGCTAAGTACTATCTGGTGCAAGAAGTGATGGAAGATTGCGAGAGTTATCATGGCTCCTGCTTCCTCTTTAAAGATATGGATCAGCCCGGAAAAACGACTAAATGGACGTTTGGACCCGTATGGGATTTCGGCAATTCGTTTTGGCGTCATCAGGAAAAATTCATCTATGATGGCCCTTCTTTTGCTCAATATTGGATTGGACAATTGGCTACCCACCAATGTTTTCAAGACAGCTTGATGGGACATTGGTACAATTTCTACCGCGAGGGACAATACGATGTAAAGGATTGGCTTGCGGACTTTGCAGATGAGATAAGTCAAGCGGCTCAAAACGATGCTGTAAGATGGCGCGGAACGCAAAATTATTGCGAAAACAGCAATATGGCTTCTGAGCTCAACGACATGCTCGCCATTCTCAATTGGCGCATCAACTGGCTCCACAGCCAATGGGGCGATGGTACACCCGGTAAGGAAGATACATTTACTCCGGTAGATGAACCGTCTGCCAATATGACATCCAAAATCATGCGCAACGGTCAATTGCTTATCCAGAGAAATGGCAGTACTTATACTGTCATGGGCATAAAAATTGAATAAAATGCTGCCATTATGCATATAATAAGGTTTATTTGATATAAAAATTGTATAAATGGCATGATTTTTGTGTATAAGTTTAAAGAATGTTTAACCCCATAAATTTTATACAGGTTATGAAAAAAACGTTACTTTTTGCTGCCTTTGCAGCACTTTTGGTGGGTTGCTCCAAGACCCCTACCGAAGAGAAGATTGCTACCCCTGATATTCGCGGTCAATGGGTTATTACGGAGGCTATGGGGGTTAGTACGAACGATGCCGACACCACGGCTTACATCAATTTTGATCAGAAGAAGGTGAATGGTTGCACCAGCGTTAACCTCTTCTTCGGGCCTTATACCTTGAATGGCGACACGATTCAGTTTGGCAACCTCGGTATGAGCCGCAAGATGGGTAAAAACATGGACGTTGAGAATGCCGTTACGGAAGCCCTCAATAAAGCCAAATTTATCAATGTGGAAGGCGATCAGATGACCGTGCTCAACGAACAGGGAATTAAGATTATGGTGCTTCTGCGTGATACCGAATCGGGCAGTAATGCACTAGCAGAATAAGGCATTAGGCACTTGCAGAATAAGGCATAAGGCACTTGCAGAATAAGGCATATAGCCCTTGCAGCATAAGGCATATAGCACTTGCAAGCTAAGGCATATAGGCCGATGATGCATTGCACTTGATGTAGATAAAGAGGAGGCTTAGGCCTCCTTTTTTCGTATCTAAAACAATAGGATAACGGTATAATTTGCCGTTTTTTTGCCTAAAAGCATTTTTTTATTTGCATATTCGCGAATTTTTTTATACCTTTGCGGCCGGAATCATACCAAAAACACGCATTCAAATGGAAAAACTCAAGAAAATCGTTCGTTTTTACGTGGATGGCTTTAAGCACATGACTTGGGGGAAAGAGTTATGGTTGCTGATTATCATTAAGTTGGTAATCATGTTTGGCATTCTCAGGCTGTTTTTTTTCCAACCCGTGGCGCCTTCGATAGCCATGTAACAGTCGTTCTGAAATCAGATGTGGAAACGCTTATTCCTGTTGTGTGTTCTGTAGTTATAAAAATGTAGAAATCACCTTATATTTATTATTATGGACTTAGTACTCCTCTCGCGCATTCAGTTTGCGCTTACAGCCTGCTATCATTGGCTGTTTGTACCCCTCACCCTTGGATTGGGCGTTGTGATGTCCGTCATGGAAACCATCTATGTGGTGCGTGGCGACGAAGCATGGCGACGCATAGCCCGCTTCTGGCAGAAGCTGTTCGGTATCAATTTTGCCATAGGTGTAGCTACCGGCATCATTCTGGAATTTGAGTTTGGCACGAATTTCTCCAATTATTCGTGGTTTGTAGGCGACATCTTTGGCGCTCCGCTTGCTATCGAAGGCATCCTTGCGTTCTTCATGGAGGCCACCTTCATTGCCATCATGTTCTTCGGTTGGGAGAAAGTGAGCAAACGTACCCACCTCATGGCTACATGGCTTACGGCTATCGGAACGATGATATCGGCTTGGTGGATTCTTGTGGCCAACTCATGGATGCAGCATCCGGTAGGTATGGAGTTTAATCCTGATACCGTAAGAAACGAGATGATGGATTTCTTCACCGTGGCATTCCAGCCTACGGCTGTCATTAAGTTCGTGCATTCGGTTTGCTCGGGATGGATGACGGGTGCCATGTTTGTAGTGGCTGTATCGGCTTGGTTCCTCATTAAGGGTCGCAACCAAGAGATGGCTAAGAAATCGATTATGGTAGCTTCCATCGTAGGCATTATCGGTACGGCATTCTGTATGTTTGCAGGCGATAAGCATGGTGTGGATATTGCTAAAACGCAACCGATGAAGCTGGCTGCTGCCGAGGGACTTCAGCAAGGCTCCAACGAGGCTGCCTTCTCCTTTGTTCCGGGCATCGAAGTGCCCCACATGCTCTCTTTCCTTGCTACCCACGATTGGAACGGATACGTATGGGGTATCAACGATCTGAAGGAAGAAGGCGAGAAGCAGATTGCAGAAGGTAAGATGGCATTGGAGGCCTTCCGCACCTATCGCGAGAATCGCGAAACCAACGATTCTGTTGCGCAAGCAGCCCTCGCTACCTTCAATGAGCACAAGCAGTATTTCGGCTATGGGTATCTCGATTCTGCTGACGAACTCGTGCCGAACGTATGGCTTTGCTATTGGTGCTTCCGCCTGATGATTGGTTGCGGATGTATTGTAGCCCTCTGCTTTGTACTTGGCATTATCCTCGGATGGAAAGATTGGCTTGAGAAGTACCGCTGGATTTTGGTGCTCTTCTTGATTGGTCTGCCTTGCGTATATATCGCTGGTCAATGCGGCTGGATCTTTACCGAAGTGGGTCGTCAGCCGTGGGCTATTCAAGGCCTCTTGCCGGTGAAAGCAGCGGTTTCGTCGGTTAGTGCAGGAAGCGTGCTCACTACCATCATCATCTTCGCTACACTCTTTACGGCATTGCTCTTTGCTGAAGTGCGCATCATGCTTCGTGCTATCCGCGAGCACAACGATAAATAAAGTGGCTCAAATAATTTACTAAGAAATTTAAAATTGCATTATGACTTACTTGTTTCTTCAACAATATTGGTGGCTGCTGGTCAGCCTCCTCGGAGCCCTCTTTGTGATGCTGATGTTTGTGCAGGGGGCAAATGCATTGGTGCTTTGCTTGGGCAAAACGGAAGACGAACGAATGCTGCTCGTAAATAGTACCGGACGCAAATGGGAACTTACGTTTACTACACTTGTGACCTTTGGTGGCGCATTCTTCGCCAGTTTCCCGCTCTTCTATTCCACCTCTTTCGGAGGCGCGTATTGGGTTTGGATGCTCCTGCTTTTCTCCTTCGTTTTGCAGGCAGTAGCCTATGAGTTTCAGAATAAACCCGGCAATCTGTTTGGCACCAACACCTACCGCTGGTTCCTGATTATCAATGGTATCTTCGGCCCGCTCCTTACCGGTACGGCCGTGGGCACGTTCTTCACCGGAGCGAATTTCCAAATATCCAAAGACTCTATGCTGATGGGCAACACCATCTCCGAGTGGACTTCCGCTTGGCATGGACTGGAGGCAGTGGCCAATCCGTGGAACGTATGCTTGGGCCTTTGTGTGGTGATGCTGGCTATCACGCTCGGTTTGCTCTATATCATGCGGAATGTGGATGCTGCACCTATCCGCGATCGCGCTCGTAAGGGCTTGATGATTGCCGCTCCTATGTTTGTAGTGCTGTTCCTTCTCTTTGTTGGCTATGTGCTGATGAAGAGCGGTTGGGCTGTAGAGGAAGATGGCAGCATCGTGATAGAGGAATATAAATACCTGCATAATTTCTTGCAGATGCCGGTTGTGGCCGCCTTGTTCCTTGTAGGCGTAATCCTCGTATTGATTGGTGTAGTGGTGGGTCTTTTCATGCCGTCTAAACCGAGAAACGGCTTCTGGTTTGCAGCTGCAGGTACTGTGCTTACCGTGACTACACTCCTGCTCCTTGCCGGATGGAATGGCACCTGCTACTATCCCTCGTTTGCTGATACCGCCAGCTCCCTCCATCTCCAGAACAGCTGCTCCAGCGAGTTCACACTCCGAACGATGTTCTTCGTGAGCCTGATTATCCCGTTTGTACTCGCCTATATCGCTTGGGCTTGGCGCACCATGGATAAGACACCTATCTCCTCGGCCGAATTGCAGCAGACGGAAGATAAATACTAATGGCGATTGTTCTAATCTAACGCAACAAGCGAGGCCGAGAGGCCTCGCTTGCTTGTATCTGTAGGTGGGTTCTAAAAATTCCCACTTAAGAAAAACTATTCATTATTGTGGGTAACAAAGCGAATTTTTAGAACCCACCTGTATTCTTAGAAGAATCTGCTATCAGACTGAACGTATCAGCTATCTCAGCAGCAGAGCAGGATAATCAGCTGTCCGCACATTACGCGAAGAAACATCGTAAGCGGATATACGGTAGCATACGCCA
>CAMGMU010000026.1 GCA_946059305.1 uncultured Bacteroidales bacterium | reverse complement strand
CCCAACAGGCGAATCTCCCGCTTGGAGGTTATCTGCTCTTTATTTATGGGGCTCCTTCAGCTCGGGGTAGGCGATGCGGTGATGGTATATCGAGATTAATTTGCGGATGAAGACCTCCTTCACCATCTGTATGTCATGGAACGTGAGGGGGGTCTCTTCAAACTGCCTATCCGCCATCTGCAAACCAATCATCTGCTCCACCATCTGGCGGATACTCTCCTCCGTATATTCGCTCATACTGCGGCTGCGTGCCTCTACTGCATCGGCCATCATCACTACAGCTGCCTCCTTACTATTCGGCTTGGGACCGGCATACTGGAAGAGGGCATCATCCACCGGCTCGCCCGGATGGGCATTCTTATACGAGTTATAGAAATAGCGCGTCTTGCTGGTGCCATGGTGCATGCGGATAAACGATACGACCACCTCCGGCAGGCGGTGCTCCTCCGCTATGCGTACGCCCTCGCTCACGTGTTTGAGCACGCAAGCTGCTGCCTCTACGTAGGATAGTTTGGATAGCGGGTTGACCCCATCTTGCTGATTCTCTGTGAAGTTCTGCGGTGCCGCCATCTTACCGATATCGTGGTAGAGTGCGCCTGTACGTACAAGCAACGCATTCGCCCCAATTCGTTTGGCTGCCTCCATCGCCAAGTTGCTCACTTGCAGCGAGTGCTGAAACGAGCCCGGAGCTTTCTCTGCAAACTCCAGCATCAGTTCGCTGTTGATGTTCGTGAGCTCTACCAAAGTGACTGAGCTCACCAGACGGAACGCTTTTTCAAAGAAATAAATCAATACATACGAGCAGATCACCAATAGCGCATTCCCTGCAAAATACACATACATCTGCCAATGCACCATCTCTATACTGCCTTTTTGGGCAAAGATAAAAGCGGTGTACATAAACGCATACGTAGCCAATATCCAAAGGGCCGTTTGAAACAACTGACTACGCTGCTCCATATCCTTGAGGCTGGCTACCGTAAGCATGCCTACAGCCATCTGCAGCACCATAAACTCAAAGGGCTCTGGCGCCAAAAACGAGCAGATGAGGATTGTAATCATATGGAGGTAGAGCGCTGTGCGCGAGTCGTAAAACACTCGGGTGATAATCGGCACCCATGCAAATGGTACGAGGTAGATGCTGAAGGTGGTATAACGGGTGAGCAGGCACGCCATGACAATCACGATCGTCATCAATATACAGAAGAACAATATCGAGCGGACATCGGAGAAAAGCAGCGGCCTGAACGTGAACAAGTACATACTGATAAGGCTGACGAGAAGAGCGAAGAGCAGTATTATTCCAGCTTGCATGCCAATCGCTCTTTTTGCATCTACTCCTTTTTCTTCCATCGAACGCCTGAGCGACATGAGAATCTGATAGGTAGCTGCATCCACTATCTCCCCCCGGTCGATAATCTTCTCACCCTGCTGAATCATGCCCGAAATCTCTGTAATCTCATTGAGTAATTTTTGGTGCATGATGGCGGTAGTGGTGCTGTCAAAGGTTAAGTTAGGTAGCAGCAACCCATTGAGCCCTATCAAAGGCAGTTTGGTATGCTCTCCCTCGGGTGATCCAGCCAAGAGGAGCTCGTATGCTCCGCGTGGGGTAAAACAATCGTTGAGCGGGTAGGCCTCACCCTGATGTTTGGAATTGACCACGGTGATACGGCTGAAACCCTGCTTCTGCACCATTCCTGCATCTTCGATAGAGAGGATTCCTACGGCATAGACGCGCTGGAGCGTCTGCTTCAAATAAGCCGACTCCTGCTTGGTAAGCACGCCTTTAGCAGCATTCTCAGCCGCTGCAGTCTGCTCGATTGCTACGTGTGAGTTGAGCGTGAAATATGGTGCAAACTTACTCAGCGCTTCTGCTTTTTCCTGCTTAATTTGCTCCTCGGATTTATATACGGGGAAATCGTATTGCGCTGTGATAAGTCCATGATTCCAAGGACGTCCCTCTTCAAAATGGTAAGAAAACGAGCCGCTCTTATGCGGATAAGCCAATGCGATGATGATGAGCATCGCAATAAAGATAAGAACACGAGAAACGATGTCTTGCTTATTCATGATGATATCCAAAATTGGTGAATAAAACGAGTTTATCGAAGTTGCTTAAAGAACGTTTGCATGAGTTGGCGACATTCGTCTTCGAGCACGCCGAGCGTAACCTTACATTTAGGATGCAACGCGTGTGGCGCAAAGCGTTGGAATCCTCGTTTTTCATCTGGCGCTCCATACACCACGCGCCCAATCTGACTCCATCCGATAGCACCTGCGCACATCACGCAGGGCTCTACCGTAACATAAAGCGTAGCCTCCGTTAAGTACTTACCCCCAAGCATGCCGGCTGCTGCCGTAATAGCCTGCATCTCAGCGTGGGCGGTCACGTCTTGAAGCGTCTGGGTGAGGTTATATCCGCGACCGATAATCTGATGGCCCTGTACGATTACACAGCCGATGGGAATCTCATTGCGGCGGAGCGCTTTCTCTGCCTCCTGCAGTGCCAAACGCATGTATTTTTCATCATCGATTATTTCCATTCCAGCGTTTCTATCAAATGTCTAAGATCTTTCTCTATATAATCAAACGCGGGTGCAAGGGAGTCTTGATTGGGTACACAGTTGAAATATACAGCCCCGCGGAGGAAATGGTGGGTGCTGTCAGTCATATAAAACTGAAAAGGCGAGGCGGTGTTGCCACGAATGGTATAAAACACCCCATACATACCCCTTTCGGGGTTTTCGAACCCCTGCTCAGGAATGCTGCTGGCGAGCGAAACATGCTTATACACAAACTCTTGCGCGTCTTTAGAGAGTTCCGCCAGATGGCCGTTGACAGGCTTATAGGTGCAGTTGATGCGCGCATGGAGATCGGGATAGACGATATCAAACCAGAGTCCGTCGTTTTGCCCATTCATCGGCTGCACGTGCGCTGCCTCAGAGAGCTCAAAGCAGAAAGGCATTCCGGCACTGTCAAAGAGTTGATACTGCTGCTTGGGAAGGTTGAGCCGGTAATAACCATAGGGCTTGGGCACATAACTGCGGCCGCAACCCGCGAGAACGAGTGCAGCCTGCAGCATGAGTATGGCGCGCATTCGGTTCATCATAATGCGTTTTGCAGTTTGAGCATATCGGCTTTGCCAATCTGCTGCTCGGCGAAAGCGCGTGTTACCTCAAACGTCTTCTCCGAGGAGGAGGGCACGGCATACATCACGTCCATCATGATGGTCTCGCAGAGGCCGCGTAAGCCACGTGCTCCGAGCTTGTACTCCACCGCCTTATCTACAATAAAATCGAGGGCATCGTCGGCAAACGTGAGCTGTACACCATCCATTTCCAAAAGACGCACGTACTGCTTCACGAGGGCGTTTTTGGGCTCGGTGAGGATATTGCGCAGGGCTTGTCTGTCAAGTGGCTCGAGGTGCGTGAGGATAGGCAGACGGCCTACAATCTCGGGGATAAGGCCAAATGATTTCAGGTCTTGTGGGGCAATATATTTGAGCAAATTGGACTTGTCCACTTTCTGCGAACTCTGCGCTGCTTCAAACCCCACTACCTGCGTGTTCATTCGCTGCGCAATCTGCTGCTCGATTCCATCAAACGCACCGCCGCAGATGAAGAGGATATTCTCCGTATTCACGTGGATAAACTCCTGCTCGGGATGCTTGCGGCCACCTTGTGGGGGCACGTTGACTACACTGCCTTCGAGCAACTTGAGGAGCGCCTGCTGAACACCCTCGCCGCTTACGTCACGCGTGATGCTCGGGTTGTCGCCCTTGCGGGCAATCTTATCGATTTCGTCGATGAACACGATACCACGTTCAGCCTGCGCGAGGTCGTAATCGCATTCCTGCAGCAAACGCGTGAGGAGCGACTCCACATCTTCGCCTACATAACCAGCCTGCGTGAGCACGGTGGCGTCAACGATGGTAAACGGCACCTTGAGCATCTTGGCGATGGTCTTGGCAAGGAGCGTCTTGCCCGTACCGGTGCGGCCTACGAGGATGATATTCGATTTCTCAATCTCCACATCGGCCATATCTGCGGTCTCGCTTTGAAGCGCTGTTTGCTCCTTTGAAGCCAATCGTTTGTAGTGATTATAAACCGCCACCGAAAGGAAACGTTTAGCCTCCTCCTGCCCAATCACGTATTGATCAAGGAATTCCTTGATCTCTTGCGGTTTGGGCACGTTGTTGAGGTCAATTGAGCAGGCACCTTTACGCCTTTTCATCGATATATTGCGCTCCCGGAGCACGCGCGATGCGAGTTCCACGCAATCCGGACAAATGTAACTGCCATCCATGCCCTGCAGCATAAACGCTGCAGGTTTTCCGCAGAAACTGCAGGTTTCGTCTTTTTTCTTCGCCATCGGTTATTGCTTGCTGTAAATTCGGTCAATCATTCCGTAATCAAGCGCCTCCTGCGCCGTCATCCAATAGTCGCGATCGGAGTCTTTCTCGATGCGCTCGATGGCGTTATGGGAGTGGTCGGCAATGATCTGATAGAGCTCTTTCTTGAGCTTGAGAATCTCCTTTACGGTGATTTCCATATCGCTTGCCTGCCCTTGCGCACCGCCCATCGGCTGATGGATCATGATGCGCGAATGAGGGAGTGCGGCACGTTTACCCTCAGCGCCTGCTACGAGCAGCACTGCGCCCATCGAGGCAGCCATGCCCGTGCAGATAGTGGCTACGTCTGACTTTACGAACTGCATGGTATCGTAAATACCCAATCCGGCATACACGCTTCCTCCAGGCGTATTCAGATAGATAGAGATGTCTTTATCTGAATCCACGGAATTCAGATATAGTAGTTGGGCTTGAATCACGTTGGCCGTATAGTCGTTGACTTCCGTTCCCATGAAAATGATGCGGTCCATCATCAGTCGTGAGAACACGTCCATCTGAGTGACGTTGAGTTGGCGCTCCTCCAAAATAGAGGGAGAGATATAACCTGATCCGTGCATCTGCGGGGCAGAAACGGGGGCAAAATTGTTGGCAGAAGCATTGATTACTTGCTCCACGTGCATGGAGTTAAGGCCGAGGTGATTGGTTGAAAATTTCAGGAAATCGTTCATAATATGCAAGGAATTTAGTAGATTATTGAATTATCATGCGATCGTCGATATCCGCTTTGATGATAGGATGCTCAGCAATGTATTCGATGTAGAGGTCGCGAATCTTCTTACCGGTCATCGTGCGTTCAGAGAATTTGGTGAGCGCAGAGAGTCCGTCTGCTCCTCCTGAGAGGTAGTCACTGGTTGCTACATGATAGCATTTTTCAACTTCTATCGGTTGACCATCGAGCATTACGGATTCTACTTGTCCGTTTAGCCCTACTACATGAAACTCTTCAGAAACGCCCTGTCCTCCCTGCACCACGCAGTTTTCAGCCAACTCATATAAGTCGCGCCCCGTAAGGGTGAGGATCACGAGTTCGTTATCAAAAGGCATGAGCTCAAACACATGGTAGAACGTGATGTCTCCAGCCGGCCAATCGCAACGCAGGCCGCCGGCATTCACTACCGCCATATCCACTTCGCCATTGTAATATCTGCGTGCACAAGCTGCGAGTGCATCGCAAGCCCAGTTGAGCAGCGGAGAATGGATGCGGCCGCGCTCCATCACCTCCACAGAAGTGCCGAGAGGGATATTCAGATGGCGGTCAAGATTCTCCCGAATGGGGAGCAGGTAACTGAGATAAGCCGTGTCTTGAATGGCATCAAAGGTGGAGTCGATATGGATAAGGTCAGTCTCCACACTCGCGATGCGAACGGGTGTGCGTTGGCAACTTCCCAGCAAAACGGTGCTGAGTAGTAGCGCAGAAAAGAGAAGGGTATAATGAGTTGTTTTCATGAGAATGAGCGTTTGAAACAGAAGGAAGTCCAAGACCAGCAGGCCTGGACTTCCTGACTTCTATTGCTTAAACGGGAGCGTGTGTATCCCCGTTTCTTTAGGCGAAAAGTTTACCAAAATCCTCGTGGGAAATCGCTTTGGTCTCAAGCTTTACTACACCTTTGAGTGCTTCGTAAATCTTATTCTCCTGTACGCGCTCATAGATGCCGCGAGCCTGATTCTCGTTTTTGAGCATCTCTTCTGCGAAGCGCTCGAGATACTGATCTTCAATCTGGCTCAAACCATATTGGAGATACTGCATCTTGGCGATTTCTTTAGCGTATGCTTTTACGTCGTCTGCCTCTACCTTGATGCCGAATTGCTCTGCGAGTTGCTCCTTAGCAAGCTGCCAACGAAGTTGGTCGATTGTTTTCTCCCAATCCTTCTCCACCTCTTCAGCGGTAAGTTCCTTATTGGCAGTCATGAGCCAGCGCTTGAGGAATGCTTCGGGGAATTCGACTTTCTCCATCTTCTTCATCACAGCTGCTTTGCAGTCAAGGCCGAACTTATACTCAGCGTCTTTATCGAAGTTAGCTTTGATCTCAGCCTTTACTTTCTCGCGAAAATCGGCTTCGTCTTGTACGTTGCCTTCGCCATATACGTTAGCAAAGAGTTTCTCGTTGATTTCGGCAGCTTTATGGCGGGTGATGGTCGTTACGGTGAACGCAAACTCAGCATCCATCTCAGCGAGCTCTTCTTTCGTAACCTTGAGGAGCGAAGTGAGTTCTGCCTCGTTGGTGTAAGCTTTCTTGGGGTCGAAAACAATAGCATCTCCTACCTTTGCGCCTACGAACTTAGCTTTTTCGTCAGCAGCCATGTAAGCTGGGGTAAGTACCTGATTCTCAATAGTCTTACCACCCTCTTTCTGCTCTACAAGATTGCCGCGGAGCATGTCACCTTCTTCAGCGACTTCTGCTTCTACATACTCGCCAAAACGCTCTGCATACCCCTTAACCTGATTGTCAACCATCTCATCGGTTACCTCTACGTCATACCATGTGAGTTTGTTGTTGCCATTGAGCTTGCAGTTAAACTCAGGAGCAAGAGCAATGTCAAAGACGAAGGTAAACGAAGTTTGGGTATCGAAATCAAGATCGGGTGTCTCCTCTTCGTTGGAGAGTGGCTCGCCGAGGATATTGAGTTTGTTTTCATGGATATATCCATAGAGGCCCTCGCCGATGACTTTATTTACTTCTTCAGCAAGCACGGCTTTGCCATATTGCTTCTGGATAAGGCTGGCAGGTACTTTGCCCGGACGGAAACCGGGAATTTGTGCCTTTTGGCGGATATTGCGAAGCTCTTTCGCTACTTTTTCTTCGTAATCAGCCGGCTCTACCACGAGGGTCAGTTTGGCATTCAGCTGGTCAATGTCTGTTTTTGTAATCTGCATAATTGTATTGTTTTTGTTTATTAGTTATCTGCATTAGTCTTCATCGTCAGCTTCCGGCGCAAGGCCCATACGGCTGCGTGCACGCTTGCGCTCCAATTCGTCGAGGATAATCTTGCGCAGGCGAATAGACTTAGGCGTAATCTCTACGTATTCGTCTTCTTTGATATATTCGAGCGCTTCTTCAAGCGAGAAGATTACCGGTGGCGGCAACTGTGCCTTGTCGTCAGACGATTTCGAACGCATGTTCGTAAGTTTCTTGCTCTTGGTCACGTTGATTACGATATCCTTATCCTTTGCGTTTTCTCCGACCACCTGTCCAGCATACACTTCGTCTTGCGGATAGATGAAGAACTTACCTCTGTCTTGCAGTTTGTCAAGCGCATACGCATAGGCAGTGCCCGTTTCCATTGCAATAAGCGAGCCATTTTGGCGTTTCTCTATTTCGCCTTTCCAGGGCTGAAATTCGAGGAATCGGTGGCTCATGATAGCCTCTCCAGCGCTCACGTTCATCACGTACGTACGCATGCCAATAATACCGCGAGAGGGGATCGTAAACTCAAGTTGAATACGGTCATTGATGGTGTTCATCGATACCATATCGCCTTTGTGCATCGCTACGTATTCGATGATCTTACCCGAGCACTCCTCAGGAGTGTTGACCGTGAGTTGCTCTATCGGTTCACATTTTACGCCATCTATCTCCTTGATGATTACCTGCGGCTGTCCCACTTGCAGCTCGTATCCTTCTCTTCTCATGGTCTCTATCAAAACTGAGAGGTGGAGAACGCCGCGGCCAAACACGTGCCATACATCGTCATTGGGGTTCTTCTCCACGCGTAATGCCAAGTTCTTATCGAGCTCTTTCATCAAGCGCTCGTGGATATGGCGCGAGGTTACGAACTTACCCTCTTTGCCGAAGAAGGGGCTGTCGTTGATAGTGAAGACCATCGACATAGTGGGCTCATCGATAGCGATGGGATCGAGCGCTTCGGGCTCTTGGAAATCGCAAACGGTGTCGCCAATCTCGAAGCCCTCAATACCCACCATGGCGCAGATATCACCGGAACTTACTTCTTCGGTCTTGGTTTGCCCAAGTCCACTGAAGGTACGGAGCTCTTTGATGCGACTCTTAGTCATCGTACCATCGCGCTTGGCGAGGGTCACCTGCATGCCTTCTTTAAACGTGCCTCTATGAACGCGTCCTACAGCAATACGTCCAACGTATGGGCTGTAATCGAGCGAGGTAATGAGCATTTGCGGCGTGCCCTCCAAAACAGCTGGCTCTGGGATATATTCGATGATGGCATCCATCAAGGCGGTCAGATCAGTTGTAGGTTGCTTCCAATCGGTGGACATCCAGCCGTTTTTGGCACTGCCATAAATGGTCTGGAAATCGAGCTGTTCTTCGGTTGCGTCGAGCGAGCACATTAAGTCAAACACTGCCTCCTGCACTTCGTCAGGGCGGCAATTGAGTTTATCTACTTTGTTGACTACAACGATGGGCTTAAGGTTGAGTTGTAGCGCTTTTTGCAGTACAAAGCGCGTCTGCGGCATTGGCCCCTCAAAAGCATCTACGAGCAGCAAGACGCCGTCAGCCATGTTTAATACGCGCTCCACTTCACCACCGAAGTCAGCATGCCCTGGGGTGTCAATCACGTTGATTTTATACCCTTTGTAATCAATTGATACGTTTTTCGCAAGAATGGTGATACCCCTTTCGCGCTCCAATTCGTTGTTGTCAAGAATCAATTCGCCTTTTTGCTCATTGTCGCGGAAGAGATGTGCCGTATAGAGCATTTGATCCACGAGCGTAGTTTTGCCGTGGTCCACGTGGGCGATGATTGCGATGTTTCTAATCTTTTGCATATTGTACCTTTTTCGTAAGCAGATGGGCTGTGCGCTCGCACCTGCGTGTTAACGCCCTCGCGGGCGTGCGTGAATTTTCACAACAAACCTCCGCACCTAAGTGCGGAGATTGCGTGCAAGTGGTCCCACTTGGGCTTGAACCAAGGACTCCCTGATTATGAGTCAGGTGCTCTAACCGACTGAGCTATGGGACCCACAGCCGCATCCGATAGGAGCTCGAATGCGCATGCTGTATGTAATGCGGCAATGCCGCTATTCTTCTGCTTGTTTAAACGTTTTCTTCACCTCTTCAGCCTCCTCTTTCGTAACGAGATACATCAGCACTCTAAGATTCGGAGCAAACGATGACTGAACGTTTTTAATCTTTCCTACACCCTTGTAAATCAAGGTTCTACGGTCAACCCCCACTGCGGAGTAAAATCGTAGGTTACGCCTATACCGAACCCAAATGATTCAGGCGTATTATTTTTTCCATATTTTGCGCCTGACCCTTGATCACCATCGAAAACCACCAAACCAGCCGGAATAAAAAGTGACCAATTTGACATCTCCAATGTTGTATGTGCGTTTGACCATCCTTTTCGCTCGCTCTCATAGGGGTATGCACCTTGCAATTTCTGCTCAGCATAGCTTCCAAAAACAGACACCGAGAAAAAAAGAATCAGCAATAAAAATCTTTTCATTTTGATAAGTGCCAGTAGGGTTTAATAGTAAACCGGCTGCAAAATTACTATTTTTTTTTGAAATAACAATAGATTTTTATATTTTTTTTCATTTTTCTTGCAAATATCCAAATTTTTCGCTAACTTTGCACCCAAATAAAGCTTTGATTTCCTATTTTAAGCAGAAAAACCATTTTTTAATAAGAAATACTATGGACATTCTTTCTCAAATGACCGAGCGTGCGAAAGCTAATATTCGCCGCATCGTGCTTCCTGAAGGTGACGAACCTCGTACCCTCGAAGCAGCCAACATCATTCTCAAAGACAAAATTGCAGATTTGATTCTCATTGGCGATCCCGCAGTCATCGGCAAAATGGCGGCTGACAATGGCTATGAGTATATCAAGAATGCTACTATTTTCGACCCGGCAACTAACCCGAAAATGAAAGATTATGCCAATCTCCTGTATGAGCTCCGCAAGGCTAAAGGCATGACAGAAGAGCAGGCTGCACAGAAAGCTATGGATCCGCTCTATTTGGGCTGTTTGATGATTAAAGCTGGTGATGCCGATGGCGAGTTGGCAGGAGCCCGCGGCACTACGGCTGATACTATTCGTCCGGCATTCCAGATTCTGAAGACCAAACCCGGTGTAGGTATTGTAAGTGGTGCGTTCCTTATGTTCACCCCTGCTACCGAACTCGGCGAGGGCGGCTTCCTTGTGTTTGCAGACTGCGCTGTCAATCCATGCCCCACGGCTCAAGAATTGGCTCAGATTGCCGTCTCTACAGCTGAGACTGCTCGCACACTTGGCCAGATTGAGCCACGCGTAGCTATGCTGAGTTTCTCTACTAAGGGTTCGGCTAAGCACGAGTTGATTGATAAGGTAACGGAAGCTACGCGCATTGCGCATGAGCTTGCCCCTGATCTTCAACTCGATGGTGAACTGCAAGCTGACGCAGCGCTCGTAGCCAAAGTAGGTGCTTCAAAAGCCCCAGGAAGCCCTGTGGCTGGTAAGGCAAACGTTCTTGTATTCCCCGACTTGCAAGCCGGCAATATCGGATACAAACTTGTAGAACGTTTCTCGGGTGCCAACGCTATTGGCCCGATTCTGCAGGGTATTGCTGCTCCTGTTAATGACCTTAGCCGTGGATGCAAAGTGATGGATATCGTACAGATGGTCATCATTACCGCTAACCAAGCCATTTGAGAACAGACAGGCATTTTCGTAAGCCTCAAATAATAACCATAAAAAACGATTAGTCAATATGAAAATCTTAGTTTTGAACTGCGGTTCATCATCTATCAAGTACGCCCTTTACGACATGGATACGAAGGAAGTGATTGCTTCTGGAGGTGCCGAGCGTGTAGGTCTTGACAACGCCTTCGTAAAGGTTAAGCTCCCCAATGGTGAGAAGCGCCAAATCATGCACGATATGCCGGAGCATACAGAAGGTGTTAAGTTCATCTTCTCGCTTCTTACGGATCCCGAAATTGGTGCAATCAAGGACCTTAAAGAAATTAATGCTGTAGGCCATCGAATGGTGCATGGTGGTGAGAAATTTGCTTCTTCTGTAATCATCAACGATGAAGTTATAGCTGCATTCAAGGAAGTGAGCGACTTGGCTCCGCTCCATAACCCTGCCAATCTGAAGGGCATTGAGGCTGTAAACGAGTTGATGCCAGGTCTGCCGCAGGTAGGCGTTTTCGATACCGCTTTCCATCAGACCATGCCGCAATACAGTTACATGTATGCTCTCCCGTATGAAGTATATGAGCAGTACGGTGTTCGCAGATACGGCTTCCACGGCACTTCGCATCGCTACGTAAGCGCTCGCGCTGCTGAGTTCCTCGGTTTGGATTATAGCAAGATCAAGATCATCACCTGCCATATCGGCAATGGCGGCTCGCTCGCAGCGGTAAACTGCGGCAAGTGTCAGGATACTACGATGGGCCTTACCCCGCTTGAGGGCATCATGATGGGCACTCGATCTGGTGACGTAGATGGTGGTGCTATCACTTATTTGCAGAAGAAACTCAACCTCGATGCTGATGGAATGTCAAACTTCCTCAACAAGAAATCGGGCGTAGCTGGTGTTTCGGGTGTGGGCAGCGATATGCGTGACTTGGAAAATGCTGCAGCAGCAGGCAACGAGCGCGCTATTCTCGCTCAGAAAATGTATGACTATAAGATTAAAAAATATGTAGGTGCTTTCGCTGCAGCAATGGAGGGTGTTGATGTAATAGTCTTTACTGCTGGCGTAGGCGAGAACCAAACGTCGATGCGTGCAAACGTATGCCACGGATTGGAGTTCATGGGCGTTAAAATCAACGAAGAACTCAATGCTACCATCCGCGGAAAAGAAGCCCTCATTTCTACGCCTGACTCGCGCGTAAAAGTGGTGGTTATTCCTACCGACGAAGAGCTGATGATTGCTTCTGATACGATGGAGCTGATCTCCAAATAACAAGGCATTCCTTCACCCAGCCGGACCCTGTGCCGGCTGGGTTTTAACTCTCCTTTACCCTCACCTTACTATTTTATTTGACTATGACAAAAACAATTATTTATCAACTTCTTCCGCGAACCTTCGCAAATTTCTGCACTACCCGTAAAAATAATGGCTCGATACAGGAGAATGGTTGCGGAAAGTTCAACCTTATCACTACCAAGGCATTGCACGAGATTAAGAACCTCGGTGCTACGCATGTATGGTACACTGGCGTGATAGAACACGCTACTCAAACGGACTATTCTGAATTTGGCATCACACCTGACCATCCGTCGGTCGTTAAGGGTAAGGCCGGATCACCATATGCTATCAAAGATTACTACGATGTAGATCCTGACCTTGCGGTAAACGTAGATAACCGCATGGCTGAATTTGAAGCACTCATCGAACGCACACACAAAGCCGGACTGAAAGTGATTATTGACTTTGTTCCTAATCACGTGGCTCGTCAATACCATTCCGATGCAAAACCCATCGGAGTAGAGGATTTGGGTGAGGGCGATAATCCCGAATGGGCTTTCTCACCCCTAAATAATTTTTATTACCTTCCGGGAGAAAAATTCTCCCCCACTTTCGATATTTTTGACTATACAGAAAACCCTGCCAAAGTAACGGGCAACGACTGTTTTACTGCGCATCCGGGGCATAACGATTGGTACGAGACCATCAAACTGAATTATGGCGTGTTTTATCAAGGAGGTGGAGAAAAACAATTCCACCCAACGCCTTCCACTTGGCTGAAGATGCGCGATATTCTCCGCTTTTGGGCGGCTAAGGGAGTGGATGGCTTTAGATGCGATATGGCGGAGATGGTGCCCGTTGAGTTTTGGGAATGGGTTATTCCGCAAATCAAAGATGTAGAATGGGGCGTGACAACCACGGATGCTGCCGGGAAAAAGACATACAAAAAGAAGGCTCCCATCATCTTCATCGCAGAGGTGTATAACCCAGCTTTGTATAGGGATTTTATTTTCAAAGGGCATTTTGACTACCTCTACGATAAAGTGGGCATGTATGACTATCTTAGGGCAGTTACTTCAAAGAACTACCCCGTGGAGGGCATCACCCAGCAATGGCAGGCTGTAGGCGATATTCAAGAGCATATGCTCTATTTCCTGGAGAATCACGATGAGCAACGCATCGCCTCAGGATTCTTCTGCGGACGAGGAATGTGTGCGCAGCCCGCGATGATTGTTGCTGCCACTCTCAGCACCAACCCCGTGATGGTTTATGCCGGACAGGAGTTGGGCGAGAAAGGAATGGATGTAGAGGGATTCTCCGGCATTGATGGACGCACAACCATTTTCGATTATTGGGGTGTAAAGAGTATTCAGGATTGGGCAAATAATGGAAAATGGGATGGCAAAGGGCTCAACGAAGAGCAACAGGAACTTCGTTTGTTCTACAAGCAACTTCTC
This sequence comes from uncultured Bacteroidales bacterium, assembly GCA_946059305.1. Taxonomy (GTDB): domain Bacteria; phylum Bacteroidota; class Bacteroidia; order Bacteroidales; family Paludibacteraceae; genus Colicola. Next base: position 16,173 of record CAMGMU010000026.1, on the reverse strand, counting down.
ACGCTCGCACGCAGTTCAAAAGCGATTACCGAGGGAAAAATGTTTGACCTCGAATATGCGCAGGCAGAAGGCTTCAATAAACATGAGCACTATGCGTATATCCGTCATAGCGAGGAGGAAACCTTGCTGATGGCAATCAACTTTGATGACAAACATACGGAGATGCAGATTCGCATCCCTACTGAAGCATTTGAATATCTGCATCTGCACCCATGTACGGAGGTGCAACTTACTGATTTGCTTTCTGGTCAAACCTTTTCTCGACCCTTCCTCCCCAATACGCCAATCACCCTACCACTCGAGGCATGGAAAGGCATGATTTTGAAAATCGAATAACTAATCAGTAAGAAACAGCATAATAAACAGAAGCATGGCGCTGAATTTGTGCTTGCTCCGCTAATTTTCAATACATTCGTGAAACCATTTTTTCGACTTATTCGTTTTGACAACCTGCTCTTTCTCATTATCCTGATTGGGGTGATGGAGAAATGGGTGGTTGCACCCATCATGAACCACTTCTTGCTGCCCGAACCGCTGCTGTGGTGGCACTTACTGCTGCTCATCGTGGCGGTAGTTGGTATTGCAGCTGGAGGCTACGTTATTAATGATTATTTTGACGTGAAAATCGATCGCATCAACCATCCTGATGAATTGGTAGTTACGCGCGAGGTAACCAAGGAGCAAGCCATGCACTTGTTCTATGGTCTTACTGCTGTAGGTATAGCCTCAGGCGTTGCGCTCAGCATCGTGCTCAAGAGCACTTCACTCTTTACGGTTTTCGTGCTCATTCCCGGCTTGTTGTGGTTTTATTCGGCTTCGTATAAGCGCCAGTTTCTGCTTGGCAATCTGATTGTCAGTGTACTTGCTGCGTTGGTACCTATTACGGTGGGACTGGCGGGCAATGCGGCAGTCAAATTAACCTATGGTGAAGATTCTGTTGCGGCAATGCTTTTTGCGAATGTGTATATCTATCTACTCTTTTTTGCCGCCTTTGCTTTCCTCTGCACTTGGATTAGAGAAGTGATCAAAGATATTGAAGACCAAGAGGGTGATCGCGAATTGGAATGCCATACATGGGCGGTAAAATTCGGCACGCGTAGTGCGCAGGTGTTTGCTACCATTTTGATTATTATCTCAATGGGGGCGCTCTCGTGGGTGGAATTCTGTCTGTTGCCTCCTTTCAGTTGGAGCAGTCTCGCCAGCCGCTTTTACCTATTTCTGATGGTTGGCTTCATCTCCGAATTAGCGCTACTATGGTCGGCTCAATTGCCTCAAGATTTCAAACACGCGCAGCAATTGATGAAGTTGATAATGTTTATCGGCACGCTTTTCGCTTTCTGCATCGGCAGTTTGCTGTAAGAATGTCTATATCAACGTTTGAACCCATCTTAGAAAGATAAAAGCTGTTTTAGAATATTCTCTATATCGAATAAATCCAACGAATTATCCTTGAAACTGTTACTTGGTTCACAGAGCCCACGCCGGCGTGAGTTGTTGGCGGGTTTGGGTGTTACGTTCAGCGTTGTACGAATAGATGCTGACGAATCGTATCCTGCTTCGCTTCAAGGCGAGGATATACCTATATATATATCGCGCGCAAAGGCAGGTGCTTATGCCGATTGTCTGCAGCCGGATGAGTTACTCATTACGGCCGATACCATCGTTTGGCTTAACGGGCAAGCGCTTGGTAAACCGCATGATGAAGCGGATGCGCGCAGGATGCTGCGCCTCTTGAGCGGGCAGACGCACCAGGTGTTTACGGGCGTTACGCTCACAACGAAAGCAGCTGAGAGCGCTCTTTACTCCTCTTTTGCTGCACGAACGGATGTACGTTTCAGAGCACTCTCTGAGGCAGAGATAGACTATTATGTCTCTCGTTTCCACCCGCTGGATAAAGCAGGAGCGTATGGCATCCAAGAATGGATTGGCTATATCGCTTGTACGGAGCTTAGAGGCTCATATTTCAATGTAATGGGCCTTCCCACCGAACCACTTTTCCAGGCGCTGCAACCCTATCTATAACCTGCGCCAAAACGGAAACCCAACTATTTGTGTACGATGGTAATGCGATGGTAATGCGATGGTAATGCGATGGCTATGATGTGAGTGGACATATTAAGCACCCACTATTTTTTGCGTAACGTAACATAATGTTACGCAGTAAACAGGTATTTTGGCATGCTTGCACACCTTAGTTTAGTCCGGTTTTGCTGTTGCTTCACCTCCATTGTTAACCCAAAACGAACTCGATGATTCTTCGCTTGAGAACGGAGTTTCATCGAGTTCATAGTGAAGGAACTATGGAAGAACAACCCACTTCAAGCAAGTGCTTTGTAGTGAAAAGGTTGACTCAAGTTCAAGAAGATGTGAGGCGGTTACATATCAAGTGCGGAGGAGATGTCAGAGTAGGAGAAGCCTCGGGAGGCGAGGAAGCGAGCCAGTTTGGCTTTACGAAGATAGGAGTCTGTTTCAGATAAGGTAGCCGCTTTGCACGCTATGATGGCTTGCAGCCGTTCTTCATACTCGTCCTGCGGAAAGGCATTGATTGCCTCCTCGATTAGCGAAACGGGTAGCCGTTTTTGCTTGAGCGCCATGCGGATTTTTTCTTTTCCCCAACCCTGAAAACGAATCTTATCGTTGACGAAAGCTGAGCAATAGCGTGTTTCAGAAAGGAACCCCTGATCTTCCAATTGGTCAAGGATATCGCTTGTTTGGTTGGCGGAGGCGCCCCATTGCAGGAGTTTGGTTTGCACCTCGGAGCGACAATGTTCAGCGGCAGCACAATATGCCGCTGCTTTATTGAGAAGTGGATTCATGATTGTGATGCGATTAGGATACGTTGTTCTCCAAACATATCGGTGAGGATGCGGGTATTTGGATAGCCCTCTTGTTGGAGTAATTTTGCTGATTGCCTGCCGAATCGGCGGTTGATTTCAAAGCATAGGATAGGTGCCAGATGGAGGCGTGCGATGGCTCGATAGAAGAGCAGAGGGTCGGTATCGGGCACGAAAAGCGCCAATGCCGGTTCGTATTCTAATACATTAGCCTCCATCTCAGCTCGTTCTGCTTGGCAAATATAAGGTGGGTTAGCCACTATGATATCGAATGCTTCGCATCCCGTTTTCTCGCGGATGGTATCCGCTGCATCGGGCGATAAGATATCTTGCTGGAAGAATTGAATCGATACGTTATTGTTTTGGGCGTTTCGAATGGCCATCTCAAGCGCGCCATTGGAGATGTCGCAAGCAAAGAGCGGCATAGCAGGCTGTTTCTTTCCCAAAGCGATGGAGATGCAGCCTGAGCCCGTACAGATATCCAATACCGGTCCTTGGAGCGATAGGGTTGTATAAAGACGCAGCACCTCATCTACAAGCTCCGAAGTCTCCGGCCGGGGGATGAGTGTATCAGATGAAAGCTCCAGCCGCAAGCCTCGCCAATCCGTATGTCCGAAGATGTATTGCAGAGGTTCGTTGTTTTGCAAACGGGCAATAACCTCGCAGAAGTTGTAAGACCCCTCCGGCTCTTCGGCTATCCAATCCGCTATCGCTATCGCTTCTCTGCGACCATACATGGGCGTTAGTTGCTCTATTGCCGCTACTTTATCCATAATCCTCTTATACTCTTTGTCTCCTTGACTCTTAGACTTTACATCTCTTTGTCTCTTAGACTCTTCATCTCTTTGTCTCTTATCTCTTTGTCTTTTCATCTCTTAGACTCTTAGACTCTCCCCTCTTCTTGAGGAATGTCTATTCCCATTTCATGGGCTTTCTGAAGCATGAATTGGCGCGCGGGCTCGTATTCATTGGGAATAATACCATCGAGGATGGCATCCTTGATAGCCATCTTGATGGTGCCCACTTCTCTGCAAGGGGGGAGGTGGAGCGTCTGCATTATCTCTTCGCCCATGATGGGTGGTTGGAAATTGCGGATGCGGTCGCGTTCTTCGAGTTCCACCATCTTCTGCCTTACAAGCTCGTAGTTGGAGCGAAATCTGCGCACTTTCTCCTCGTTTTTGGAGGTGATATCCGCATCGCAGAGAATCATCAAGTCGTCGATGTCATTGCCTGCCTCAAAAAGCAATCTACGCACGGCTGAATCCGTGACGGTGTCTTCTATGAGCGCGATGGGGCGCATGTGGAGATCCACAAGTTTTTGCACATAAGTCATTTTCTCGTTTAGCGGCAGTTTCATGCGAGCGAAAATCTTCGGAATCATTCGTTGGCCGAGGTAGTTATGATTGCGAAAAGTCCAACCAATCCCCGGCTCCCATTTTTTTGATTTGGGTTTACCTATATCGTGCAGCAATGCCGCCCAACGCAGCCAGAGGATGTGGTCGAGCACCTCTTTCTCGCTCATGTTGGGATCAGATGGCGTATAATTGCGTAAAGTCGTTTTTTCAGCTACGGTATCGAGCACCTGTAGAGTATGGTTGAAATTGTCTTTGTGTCCCCGTCCATCAATCGTTTCCACTCCCTTCAGCGCAGCCATTTCCGGGAAGATAAGATCCAATAATCCGGTCTTATCAAGCAGTTTCCATCCTACGGATGGCTTGCGCGATAACATGATTTTATTGAGCTCATCTGCTATGCGTTCTTTGGAGATGATATGAATGCGCTCTTTGTTTCGCTCAATAGCCTCAAACGTGGAAAGATTGAGGTAGAATCCGAGTTGGCATGCAAATCGTATTCCTCGCATCATGCGCAGGGGGTCGTCGGAGAAGGTGATATCCGGGTCGAGTGGTGTCCGGATGATACATTGCTCCATATCCTCCATTCCTCCAAAGGGGTCGAGCAGGAGCCCATAGCGGTCTTCATTAAGACAGATGGCGAGGGCGTTGATGGTGAAATCGCGCCGATTTTGATCGTCTTCCAGCGTACCATTCTCTACGATGGGGTTTCGGCTCTCGCGGTGATACGACTCTTTGCGTGCGCCTACAAACTCCAACTCCATCTCGCCTCGCTTCACTTGTGCCGTACCGAAATTGCGGAAAACAGCCAAATGTGAACCGCGTATTCGCTTATGTACGGCTTCGGCTAACGTAATTCCCGACCCGACTACCACCACGTCGATGTCCTTGCTGGGTCGATGCAGAAAAAGGTCGCGCACCCAACCGCCAATCACGTAGCATTCGAGGCCAAGAGCATCTGCCTCTTCGCCCACTAAGCGGAGGGTCTTATCATCAAGAAGCGGGTTGTTTATTATCATTTTATATAATATTTTTACTTAAATAATAGAAAAATCACAAAATTTTCGGCAAAGGTACAAAAAAATTTTTATATTTGGCACTTATTTTGTAAATTTGCCTGCGAAATGAAACGTTTTCTTGTTATATTGTCATTTTTAGGCTGTTTGTTGGCTCCTGAATGGGCTAATGCGTATCCGTCAGGGCCTTACCAATCGGTGGGCAGGTGTACGGGTGCCATCATCGACGATTTGACAGGCGACACCATCTATTTGGCAACCATCCGCGACTTCTATGTTTTTCCCAAGCGTAAGTTTCGCAACAAGCGTCAGGAACGCTTTTATTGGAAGACGGTTCGTGATGTAAAAAAGACCCTTCCTTATGCTAAGGAAATAGCAAAAGAGATAGAGAAGACGGGCCCTCTGCTTCAGCAGATGACACGGCGGCAGCAACGAAGATTTTGGAAAGATTATCAGCGACTGCTGTTTGCGCGCTATGAGGATGATTTTCGGCATATGACCGTTAGTCAGGGGCAGATGCTGATGCTGCTGGTGGATAGAGAATGTGGCATGTCATCGTATGACTGCATCAAGATGTTTAAGGGTAAATCAGCGGCTGTGTTTTGGCAAGGTATCGCCAAACTGTTTGGCAACGATATGAAGGTGCAATACGATGGTCAAGATAAAGATAGAATCATTGAGCAGGTCATTTTGCTGGTAGAAGCGGGCCAACTCTGACACAAAAAAAGCTACCGCTGAGCAGTAGCTTTTTATGATTGGTCGATGTAATTAAAGCGTAGCGAGCTTAGAGCCAGCCTTAAACTTGCAAGTCTTCTTAGCTGGAATCTGAATCTTAACACCCTTAGCAGGATTGAGTCCCTCGTGAGCGGGAATCTCCTTTACTACGAAGGTTCCGAAACCAATGAGCTGTACATTGTTACCTGCCTTTAATTCTTTTTCGATGGTAGCCAACACAGCGTCAACTGCATTAGCTGCAGCTGCCTTAGACAGATCAGCTTTTGCTGCAACAGCAGCGATGAGTTCATTTTTGTTCATTTTGTTAGATTTTATATTGTTAATAAAAGAATTTGGGATTTCATGCGTTTTTCAAGCTGAAAAAATCTAGTTTTGGATGCAAAGATAATAGTATTTTTTCAATTAACCAATTTTTTGAGCAAAAAAAACATGAATTATGCAATTTTTTGACAAAAAAACGTGAAATATTAATGAAAATGCATGATTATTCATAAAAAAATAGTAATTTTGCAGTCTCAAATTGAGTTTTCGTTTGTAATAATGTAATAAACCCACCATGTTTGATATGAATAGTACGATTGAAAGAATAAAAATGCTGTGTCGTCAGCTTTGGGACAATACACCCATAGTCACTCGTAACCTGCTTGCCATCAGTTTTATCGCATGGCTTGCCGATGCAGTATTGATGCGTATGGGTATTCATCTGAGCACCTATTTAGGGCTGGTGAATATTCGTTTTGGAATGTTACATGGAGGCTTGGCATTTCATATTTGGCAGCCTCTCACGTATATGTTTATGCATGCGGGCTTCAGCCATTGGTTTTTCAATATGTTCGCGATTTGGATGTTCGGTATGGCTATCGAGCGCGAATGGGGCCCGCGTAAATACCTCTTTTATTATCTCGCGTGCGGGTTAGGAGCCGCTTTGTGCCAGGAGATTGTTTGGCAGTTTACGGGTGGCGGTGTGACCATCGGTGCATCGGGTGCCGTGTTTGGCATCTTAGCGGCTTTTGCATGGTTATTCCCGGAGCAAAAAATTTTTCTGCTTTTCATCCCCATCCCCATCCCTGCAAGATGGTTTGTAGGAATGTATGCGGTGCTGGAGCTTTTCGGCGGAGTTGCATCCATGAGCGGCGATAATATTGCGCATTTCGCTCACTTGGGCGGCATGATTACCGGACTGCTGATTTTGTGGTATTGGAAGAATAAGAATAATCGACGCTTCCGCAAATACGAATCCAAAGATTATTCAGGCTATCATTATAAAGATCCGAGCTAAACACTGTGAGTCGATTTTTTCATGCAATAGGACATGTGGGTTGGATGACCATTAATCTGCTGGTAGTGACTGCATTACTGCTGGCAGATATGTGTGTGTATGTGAGTCCTGAACGATTTGTTTTGCCCGCTTTGCTTGGGTTGGGTTTTGAGTTGCTGCTTTGGAGCAACCTGCTGATGGGCATCTCATGGTGGTTCTCCAGCCGCAAGAGTTGGTGTCTGGTCAGTTTTGTTGCTATCCTGCTATCCGGTGGCAATATCCTCCGCACGTTCAGCCATAGGAAGCCGGATGACGCAGGCACAACGAAGCAGTTGACGGTGATGACGTATAATACGCATCAATGTTCGCAACTGAAGAAGGCTCCGAAAAACGCGGTACTTAGAAATATTCGCGAGTCAGGAGCGGATGTTGTTTGCCTGCAAGAGTATGATGTGAGTAAGAATAAGAAATACCTCACTTTTGAAGAGGCTAAGCAGCATTTGATGGATATTTATCCCTATTCGTATTTTGATTTTCGAATACATAACAAGCAGCGCCAATTCGGTCTGGCGGTGTATAGCAAGTATCCGCTGATTCATAAAACGAGCATTCATTATGAGAGCCGCGGTAATCAGTCCAATTTCTGCGATGTGGTCGTTGGCTCGGATACCGTCCGACTGTTTAATAATCATTTGGAAAGCAATAGTATCCGTGATAGTGAATTGGCTCTTACCGATGATTCGGAGCAGATTAAGCGCAGTACGCTTGCCGTATTGAAAAAGATGACGGCAGCGTATGCTTATCGAACCGTACAAAGTAGGGTTGTAAGCGAAGAGATTAAGGCTTCGCCTTATCCCGTAATAGTAGCGGGAGATATGAACGATGTACCGGTAAGTTATACGTATCGAACCATGCGCGGTGATTTGCGCGACAGCTTTCTGGAAGGCTCAATAGCTAAGAGAGGATGGACGTTCCGCAAGTTTATCTTCGGTGTAAGAATCGACCATATTTTTGTTTCCCACGATTTTGAGGTGGTCGAAGCCGAAGTGATGGAACGCGAAGGAAGCGACCATTTACCATATAAGACGACCATTATGTGGTAAAAATGCAAAAAAAATCGCGTTTTTATTTGTGTAAACGAAAATTTTTGACTATCTTTGCCGCCGTTTTTATTTATATATCTGCCATGAATCGAAAAAAGGCTGTTTTCCCGATACTCATATGTCTGTTACTCGTATTCAACCTTCCTATTTTTTCTGAAGAGCCCCTTCGTGAATTTCGCGCGACTTGGCTTACCACCCATTATTGCATCGATTGGCCCAGCACGCAAGTCACCTCTACGGGCAACGCCACTCAGATAGCAAAGCAAAAATCACAACTGACTGCCATATTGGACACACTCGTAGCCGGTAATCTCAATGCCACAATGCTACAAGTGCGTCCTACTGCTGATGCTTTCTATCAGTCGAGTTATGAACCGTGGAGCAAGAACCTTACTGGAACACGCGGTATGGACCCAGGATATGATCCTCTCGCATTTGCAATAGAAGAAGCCCACCGGAGGGGACTCGAGCTGCACGCTTGGATCAACCCCTTCCGTTATGAAACATCGGCAGGCAGCTACGGCAATACCGATATTCGTGCTGCCCATCCGGATTGGATTATTGCCTATAATAATGGCAGTTTTAAAGGCACCATCCTTGACCCCGGCATCCCCGAAGTCAGGCAGTATGTAACGAACGTCGTTATGGAGATTGTAAATAATTACGATATCGACGGTATGATTTGGGATGATTATTTCTACCCTTATGGTGGTACTACCACTGAAGATGCCGCTTCCAAGGCCCTGTATAAACCTGCTGGCATGAGCGATGGGGATTGGCGTCGGCAAAACGTGAATTTGACCGTTCAAATGATTTACGACTCCATTCAGGCGGTTAAACCTTGGGTACGATTTGGTATTGCTCCTTTTGGTATTTGGACTACACAGTCGGCCGTTGCATCGTCTTATGGTATCCAGCTGCCAAGCGGAATAACCGGATTGGACGATTATAGCGTTCAGTTTTGCGATCCCGTAGCTTGGGTGCAGGGGGGATATGTAGATTATATTGCTCCGCAAATATATTGGCCCACCACTTCCAGCGGTCAATGTTATACCACCTTGGCGCAATGGTGGGGGCAAACGGTGTGCAAGCATTTCTCGGATCAACTCCCGAATAAGAAAGTACATTTCTATTCGGCCAACAACGACTATAGCGATTGGGTTTCTGTAGTAGAAGCCGGTAGAGAAATAGCAGCCAACAGGCAATATGCTCCTTTTAATGCACCAGGAGCCATTTTCTACAACACCTCTAATTATAAAACCAAGGGTCTCGTAACGGGCATGAAAGCCCAAGGTTTTGCAGATAAATGTCTGGTACCTGCCATGGATTGGAAGCCCACGACCCCACAAGGGCCTGTCAGCCAATTGCAGTTAGCGGGCAATGTGCTTAGTTGGGAGCATCCTACGGCCGACCGCTTCAGTTTGTATGTATGGCCTCGTGGAACAAATCCCGAACTCGGCTCTTCTACACGCTATCTAAAGCAGGTGGTGTATGGTAAGGAGTATGCTTTTGCGCCTCGTGATAGTGCCCAAAATATGAGCATTGCTGTGTGCGCTTACGACCGATATGGCAATGAGTATGACCCCGTTTTCTTTAACAGAGCCGACAGCGAGGTGGTGGATACGATTGCCGTTCATGTAAACGGTATCCGTATGCGCCTTAAAGAACATACGATGAGTGCCGGCGATTCCATTGAGCTGAAAGTGACAATCTCGCCTTCCAATGCTACGAATAAGTCTGTGATTTGGACGAGCAGCGATGAGCGAATAGCTATCGTATCGCCTACAACCAATGGCGGAATGGTACATGCTCTCGCTGGTGGCGAAACAATCATAACGGCTACCACCGAAGATGGCGGATTCAGCGCCACCTGTAAGATGACCATAAATGGTGCACCGCCAGCAGAAGAAACGGCGGTGGAGAATGTTGAGGCTGTAGAAAAGGCACAACTCATTCTCCTGAATGGACAACTCTATATCCGTAAGGGAGACGCTGTTTACTCCATCAGCGGACAACGTATTCGATAAAGAGGCAGACAACCCCAAAAAATAAAATACATATCAAAATAATCACTATCATGAAAAAAAGCTTTCTTTTGATTAGCCTTGTCATCTCCATGATGGCAAGTGCTCAGGTACTGCAAGTGCAGTCCGTAGAGAAGCTGCAAATCCCGCAAGGTGATGTTCAGGTAGCAGGTATCAGCCCCGATGGTTCGTATATCCTGCTGACCAACAACACCCATACGGGCTTGCAGAAGTATCATCTGTCAACCGGCGAAACCGAGGTGCTCTCTACCGCTCCGGGCGCAGGTTACAATGTTCAGATTGCCAATGATGGGCAGAGTGTGATGTTCAGAGAGAAGACGCTCAACCGCAACAATCTCTACAAAAGTAAACTGGTTGTAAGAAACGTAAACAAGTCGCTCAGCAAGACGTTGGCGCTCCCCACGCGTGACTTCAGCAAGCTGGACGTAGCAGGGCAGCTGCAGATGGGCCGACCTATGGTCAACATTCAGAATCAGCAAATCGTATTGACTGTAGGCGGTACTTCTACCGTGCTTTCGCCTTGCGGGGCTGATAAGTCCTATATCTGGCCGTCGGTGAGCCCTGATGCGCAGCATATCCTTTTCTATGTATGCGGGCAAGGCGCCTACGTATGCGATATGAATGGTAAGAACGTACAGTTCCTCGGTCATGACCTCCGCGCCCCGAAATGGTACAACAACCAAATCATTATCGGCATGAACGATAAAGACAATGGCGAGATTACTATCTCCAGCGAGATTGTTGCCGTAAGTCTGCAAGGTCAGAAGCAGGTGCTCACCAATGGCATTGACGCGATGTATCCGTATGCTGCCAATGGTAAGATTGTTTGCAGCGGTTTGAATGGCGAGACCTACCTCATAGAAGTAAAATAACCCAGAATCGATATGACAATGAAACGCATTTTCCTCACCATACTTGCTGTAGCCGCATTGGTTCTTACAGCATCTGCTACGGACCTTACCGGCAAACGTATTTATGTGAATCCGGGTCACGGCTCGTTTGGCCCCAATGACCGTCCGATGCCTACTATTCCTTACCCCAATCTGCCTTCTACTGGCATGCCCGATACGGCAGGTTTCTATGAATCCAACACCAACCTCTGGAAATGCCAGTATCTCGGTCAGAAACTCGCAGCTGCGGGTGCTACCGTAGTATATAGCCGTACGCAAAATGGTCCTTGGCCGTATGAAAAAGTGAATGGCGATTATCCTACATACACTTGGACGGACTATCAGAATCGTTCTGATTATGAGCGATATAACCGCAGTCTCTCGGAGATATGCGAAGAGGTGGAGGCCGGCAATTTCGATCTCTTTATCTCCGTTCACTCCAATGCTGCCACAGAGGGCACAACCACCAATTTCCCGATTTTCCTCTATCGCGGTACAGACTCCAAGCCCAGTGCCTTTGAGCAGGCTTGCTACAATTTCGGTGCGGCAGCATGGCCTTATCGTTATGCCCCTATGGCTGATGGCTTGGATCCGGCTTCGGCTTATGGTCCTACCAACCCTAATCTCCGAGGTGATGTGACTTTTTACGGCGGAGGTTCGAATGCTACGCGCGCTAATGGTAAGACCTATTATGGCTATTTAGGTGTGCTGAAGCATGGTGTTATTGGTGGTCTTTGGGAGGGCTATTTCCATACCTATCAGCCAGCTCGCCATCGGGCGCTCAACCCCGATTACTGCCATATGGAAGGTCTCGCATATTTCCGCGGCATCATGGATTATTTCCAAGCTGATGCAGATACCGTAGGCTATATTCTCGGTACGGTAAAGGATATGGATAAGAAGATGACGCATCCGCTTTTCAAATATGCGCCGAAGTCTAATGACCAATGGATTCCGTGTAATGGTGCTACCGTTTATCTCTTGAATCAGTCAGGCGACACATTGCAGAATTATACGGTTGACAACAACTACAATGGTGTGTTTGTATTCTACGACCTTCAGCCCGGAACCTATCATTTGGCAGCTGAATGCGCGGGCTATAATCCGCTCAACGCAGAGCAGTTGGCTGCAAACGTAGTGGTTACTGCCAATCAGACAGCTCACGCTATGCTCTATTTACGTGATACCGCTTGGCAGCCGGAAGCCGTGACGATGGAGACCTACCCGGATAAGAGTTCGGGCGTGATGGGCTTGGATGGTGCATATAATTTCGGCGCTGCTCAGACTACCAATTTCGCAAGTGTGGTAGCTGGCAAACTCGTTCGTCAAGTGCTCGTAAGAGACGACAACGAAACCTATGTGCTCGCACTCGATACCGCCGCAGGCGCACATGCTTCGCATATCTATAGAATCAACACCCTCACCGGTGCACTCATTGAAGAAGTTAGCACAGCAGGCACGCAGGGTGACATTTATCCTATTTATAATATCGCCTTTACGGCTGACTCGGTGCTCGTAGGCTGCAACTATGGTGAAAACCAATATGACGATTCTCAAGTAGCAAGCGGCAATACCAAAGTGCGCGGTACCTTCCGCACCTATTATTGGGATATGGACTCGCTCCAGCACGCTCCTACACAGTGGGTTACTACGCAATGGTCGGGTAACTTCTATAATGCCAACGTAGGTGAATCGTTTGCAGTAAGTGGTGAACTGGCAAGCGCTTATATCTATACGGATGCACTCACCATCACCGGCACTAAGATTCGTATCGCACAGATTAGTACCGAGGATATGCACTTCGTATCCATCGTTCGCAATCAAGACAACGCTATTACAACGACGGCTTATGGCGCTCAGTATGGTGCTATCGCATCACCCAACAGCGACGAAGAGATGATTCTTGCAGGCGCACTTCAATCCATCGAGTTTGCGTTTGCTGCGGATGCTAAGTCACCGATTATCCACTTCAGTGCCGATGCACTCTTGGGCGGTGGCGCCTTTAAGTATGGTGGTAAGTCAGTAGTGGCAGCTCCTATTGTTGCAAATGGGGTTGTTCAGGGCGTGAAGCTTGTAAATATGACCGATGGTATGGCGCAAGTTGCCGTATCTACTACGAATATCAACCTCTCTGATACCACAACGTATTGCAGCGTGAAGCCGCTTGCTCAAGGTAAGGATATCGTGATTTATATTGCTACCGACGAGGCTATCTATCGTTACACCACGCAAGGACAGACGCAGCCTACCTTCAGCAATATCTATGCTTATGGTCATCAGATGACTAAGACGGCTGAGGGCTACACCTTCAACTTCAAGCTCAATACCGTTCCTACGGCTGCGGCTGTGGTCATCCTTGGAAACGACAGCACGGAGAAAGCACGCTTTGCTGTAACAGCTCCGGTTGCCGGTCAAAACACGCTTTCTGTAGCTATGGCTGATATGCCTACTGATTCGATGTTGCGTTGGGCTGTAGAAGCCAGCGCTCCGCTGGTAGGCAATTGGGCGCAGATTGCATCCTATAAGGGCTCTCTCACACGCGCATTCAATGCCGTAAACGTATATCCTGAAACCGATCAGTTTGCTACTATCTATCTGATGGATCGTGCTGGGGCAGGTTCTTCCAACAATGGTTTGTATGTGATGAATCCGGACCTCACCCTCCAGAATACGACTCCGTATAAGGGACAGCAGTCGGTTTATAGCTCGCCCTACCGCTTCGGCATCGCGAGCGATGGTTGGGTATTCGTAGGCGATTGGGGTGATGATCATTCTGGCGTGTATGTAGTTGATCCTGCTGATCCTGCTGGCACCCACACCAATTTCTTTGCCGGTTCGCAAAACAGTTCGGGCGTTTGGAGCAACAATGGCGTTCCGGAAGGCTCTTCTACTCCGTCCGTTTTCGTTTATGGTACGGGCGCTGATACCAAACTGCTTGTTTACAATGAAGACCCGGCCAACGGCTTGCCTACCAATGGTCTCTGCGTATATAACATCGGTCAGCCGGATGGCTCAATCCTCCATAGCTGGAACGGAGCGCCGTCGGCTACTATCGCCTTCGCTGGTCAGCTTAATACCAATGGTAACGTATGGGGTTGCTCGCATGGCGTTTGGGTAAGCCAGCATCGTGGGCCAGGCAATAATAACTCTGCTGCTACCTCGCTCCGATTCTATACCTGGGCTGGAGAATGCACGTATGCTTCTTATGAAGCTCCTGTTGATGCGTTTGAAATGCCGATTATCGACGGCTCTTATGGTAGCTGCTTTGCTATCACTAAAGATGAGAAACAGGTAATCCTCCGCGGTGTAGATTCTGATTTCATGGTATTTGATATCGCTTGGGAAGGCGATACTCCGACCCTCACGTTGGCTTATCGCGTTAACACCGGCAACAACGATGATTTCGGTTTGCTGCAGATGAACTGGGATTATGCAGGCAACCTCATCACCTCTGGTAATGAAGGTGTCATTGTATGGGCTGTACCAAGCGAAACCAACACTACCCTCACTCCGGCTCCGCTTTCGCAAACCATCAATGCCGTTGCAGTAACCGGCATCGCCCTGGATACCCATTCGCTCGACATGATGAGCGGTGAGAAAGAAACGCTGACTGCCACCATCACTCCTACCAATGCCACCATCAAGAAAGTAGTATGGAGCACGTCGGATGCCAATGTAGCTACCGTTAGTGGTGGTATCGTAACGGCTGTAGGCAATGGTCAGGCCGTGATTAAGGCAACGACCCAAGATGGTAATTTTGCTGACTCATGTGTGGTAACGGTTACTGTAGCCGTTAAGGGTATCCAGCTCAACGTGAAGACTGCTAATATTAAGGGCGGTGAAACGTTCCAACTCGTAGCTACCTTCACGCCTGCTGATGCAACTAACCAAAACGTTGTTTGGCGCAGTGATGATACCATGATTGCAACGGTTGACGAGAATGGTCTTGTGACGGGCGTTGGAGATGGTATGGCTACCATTACCGCTACTTCTCAAGAGGATCCGGAGATTAGTGCTTCGGCAATCATCACCGTTGATGTTGTAAGTGATCTGAATAATACCGAAGCATCTACCTGCACCAAGATTTTTGAGGATGGTCAGGTATATATCATTCGCGATGGCGTAAAGATTACGGTTACCGGAGTACGCGTAGAGTAAAAGTATAATGCTCGCGCTTGCGGATAATCACGCAAAGTTGATCCTCCACTCCCTCTTAGAGGGATGCAATACGAAGAGGCTGCCCTACTCGGGCAGCCTCTTTTGAATATACTCAGCAGAATTTATTCCTTGGCCGAGGAATTACGCGAAGTCCCTTCTGATTCAGACTCTGCTTTTGCAGAGTCGTGCGACTTCTTGAGCGAGCCGAAGAGGGCTGCGAGGGCTTGAAACACGGCTGATATGATTTGCCATGCGTTTGCTTTCTTAGTAGTCTTTGCCATGATATAAAGAATAAAATAGACAGGTTGGTTTTTATTTTAAAGAACAACGGCCTTAGGCCTTTTGGAACAGAGCCTTGGCTCTACCTAGAACGCGCGAAGCGCTAATGGAACCATTTGGAACTTTGGAACGGCCTTCGGCCTTTTGGAACGCGCTTTAGCGCATCTGGAACGGCCGCAAGGCTCTTGCGGCCCTTGTATTGTTTGTTGGCAGGAGATATTATCTCCGTCCTATTTCCTCTTGGAACGCGCGAAGCGCCCCTGGACCGCCCTCCAGGCCCTAAGTGTATTGTTCGTTGGCAAGACGGAATAGCTCCCTATAGTATCTCCGTCCTAATAACCATCGCTCAGCATATTCTGATTTTTTAGCCTTCTAATAGACCGGTTGCATACTTATTGCAGACTTAATGCAGAGTTTGCGAAAAATCCATCTCCATGCTTTGTACTGAAAAAGGTTGACTCGTATTCTAAAATAGTTGTTTCGATTCCGTAATGGGTTTACTT
>CAMGMU010000025.1 GCA_946059305.1 uncultured Bacteroidales bacterium | reverse complement strand
TAGTCCCGAGAGGAAAATCATTCGGTTTTTCGCTGATTTTTCTTTGACAAATATGTCTATTATAATCTAATCTATCTATTGATATTGTATTTATATAATTATGTAATAATTATAAGATAATAATAAGTAATAAGAAAAGTAGTAAAAAGTGTTAAGTGTTAAGTGTTAACTCGATGCGATTTGAAATGTGCAAATCCTGCGCTCGTGCGTGTATGGAGATTTCTATCGGGACAATATGCAAAGTGAAATCGCATCGACTTTACACTTTACACTTTACATTTCTCGTGACAGACTATGCCCTTTACAAATAAGCAGTTATTACGTAAAAAGTGTGATTTACTGATGTGCGATAGCGAGGGCGAAAACGCTATAATGGCAACGATAAATAGGGTGTAGGGCTTCCATGGCACGGAGCATCGTGGTGCCACTGGTGATGACGTCATCTATGAGCAGAACGTGTTTCTCGCGCAGGTCGTTGGGTTGGTGAACGCCAAAAATTTGAGTCAACTCACGGCGGTCAGTAAGGTTTTTCTTGCTTTGATGGGTGTTGTTGTGCGTGCGATAGAGGTGCTTGGTATCAATAGGGATGCCGGTTACGTCATGAATGCCCATAGCTATCCATTCGGCTTGATTATAACCTCTTTCTCGCAAACGTTTGAAATGGAGCGGGAGCGGCATAAGATAGTCGATTCCCTCAAAGAACGAACTTCCTGCCCATGCCTGAGCTGCCATTCGGCCCATCTCGCGACCAATCTCCGGTTGGCTGCTGAATTTCATCTGCTGGATGGCATTACGGATGGGGTGGTGAGCAGGATAAAAACAATACGCGGCTCCTCGCGTAAACTTATGCACGTTCGCAAACAGGCATTCCACCCGATTATCCCGATGCCAACCTTCTTCCGTAAGCGGTAACTTACGGAGGCAATCCGAGCAGAAATGGGTGCTGTCAATCGGCAATACGCGTTGGCACATGGCGCATTGCCGGGGATCTACGAGATGCATCAGCGGTCCCGTAAGCCAACGCTGTATGAAATCAGCCGTTTTCGTCATGCTTGGGAGCTGGATGCTTGAAGAACAGTTTTACGATAAAATAATTGATGATACCGGCTATGAGGATAGCGAGCAAACCCGCCAGTTTGTCGCTCATCTGCACCATCAAGAACACTTGCAGCAAGAGCATTTGCAGGAGGAAATTGACGGCTCTACCGCTCAAAAAACCGCCAAAATTCTTCCAATTCGGGCGACTTTTAAAGGTATAATAGGCTGTGAGGCAGTAGTTGGATGCCATTTCAAGGACGAAACCGATGATGAAAGCGAGGGTGGTGGTTTCGGTTTCGGGCCAGAGATGGGTAAAAAGGGTGAGGAACAACCAGTACCACGCATATTGGATGAGGGTGCCAGTCGTTCCTACAATGGTGAACCGTACCGCCGAACGGTACGGTTCTTTGAGTTTGTTGGTAAATGTTTGCATAATCTGTGTTTTTGCCCCACTTTAGAGCTCCGTTAAGCGACTTCCGGGGAAGTAATGGCTGAGGATTTGCTCATACGAATAGCCTTCTTCAGCCATCACGGCTGCACCTATCTGGCAGAGTCCTACGCCATGTCCCCATCCGCGTCCGTGGAGGGTGAAAGCGGTAGGTTGTCCAGCGGCATCACGCGTTATTTCTACTTCGAAGGCGCTACTATATAGGTG
Organism: uncultured Bacteroidales bacterium; assembly: GCA_946059305.1. GTDB lineage: Bacteria > Bacteroidota > Bacteroidia > Bacteroidales > Paludibacteraceae > Colicola. Next base: position 29,201 of record CAMGMU010000025.1, on the reverse strand, counting down.
CGAACGGCTGAGAATGCGACGAATCTCCAGTTCCTTACCGATAATCATGCTTTTCTTGCTGCCTACGACCTCCAATTCTACGATACGATCGCTCGGTCCTCTGCGAACAGGACGCAGGTCTTGAATCGTTCCGAAATCGATTGCGCTCCGTTCGTTTACGATAGCCGACAGTTCTTCTGCGGAGTATTGTACGGTCCATGTATAGAAATCCGCCGTCTCCTGATCATAGCCGTTGAGTACCTGCGAGAGGATACGTGCATCTTGCGTGTCGCAGAACGATTTGCCTCCCGGTGTAGCGCTATCTTCTACGCATTCCAGATAGGAGTAATGCGTGTCAGCCCATGCGTTTTCGAAGAGCTCGGTCTTACCGCCGCAGCATTTGTAGAAACGTGCATCACACACTTCATTTTTCTCGTCGCGGATGACCTGTCCCCAAGTTGCCTCAATCGCTTTTCGTACGTTCTCAGCGGCTGCACTCACGCGGGTGATACCCTGATAGCGCTGACAATGGTCGTCGGCACATACGTCGAAATTCGTATGGGCATCGCGTTCGTACCAGATGATGCGCTGTTTGTCGTTTCGGATACCCTTCACGGTCTCGTGGTTCTTCTCTTCACGCATGATCGGGCAGAGCACCCAGCTGCGGGATGTGACGGCATGCGCCTTGAGCAGCTCCATATGGGAGGTAGCCGACATCTCCGAAGAGATAACGGAGGTGAGGTAGTCTTCGATGCCGATGAGGTTGATGGCCGTGAGGTTCTCGTGGTTGACAGGCAAACCGGCAATGGTAGTGTGCTCCACGATAATCTTCAAATCGCCCTGAAACACCTGCTCCTCTTTGCGTTCCCAATGGAAGCCCACACCGATAACGACATCATGGAGCGTGAAGCTGCTATCTGGATTGGCGGCATCGTGGGTGAAAAGGAGTTCGGGATACAGCTCGCCCTGGAAGCGAACATGTCCTAAATGCACTTCGGCCTGTTGCTCACCTGAGTAGGGCTTGCCGTTGAAGAAAAACGTGCCGTTGAGGCAGAAGCGAATCACGGGATCCGACATGATACCTACGGAAAGAGGATACTGAGTTTTCATGATTGTATTTTCTATGTTTATTTATAGGTGGGTTCTAAAAATTAGCTTTGTTACCCACAACAATGAATAGTTTTACTTAAGTGGGAATTTTTAGAACCCACCTATAAATTACTGATAATCAGAGTGATACTTCTTGAATGATGCGGTAGAAGGCATCCGCATTCAGTTTCTCAAACGCATCGCGTGAGGCCACTATCCCGATGCCAGCCATCTCTACTGTTGCGGGGGAGAAGAGGATGCGTTCGGCAGGGTTTTCGGCATAGAAGCAGTCCGGACGCGACTTACTGCGGAAGATGATGAGGCTGCGGAAATGGCCGCCATATATCCATGTGATGACGTTGATATCTCGTCCCATTTGCGCCATCAGTTGCTTCCTCAGCTCGTCCATTCCTGCGTTTGTGGGGCTGCTGATCAGGTAAGCGGAGGGGCAGAACAGGGGCAATTTATGCAGGGAACAGGTGTCCGTGAGACCGATATGTTCGTCGCACCATATTTGGAGAGGCAGCTCACGAATCGGCACAGCCTGAAAATGCATGTGGTCGGGGGCAGAGGCACCACAACGAGGACCGTTGTAAAACACCACATAGTCGGACAACGCTTCCGCCAAACGGAGCATCGCCTCGTAGTGACCATCCAAGCGCTGGGGCTCGTGGATGGCCGAACTGATTGTAAAATGCCGAGAGAAAATAGGGAAGGGATTGACGCGGATGAAATAGTGGTCCCAAACGAATGTCTGTTGCTTCTCTTCGAGTCCATCCGGGCAGAGGAAACAAGCCCTTTGTGCGAGGGCTTCAGCCGATACGTCGGCCATTACGGAGCGCACTCTGCCGGGGTTGAAGCGCACCTGACAAGGGAGCCCATCCACTACCATATCTTTGCGCTCTACTGCCGAGAGGAGCGCATACTGCTGAGCAGCTCGACCGCCGAGACTGAGCTCCGTCTGGAGCATCGCTTCTATTTGCCCACCAAGAGTCATATATTTTGCCCTACAAAAATCAAGCCAAGAGCATGCGAAAGGGCGTTTTTTTGATACAAAATCAAACCAAATTAGCATGCGGAAGGGCATTTTTTGCAGGATAAAAACCCAACGTTTATGATATTATAGGCTGCATTTGGCGTTGTTCTACCTTCGGTAAAGATACAAAAGAAGCGAGCAACAAAGTCTATTTCCCGATAGTTCAGAGCCTGGTAACCTTCCAAAAACCTTGCCCTTGCCTTGTTGCTCGCTTTGCGTTCGTCGAACGCCAATAATAACCAATATTATTACTTAATAGTACACAAAATGCGTTTATTTCTTGTTATTCATCTGGATACGTGCCTTGAGTTCCCAGGTGCGGATGTGATCCTTGTAGAAATTGTTGTTGTTCATCGCTACGAGATCGCAGTTTGCATCGGAGTTGTCGTCCCAGCGGCGGCAGTTATATACTACTTCGTAGATGCGGCCAATCTGGTATTCGCGGCTTACACGCAAGCCTACTGCATAGTCCTCACCATATTTGGTTGTGGGGAAGTTGATGGTGCGGAGCATAGGTGTGTAGAAAGCGCGAGGAGCACCGAGACCATTGATGCGGAGGGCGTTGTTGCGGCCGTTCTCTGGCGTCCATTCTTTGTGGTCGATGATGCCGGGAGGAATGGTCTCGCCGTTGAAGTTGGTCATGCGGTAGGTACCTACCACCATAGCGCAGTTCTGCTCATGGAAGGCATCGATAAATTTCTGTACGGTATTCTCGTCAGCATAGGTATCGTCGGAGTCAAGCTGGATAGCAAACTTACCGCATTTGGGGTGGTGGAGGGCTACGTTCCAGTTGCCGCCGATAGCATGCCAGGTCTTATCCTGCTGGATGAAGACGATGCGTTCGTCGTTTACAAACTGCTTGATTACGTCTACCGAGCCGTCTTCTGAGTTGTCGTCCACAACGATTACGTTGTATTTATATTCCGGACGAACTTTTTGGCTGAGAGCAGAGCGGATGGCGTCACCAATGGTGCGTACGCGATTCTTGCAGGGGATAACCACGGATGCTTCGTATTCGAAGCCTTCGGGCGTCATATCTACGTCAGCGAACTTAGGTTCGAGGTAACCGTTGATATCCTTAAGGTGCTGCGTAACAGCCTGTTCCATCTCGATTTGAACGCCACGGTTCTTCGGGTCAACATAGTCAAAGAGCTTCTCGCCGGACTTGCGGTTGTCGAGCTCTACGTCGTAATAGAGGTATTCGTTGATATGCTCAAGGTCGCCTTTCTGGCTCACTTTCAGGCGGAGGTCATAGAGACCGGCGAACTGATAGTCCACGTTCATGCGGCTGACGGCATCTTTGAGAGCGGAGGAACGATAGAGCAGTACCGAACCGAAGTCGAAGTCGTCGCGAAGTGCGCCAAGCTGGTAGTCGATTACGGGAGCCTGCGTTACGGCATCGCCTACTTTATTGAAGTGATCCGAATAAATCATGTCGGCTCCGGCATCTTCAATGAGGCAAACCATGCGCTCGAGACCGAAGAGTACAAACGATAGCGTAGTGTACTTAGTGTAAATGAGTGTGTAGTCAGTGGTAGCTCTCTCGGCGATGAATTTCATGTTGGCGGTAGAGCGCATGTCGCCTTCGAGGAAAAAGATTTCGTTTACGAGGTCCTGCTTCTTGAGGTTGTCAACGGTTTGCTTTACTTGATCTTCAGACTGGAAGGGAATGAAGCAATTAATTTTCTTAGTCATACAATCTTGGAAAGTTTGTGTGGGATGAATACTAAATTATTTATTTAATAAGGTTTTGTACGCATGCGCAAGTCTGCATCTGCTTTTCAAAACCGCTGCAAAATTAGTATTTCTTTTTGAATTACGCAAACGTTTGCATAAGTTTTTGTGAAAAAGAAAGCATTTTTGGTTGAATGCGCATTTTTTTGCATTTTTTTAAGAAAATATTTGGCAGTTTCAGAAATTTAGTGTACCTTTGTAGCCGGTTTTATGAAAACGATTTATAAAACAGTCAAAAAATCGCTTCAAACGATTCCTGAAGCAACCACAATTGCTTATAATTATTAACACTCAATATCATGATTTTATTAGCAGACAGCGGCTCTACCAAAACGCATTGGTGCCTGATGGCCGCAAACGGACAGACCTCCGAGTTTTTTACTGATGGTATTAACCCTTTTCAGCAAACGTCTGATGCCATTCGCAACACGATTCAAAATCAGCTCCTTCCTCAGATGGCTCGCCTGCTTTGGGTGGGTAAGATTACGAAGGTGTTTTTCTATGGTGCCGGATGTACGCCTGAGAAGAAACCTGCCGTAATGATGGCGCTTAATGCCTGCTTTAAGCACGCAGAGGCGGTTGTGGAGAGCGATATGCTCGGTGCTGCTATTGCGGCTTGCGGAAAGAAAGAAGGCGTGGCTTGCATCCTCGGTACGGGCGGTAACTCGTGTTATTTCGATGGCGAGAAAATTGTGAAGAACGTGCCGGCTCTCGGATTCATCCTCGGCGATGAGGGATCGGGAGCTGTTCTCGGTAAGCGACTCGTATCGGACCTCTTGAAGAATCAGCTCTCCGACGAGCTGAAGGAGCAGTTCCTCAGCGAATATCAGCTCACGCAGGCGGATATTATAGAGAAGGTATATCGTCAGCCTTTCCCTAATCGTTTCCTGGCTTCGCTCAGTAAGTTCTGCGCCGATCATATCGATAACCCGCTGATTTATCAGCTCGTGTATGACCATTTCGACTATTTCGCTAAGCGCATTCTCCCGCAATATCCCAAGACACCGGTAGGTTTTGTAGGTTCGATTGCGTATTACTATCAAGACGTTTTGAAGAAAGTGCTGGCTGACAACGGTTTCGAATGCGGTCAGATTTTCCAATCGCCGATGGACGGAATGAAGCTGTATCACAAAGACGACGTTAAGCCTGAAGAGGCCTAAGGTGCTTTTTGAATTGCTGCAATAATTATTTGAAAACATAAAAATACAATCGTATGTTTACGAAAGTAACGGAGCAAACTTCGCTCCATGAGAACCTGGATCAGAAGTCGGTTCTCGAACTGATGACAGAAATGAACGAAGAGGATCAGAAGGTGGCCCTTGCAGTAAAGGCCGCCATTCCTCAGATTACCGCTCTTGTAGAGCAGATTATTCCTCGCATGCAGCAGGGTGGTCGTATCTTCTATATGGGAGCAGGTACGAGTGGTCGCTTGGGCGTACTCGATGCCAGCGAGATTCCCCCTACGTTTGGTATGCCGCCTACTTTGGTGATCGGTTTGATAGCCGGTGGCGACCATGCGCTTCGTAATCCGGTGGAGAATGCTGAAGATGATCTGGAGAAGGGATGGCAAGAACTGCAGGAGCATAAGGTAGGCCCGCTCGATACCGTAATTGGCATCGCCTCTTCGGGTACCACGCCTTACGTGATTGGGGCACTACGTAATGCACGCGCCAACGGTATCCTTACGGCCAGCATATCCATGAACCCCGATTCGCCCGTTTCTCACGAAGCCGATATCGCTATCGAGGCGGTGGTGGGACCTGAGTTCGTTACGGGTAGCACCCGACTGAAATCCGGTACGGCCCAGAAGCTCATCTGCAACATGATCAGCACCATCACGATGATCAAACTTGGCCGAGTAAAAGGCAATAAGATGGTCAACATGCAGCTCTCGAACGCCAAGTTGGTGGATCGCGGCACGCGCATGATTGTAGATGAACTCGGACTGGGCTACGATGAGGCACAGCGTCTGCTCTTGCTCCACGGCAGCGTGAAGAAAGCTTGTGATGCCTATAATGCTGCCAAATAAGCGCATTTTGCAAGACTTTCCGAAAACGTTACGGTATGAGAATCAAACATGTTTTGTTGCTCCTGCTGATTGCGGGAGCAGCATTCGTCAACGCAGCCGAGCAACAACCTCTTAGGTATGTAGATGCGCTACAGTTCCGGATGATCAACAAAGGGTGGGGGGCTGACGTTACCCTTACGCCTTACACCCGCATTCCTGCTTACCTGAAAGACTCTGTACGTGAAGAACTATGGGACCGCGCAAAGAATAGTGCCGGACTCGCTATTCGTTTCCGAACCAACAGCCGCCGGATAGGCGTTCGATATAATCTGCACCATAATTTCCACATGGCGCACATGGCCGATACGGGCATCAAAGGTACGGACCTCTATATCCTTGACAGCAAGGGCGTTTGGCAATACGTGAATACCAATCGACCCACCAAAGACTCTGTGCAGCAGAAACTCTATGTAGAGAATATGGACGGCAGCATGCACGAATGCATGATCTACCTCCCGCTCTATGATGGTGTGAACTGGATGGAGATTGGTGTGGACTCGGCTTCGGTAATCGAGATGCCACGGGTAGATAACCCACGGAGCGGTATGAAGGTGGTTGGGTATGGCACGAGCATCATGCATGGTGGGTGCGCGAGCCGAACAGGTATGGCTGCTACCAATATCATCCAGCGTGAATTGAATGTGGAGTTCGTGAACTTAGGCGTAAGTGGCGAAGGCAAACTGGTATATGCGATGGCGCGGGCGATGGCGACGATAGATGACGCCGTGGCATACGTGATTGACCCGGTACCCAACTGCACGAAGATGCAATGTGATACGCTCACATACACATTCGTGAAGATCCTTCGCGAAGCTCGTCCGGAGGTGCCCATCATCATGGTAGAAGGACCGATGTATCCGTATGCGAAGTTCGACAGTTTCTTTGGCACATATCTCCCTGAGAAGAATGAGGCGTTCCGGAAAAACTACGAACGTCTGAAGGCTGAGAACCCACGCAACCTCTACTACGTGACTTCTGAAGGACTGACCGCAGAAAACGAAGAAGGCACCGTGGATGGCATCCATCTGACCGACTACGGCTTTCGAGCTTATGCTGACAAATTGGAGCCTTTACTCAAAAAAGTGCTCAAAAAAGTCAAGAAAAGCAAATAATATGTTTAAACATATGGAAAAATGTGTATAAAGTTTGTTTATGTGAAAAAAATGCATTAACTTTGCAGCCGTAAATGAAAATTTATGCATAAATCTTTAATACCAAGAACATAAATTATGATTAAAAAAGTACTCATTTTAATGACCCTGGTGCTTTGCACGACACTCTCATGGGCGAGCATTAAGGTGTCAGGTATTGTGGTATCCAAAGAGGATGGCGAACCGGTGATTGGTGCGTCGGTACTCGAGAAGAATACCAGCAATGGTACGATTACCGACTTCGATGGTAAGTTTGAACTTACGGTTGAAGACAAGGCGATTTTGGTAATCTCCTACGTAGGTATGACTACCCAGGAAGTGAAGGCCACGCCAAACATGAAGGTGGTCTTGCAAACCGATGCTATTGCCATGGAAGAAGTGGTAGTAACAGCTATGGGTGTGGTTCAGGAGAAGAAACGCCTGAACTTCGCTGTACAAAACATCAATTCCGAATCATTAACCGAGAGCCAGAGCGCCAACTTCGTAAATGCGCTTCAGGGTAAAGTGGCCGGTGTAGCCGTTACGCAAGGTAGTGGTTCGCCTAATGCAGGCAGCCAGATTATCGTGCGCGGTATTTCTTCGGTCAACACCTCGCAGTCCAACGAGCCCCTCTTTATCCTCGATGGTATGCCTATCAATGGTGGCGGTAGTGCTGCTGCTGATATCAACCCCAACGACATCGAGTCCGTTACCGTATTGAAAGGTGCGGCTGCTGCGGCTTTGTATGGTCAGGATGCTGCCAATGGTGTGATTATGATTACCACCAAGCAGGGCGAGGCAGGTAAAATCAAGGTGCAAGCTAACGGTAGTTGGCAGTTTGATACCCCTACGCGCCTGATGGAGCTTCAAAGCAAATATGCTCCCGGTTCGCAAGGATTCTACAAAGAAAAATGCATGGGTGGCTGGGGTCCGCTCCTCAACGAGGGCGAGACCATCTACAACAACGTGGAGAATTTCCTCACTACCGGCTTCTATCAGAAATATGATTTTTCTGTGCAAGGCGGCTCGGAGAAGTTCCAAGCATATGCTTCAGCTAACTGGAGCAAGGCTGATGGTATCGTACCAGAAGACTACCGCACGAAGGTGGGTGCGCTCGTTAAGGCCAGCTTCTCGCCGGCTAAATGGGTCACCTTCAACGCTTCAATCAACGTGACCAATACCTTGTCGCGTTCTACCTCGGGCGTCAGCACGGCTTATGGTTGGCCTATTAATGATGATATCACCAACTATCAGCTCGACAATGGTTTCCCGCGTTACCTTTATATGTCAGACGTGCATAAATACGGTTCGCCGCGCAGCCCGCTCTATAGCATTTACAACGATAATGGTCAGAACAAGGCACTCCGTAATGTAATCAACGGTAGCGTTACGTTTAAGCCCGTTAAAGGTCTTACGATTGTGGGGCGCATCAGCTATGATACTAAAGCTAGCTCGTCGGACTCTTATACCGTTCCTCGCTGGGACGATTCATATGTGATTCCTTCGCTCAAAGATCCGGGCGAAAACGCTACGGATGCGGAGATAGCCGCATATGAGGCGTATAAGAACTACCTCGCCAACGAGTATCTCCAGCTCGATAATATGTATCTTACGGAAGACGATATCAAGAATATGGATAAGAGCTACTTGGGCAGCTATTCGGCTTCTTCCGGCCGCAGCCAACTCTTTACGGCTGGCGCCAATGCTACCTACAAGCTCGAGCTCCCGAAGGATTTCTCCATTGACTTCATGGTAGGTACGGAGCTGAAGATGAGTCAAGGTTTCTCAATGTCGAACTACGGCGAAGATTTTATTATCCCCGGCACGTACAGTCTTCGTAACACAAACCCCGAATATGCTACGCTGAGCAATATGTCGGTAAGCCACTCGGGTAAGCGTACGTTCGGTTACTTCGGCGAGATACGCGCAGACTACAAAGGTTTGGCTTCGCTCTCCGTAACCGGTCGTTGGGACTGGTCGTCAACCATCAATAAGAACCCGTTCTTCTATCCCTCTGTAACGGGCGGTATCATTCTCTCGGAGCTGATTCCGGGATTGAACGAAACGAAAGACAATTGGTTCTCTTATTGGAAACTGCGCGGAAACTACGCAGTAGTAGGTAAGGATGCACCTGCCTATCTCTACGACCGCCGCTATAAGCAGTTCATCAACTACCCCGATGGCGGTTATGGTATCGACCCGACTGCTTCGTCGGCTGCACTTGACCTCGCGCCGGAGATGTCCTATTCCTGGGAGGTGGGTATGGATATCAAGTTCTTTGACAACCGCACCCGATTGGACGTGGCTTATTACAACACGAAAGTGGATAATCAGATCGTAACGGTACGCGTATCCCCTTCATCGGGTTATATCCTCCAGACTCGCAACGAGGGTGTCATCCGAAACCACGGTATGGAGCTCACCTTTGATCAAGATATTATCCGCAAGAAAAACGTAACTTGGACGATGGGCTTGAACCTCGGCTTGAACCGCGGTACGGTATTGAGCCTGCCGGAGTCTGTATCGGAAATCACGGGCGTACAGTATGGCGACGTCTTCACCTCGGCTTATATGGGCGGTTCTACCACAGCTCTTACGGGTAAGGACTATAAGCGCAATTCCGATGGTCAGGTGATCTGCGATGAGAACGGTTACCCGATGATCAATCCGAATAAGAACGAGTTGATTGGTAACCGCGAAGCCAAGTTCAGCTATGGCGTCAACTCCTCGATGAATATCTATGGTGTTCAGTTCTCGTTCCTCTTCGACGGACGTTGCGGTGGCGATGTGCTCAACGTGACGCTTCGTAACCTCATCAGCAATGGTAATGCCAAGATCCTTGAGCAATACCGCGGTCGTCAGGTGGTGTTTGAGGGCGTAACGGAGCATACCGATGCTGCCGGAAACGTATATTATGAGCAGAACACCAAGCCCATCACGCTGGATTACACTACCATCACCAACTATTTCTATCAGGTATCGTCGAACTTCGTTGAAGACGGCAGCTACCTGCGCTTGAGCTACGTAACCCTCGGTTATGATTTTGCACGACTGATGAAGAAGCAGAAGTTCTTCAAGGGACTCAAACTCAATTTCACGTGCAATAACGTGTTCTTGCTTACCAAGTACACGGGTACGGATCCTGTCTGCAACGCATCTACTTCAGCTAATGGTACGGGTTCGGCTGGTATTGATAACAGCCCTACGCCTTCTACCCGCAGCTATAATATCTCACTTGCAGCTACCTTCTAATATATATAAATAAGGAGTATATACAATGAAAAAGACATATTTGATATTTACCGCTCTCGTAGCCTCGTTGCTTCTGGTAAGCTGCGAAGATTTCCTCGATGTGAATACGAGTAAGGATCAGGCCATCACCACTACGGTAGATCAGGCTATTCCTACGGTCTGCTTCTATGCTTCGCAGATCTGCTACGACCATGCTGAATATGGTGTGTATCTCTCTCAGGCGCTCACTACGGGCTCGAAGAGCCAAACCGGTTCGTATCCCTATAGCCAAGGCTGGGAGTTCCTCGGCGTTAACCGCCATCCGATGTGGCGTCGGCATTTCTATGATATTGGCGCTAACGTACGCAAAATGAATGAGATAGCAGAGAAAGAGGGCAAGCTCAACGCCATCCTTATCGGCCGTACGATTATGCTCGGTTCTACGATGTTTACTACCGATGCCTTCGGCGATATGCCGCGTTCGCAAGCCTATCTGACCTCTTCTCCTAAATACGACTCGCAGGCCGAGATCTATGATTGGATGTTCCAGGAAGCCGATTCGCTCGCTATCCTCTACGCAGATACCACTTGGACCAAGTGCAAGACCAACCTGCCTATTACCAAGAAGATGGACCGCATCTATGCTGGCGATATCCATAAATGGGGCTTGTATGCCAAGGCGCTCCGTTGCCGCCTCTGGCTTCGCAAACTGCCCAACTGGGACAACACCCCTGCTACCTGCCAAAAGATTATCAGCATGGTAGATGAGGTGCTCAACGATCCCGAATGGGAAGAGCCACGCTATTACTACGATGCAGGCAGCAGCCCTGAGCAGAACTGCCCATGGGGACCGTATGCGCCGAAGATCAACTCCTGGGAGAGCCGTGACAACCGACTCGCTTCTTCCATTCCTACCAAGTTCTTTGCGTATGGTATCTTAGGTGCGTATGACGTAAAGAAAACCGACCGTGGTAATGCGCTTGACCCTCGTGCTGACCGAATCATGAAACCGCGTTCTATGGGTACGCAGGCTAACTCTGACGTGATCCGTTACCTCGAAGCCAATATCGGTATGGATAACTCGATGAAGGTGACCTATTATCCGGATCTCTTTGCATCCGATGCCGGTTCGAACCCTTATACGAAGAACGATGGCTATATTGCCCTTATCACGACTGAAGAGCTCCTCTTCATTAAGGCTGAAGCGCAGTATTGGGCTGGTGATAAACAAGGGGCTCACAGCACGACTAAAGAAGCTATTCGCGAGAGCTTCAAGCGTTTTGGCGTAGTGGAAACTGGTCTTACAGGAAATGCGCAAACGCGTATGGAGCGCTTCTGGGAAGTGAAGATGAATGCAACTGATTTCTCGTTGGCTGATTTGATGCAGCAGAAGTACGTAGCGATGTATCTGCAACCCGAGCAATGGAACGACCTCCGTCGTTATAACTACTCCTCGGAAACCAACGGCATCACGTATAACAACGAGTTTGTATATACCATTAAGAAATGCCACAACGGTTCTACTAAGAAATGGGATGCTGCTTCGTTCAGCAAAACCTACTCGCTCCGCCGTCCGTATAACCTCTATGAGGCCTATTGGTGCACACCGGAAGATTATGTGGAGGGCGATCCTACTAAAGGTCTCTCCCCAAATGCTTGGGTCAACCGACTTAATGCCGATACGGAGACCGAGACCAAGTACAACAAAGCAGAGCTCGACCGCATTGGTTATTACACCACGAATGCGGCTGGCGAGAAGATTCTCGATTATCGCATTCTTAAGAAACGCGTAATCTGGGCATACAACACCTGCGGCAAGGCAGCGTGCTCGAATACTATCGAGTGGTATTAATCGTTAAATTTTCAGAAAGTATGAATATGAATAAATCGAAAATATTCCTCCTTGCAGCCTTTTCGCTCACGATGGTTGCTTGCGAAAAGCACGATCTGTTCGATGAGAACTGCATCACCGGTCAGGTCGGTCCTGAAGCCTATTGGGAGTTGGAGAGCTCGGCTGTGATGGCCGGTTCGGAACTGGGCTTCAACGCGCAATATTACTCTTCCGTTACGGAGATTGACCACTCTGAACTCTGGTATAGCTTGGATGAGACGGTGAACCAAACGGTAATCTGCCCTTGGGTTAGCACGTTCTCCTATTCGGTTACCAGCAGTATAACTGAGCACAAGCGTGTGCTTCAGAAAATCAAATCGTATGTTCACGATGAAGCGTATTGGAACGACTCGCTCCATGCCTACGCTTTCCAAGGCACCTTCCCCGTAAGTGGTACGCTCGCTCCTTTGCGTTGGGTACAGCCTACTACCTTTGATTCTGCTAAGATGATTCAGTATTTTGGCGAAGGCTTTATGCAGAGTTTTAAAGATGGCATGCATGATAAGATGAAGTATGCTGACTATAAGAAAATGCTCCTCGGCCTCGGATATATGGACGACTTCAAGCAATATACTGACTCTGCGCTCGACTTGAATGCAGGTGAAGATGTATATAAGTATTACTTTAAGACCACAGATGGCAAGCCCGAGAGCGAGATTCTCTCCTGGGTGAAAGACTCTATGGATTATTACTGGAATCAGATTACGTTTGAGCAGCTCGTTAACAACGCAGCCAATGGTTATTACGATGTGGAATATGTCCGCACGTATAAGATTGATGCAGAGCTCCGCGTATATGATGCCAATAATGTCTATAGTAAGACGGTGTCAAAGTCTGTAGATATTAACTGATAAACCCTGCAGCAATGAAACATATTCTCAAAATCTGTATGATAGCAGCGATGCCGCTTTTGGCCGTTTCCTGCTTTGATAATGTGCCTACCGTAGAAGACCTCCCGCGCGATCCCGTATCGTTTGAGTATGTGATCAACGGTGACTACAACCTCGATTTTTATGTAGGCTCTACGATTACGTTCACCAACACCTCTTCTCAGACGGGTGAAGCCGTTTGGGACTTTGGCGATGGTAGTCAGATGAAAGGCGATAAGGTAGAGAAATACTACGAAGTAGCCGGTACGTATCAGGTGAAACTTACTATTGGAGAGTTTTCCAAGACGCAGGTAATCATGATATCGGATATCAAGCCCCTGCTCTCGCTCTGTCCGATTGAGGGCGACCTATGCGAGGTGAATACTTCCAAGGTGAGCTTCCAACTTGAGGTGCCCAATCCGCGCAATTTGAAGATTGAATATAACTGGATTCTTCCTGAAGGAACGAAGACTGCAGCAGGTGAGGAGATTACTACCTGCACCGATTCGCTTCCGGGAGAACTTATCTTCTCCAATGTAGGTTCACAAACCGTTCGCTTGCAAGTGAAGCTCGACGGTCGTTTGCTCGAAGAGGGCCGACTCAACGTACAAGTGGGTTACAATCAAGAAGTGCCTACGCTCTACTATGCCGTTCAAGGTGGTAATCTGATGGCGTATAAGCTCATCAGCGATGCTCCCGAAGGAATGAAAATCAGTTCGTTTGACTTGGGTATTTCCTCGGGTCAGCACCCCTTCAACCTGCTCTTCAAGGAGCACCTATTCGTACTCGATTGCGGCAAGCAATACTATTATGTAGATGATGCGGATGGCGTTTTGGGTGATGGTAAGATTTCCGTTGTAGCCAAGGATGGTAGCAAGGTGGAGACCATGATTACCAATGCCGGACAGGCTGCATTCGACGATCCGTTCTACGGCTATATTGAAGGCGATAACCTCTATTTTGCCAACCGTAATACGGGTATCGTTCGTCTGCCCCTTTCTACACGAAATGCCGTTTATAGCAAGACCGATAACCCTTATTTCGTACAGAACGCCACGCTCGGTTATTACAACAACGGCTGGAGCTATGGTGCTATTGGCGGATGCTTCGGCAAAGTGGATGGCGTATGGTATTGGAGCAAGTTCTACAATGGCAATGGTTTCTACCGCTTTGAGGACTCTGATATCCTAGCTACTGCTACGGCAGGTGGCGAACCGGCTCCTGCTGCCGGCATCGCGTTGGCGGGTATGTGGCCGAAGTCGTTTGCGTACGACGCTACCGATGGCAGCTTCTATTTCAGCATCATGGACGCAGGCGGATATGCTGGCGTTTATAAGTGTACGCTCGCCGAACTTGAAGCTATCGGTTCGTCGAAGAAAGCACTTGCACCCTATATGCTCAAGTATGAAGGTCTTGGTTTTGAGTGCGACCTTTCGGGTAATTACCGCACTACGGAGGGGTATGCCTCCGAGCCGGTAGGAATCTGCCAGATGGTACTCGACGAAAGCAGCCGTTGCGTATATTTCGCATTCCGCAATCCGGCCAAAGATCCTACGCTTGCTCCCTCGGGCATCTATCGCTATAACCCGGCTACTGCTAAGGTAGAATTGGTGATTGAGGGCGTAAACGTATATGGTATAACAATCAACAAAGAGCCTTCGAAGCTCTTCTAATGCTCAGATTCAATATTTTGATGAAACAACCAAAATATTCATTACGCGGGGTAGCAGGTATGCTGATGGCATGCCTGCTCATCTCCGTCTTTTCCGGCAGCTTGCAAGCGCAACCCAAACGCGAGTTCAGAGCTGCATGGCTCACTACTGTGTGGGCGATCGATTGGCCGAATCCACATTCGCAAACCTCTGCTTCCGGCCAAGCGTTGCAGCAGCAGTCGCTACTCGCTATCGTGGATTCATTAGAGGCGGCAAATATGAACGCCATACTCTTCCAAGTCCGCGGTTTCTGCGATGCTATGTACAACAGCCAATACGAGCCTTGGAGCAAGTATCTGACAGGTACACGCGGCGATGCGCCATCTTACGACCCGCTTCAGACCTTGATAGAGTATGCCCACAATAAAGGCATAGAAGTGCATGTGTGGATGAATCCCTATCGCTATTCTACGAGTGCAGATACGCATGGTACACTTCCTACCGATTATGCCAATACCCATCCGGATTGGATAGTGGATTGCGGAGGTATCAAGATTCTTAACCCTTGTTTACCGGCCGTAAAAGAACGTATAGCAGCTGTGGTGGCTGACTTAACGCGTAACTACGATATTGATGGCGTTATTTTTGATGATTACTTCTATCAGTCGGGCTATCAGAATTCGTATGATGATGCGTATTACTCGGCTTCGGGCACTACGCTTAAGCGGGCCGATTGGCGCCGGGCGCAGGTAAACGAGATGGTACGAATGGTGCACGATTCCATTAAGGCTATCAAGCCGTATGTACGCTTTGGTATCGGACCTGCCGGTGTGGCTGGTACGGCTTCTACTTCGGCTCCTGTATATGGTGTGGAGCCGTGTCCGGTAGGGTCGGATTGGCAATACAATGGTATCTATTCCGATCCGCTCGCATGGTATGATCAAAAGACCATCGACTATATGGCTCCGCAGCTGTATTGGAAGATTGGTTCGGGTAATGATTTTGCGCAACTATCCGAATGGTGGAGCAAGATGGGAGCTCATTTTGGCCGCCATATGTATGCCAGCCCTACTTTATCGTCACTTGTGCCGAATACGGCCACTTGCACCTCTTCGCAGTATCATGCAGATGAGATTGGCAATCAGGTGCAACTCACGCGCGATTACGATATGATGGGAGCTCCCGGTACGTGCTTGTATTCGCTCAGCAAGGGATTGAGCACCTATGGTTTTATCCGCTATATGCGCAATACGGTCAACCCGCATCCGGCTCTCGTACCGATGATGTCGTGGTATAGAACGGATACCTGCTTGTATGTAAGGAATATGCAGCTTAGCGGCAATCTGCTCCGTTGGACGGCTCCGGCATCCAACTTACGATATGCCGTATATTGCATTCCTCAGGATAGTGTAGGGGAGGAGGGAATCGTAGGTTCCAGCCGTTACCTCTTAGGCACTACGTATTCGCCTTCGTTTATTCTGCCCGCAGGGCAGACGGGATTATATGCCGTAGCGGTATTAGACCGATATGGTAATGAGTATCCGGCTCGTACGCTCGGCAATACCACTTGGGGCAATAGCGTGGCTGCGCAACTCAACTATCCTGCTGATAGTGCACATACGTTGATGCCTACTACCTTCTCGTGGACCTCTCCCGCAGGTGCTGACTCGTATTTCTTCCAACTCTCGCGTACGGCAGATTTCTCTACGATTGATTACGAAGCAGAGACGATTCGCCCCGAGATGAATTCGTCAAACTTAGCCATGCTCCATGCCGATTCTACCTATTATTGGCGCGTGCGCACGCGTAGTATCAATAAGGTGGATACGTATTCAGAGGTGGCTTCGTTCTCCGTAAAACTATTCTCTCTCCTTTCGCCGGCTGACGACGAACGCGATGTGGATTTCCGTCCGGTAATTATCTGCGATAGCGTGCAGGCTGCAGATGCAACCTATTACTTTGAGGTGGCTACGGCCAATACCTTTAAGAAGAACGAAATTATCTGGTCCGATACCACTACGATTCCGCGTTGTCAGGTAGCCGATTCGGTACTGAAAGCATCGAGCTTCTATTTTATTCGCGTGAAGGTAACGTTTGGCAATCATGCAGCTGTGTCGAATATCGTGAAGATTCGTACGCATGCAATCGAGGTGCCTGTTCCGGAAATCCTTCGTCCTTCGAATGGTGAGGTGATTGCGGATGATAAGGTGACGGTAGAATGGCGCGAACAACTGTCGTCGGGTTTCCGAGTAGAGCTCTCCACTTCTACCGCTTTCCCGGCTCGTCAGACGACTATTAAGAAAACCGATGAATACACCTATTCTTATACCTATACAGATGTAGAACCTGGTACGTATTATATCCGCGTGAAGGCAGTAGCCGACACCGGCCTTACTGACCCGTCTGAGGTAGTGATGATTACGGTTACTGCTCCGACTGCTGTTACTGATCTGCCATTGGATAAAGCAGTAAAGGTGGTGGAGAATGGGCAGGTATTCATCTACCGAGGTGGTAAGAAATTTACGATTCTCGGTACGCCCGCAGACTAATTGTCTGAATTTCGCTGAATAACCTTCTTAGAATAACGAGAATATATTTCTAAGATTTTTATATAATTAATCACTTAACGCTTTTCCGAGTCGCGGGGGACGTGTCCTCTGGGAGAAGGAAGCAAAATTTATTAACAAAAAACACAAACTCATGAAGAAAATCTTTTCTTTATTGGCCGTTGTCTTTATGGCAATGGGCATGTTTGCGGAGCCTGTAACGCTTACTTTTAAGGACTGGGGTGATACCACTCCTAAGAGTGCCACTGACAGTACTCCGAAGAATCAGGCTGGTGATGATGGTACAGCTTACACCACCGCAAACATTAAAGACAGTATCGAAGGGTCTGAATTCCTTGGTACTGTAACTGAAGCAACCAAACTTTATGCAGCTCGCGTAGGTTATGGTTGTAAATTGGGAACAAGTAAACTTACTGGCAAGTTTGTAGCAAATCTTGCTACGCCTGCTCAGTTTGATTCCATCGTATTCGTAGCTTCTTCTTACAGCACATCTGAAGGTTCTGTAAAAGTATGCGGTGGTGAAGTTATTGACCTCACCAATGGTGGCACTGAAAACAAGGTGCTCAAACGTCTTGTTTATGTACCCACCGGTGCGGTTGATTCTATTTCTTTCGAGACGACCGTTAAACGTGCTTATCTGAAGAGCATTATCTTCTATCCGGCTACCGGTTCTACCGGTGGTGATCAGCCTTCTGATCCGGAGTTTACGATTGAGAGCAGTATCGCAGGTACGCTTGCTCATCTGGGCACCTTGGCTACCGGTATGTCCGGTGCTGCTATGAACCGTGGTGGTTTTATTGCAAAGGAAGATGGTCTTTACTTTGTTAATACTACTACCGGTGTGATGAAGAAGATGGACCTTGCTCTTTCTGCTGTAACTGACGATACTGATTCTATCGGTACCGGTTATTACATGGATCTCGATGCTGCCGGTCATATCGTTATTTATAAATGGACCGGTGGTTCTTCTTCGCTTGATATAGCTCAGGTGTATGATGCCAATTACGATCTCATTCGTGAAGATACCCTTCAATTGAATGGTCGCTGCGATATGCCTGCTCTGATTGGTAACCTTGTACAGGGTAATGCTGCTTATTTCACCGCTTCTAATGCTGCACAATCTGTACTTCGCCACAATGTAGTAGATGGTGTATTAACTTCTGTAGATACGATTGCCCTTGGTTTTTCTATGGGTGGCAATAATAGCGTTTCTGCTCTCGACATTGATCATTTCTATGTACAGAGCCGTGGCAATGCACTTGTTTACGTTGATATGAGTGGTGCCGCTCCGGTTGTAACCAATATGCCTTATTTCGGCGCCAGCACGTTCACTTCTTGCTATGGTGGCCAGATCTTTAAGTTCGCCGGTCATACCCTCTATGTGATGGGTACCTACAAAGTTGGTGGCTATTTGGGCAGCTTTGCCGTATTTGATGTTACCAATCCCGCTAACCCCTATGTAGTAGCAGAAGAGAAGACTGCGCTTACCGGTAGCGCTATGGGTACTGCTTGCGTTACTTTCCGCGTAGTGGTAGAAGGTCAGACCGCTCATATTTATGAGTATGCAGCTCACCAAGTTCGTAAGTACGACCTCACCGTTGTTCCTTCTTGCTATTTGAAGCAGGGTAATGAAGGTGCTGAATGGTTGTCGATGACGGCTGGCGAGAATGGATTCACGCTTGAAGGCATTTATATGGCAGACAGCCTCTACATCAATGGTACTGCTACTGATGAAGGTGCTACGAAGTTCACTCGCGCTAACATCACCTATAATGGTACGGTAGTAGTAAACGATACCGTTCGCTTTACGTACAACAATGGCGTGATGACCATCGATTCTCTTGGTCACTTCGTTCCTACCGTTACCTTCAACGTATTGGTTCCGGATAGCACTCCGAGTTGCTTCATTGCTGGTAACTTCAACAACTGGGCGTTCACCCGCATGGCTCAGCTTACTGATTCTACATATACTTACACCTATCGCGCAGAAGATGCTATTGCTGCTAACATGCATTATAAGTATGTGGCTGGTGCTGATTGGAAATATGTAGAGAAGGCTGCAGATGGTTCTGAGATTCAAAACCGCACTTGGGCTGCTAACGATACCGTTCGCAGATGGGCTGCTGTTCCTGTAGTGAATGTCATCACGTATGAACTCAATGGTGGTGTAACCAACGACTATGGCTGGACCTCTAAGGGTGCTATCTGCTTGGATTTGATGAACGACTACAATACTGCCTATGGAACTTCTAAGGCATGGGCTAAGTGGGAAGACGGTGTTGTTTACTATCATTGTGGTAAGAACGCTGACGAAACTCCTATTTGGTTGACAGAGACGGCTGCTGCTGGTCAGAATTGTACGGTAGTTGGCTTCATTCAGAACGTAACTTACAATACAGCCGACAATCTTAAGAACCTCATCTTTACCACGAATGCTGCTAAGTATTCTTGGTTGGGTGATGTGATTAATGCTAACCGCGCTAATCAGAATCTTGGTGTTGATAGTGCTTCGATGAGTGAGAATGTTTATCGTAAAGAACTCTCTGCATTCTTCCTTGCTTCGGCTTCTGAAACGAGCTGGCCTGTATCATCAGACTTTACTTCTACTGCTGGTCCGGACTTCTTCTACCCGATTTGGGGACATGCACTATCTAACCCTGAGACTGTAACCGGTACCTTTACGCTCAATGAGCCGTATAGAGAGGGCTTCACCTTTGATGGTTGGTACACTTCTGCTGATTTCTCTGGCGCTAAGGTTACCACTATTGATGAGAACACACCTTCTTGCACGCTCTATGCTAAGTGGATTGAGTATATCCCGACGCTCGCTGAGGTTAAGGCTATGGCTGATAATACGAATACCAAGGCTTCTGGCGTTGTAACCTATATCAATAAACAGAACGTTTACGTTCAGGATGCTACTGGTGGTTTGCTTCTCTACATGAACGCTGCTCCTACTTTCAAAGTAGGCGATAAGGTGGTAGTACGTGGTACGAAAGTAATGTGGGGTGGTGCTCCGGAGCTCAAGTTTGGCGAAGAAGTTTCTGCTGAAGCTTCTACTCTTCCTGCAGCTAAGAAGATTGATTCGTTTGAAGCTGCTTGCACCGAGGCTAACCTCTTCACCCGCGTTTCATTCATGGGCTTGAAGATTACTTCACTCGACTCGTATAACAACCCATACGTAACGGATGGTGTGGATACGCTGCAATGCTACAGAATGTCTGTTGATTCTACCTTCAAGGTAGGCGATAAGGTTAATGTTACCGCTATTCTTGGATTCTTTGACAAGTATCAACTTGTAGGTGATGTGGCTGGTATTGAGCATGTCGCAACGGGCGTTAAGGATCAATATAACTATCCTGCTCGTGGTGCTAATGGCGAATATACCCTTGAGAACAAGTGGGTGATCTCTGTTGTAGAGGATAACTACGAAGCTAATAAGCCCGGTGTTACCGGATTTGTTCGCGGTATGGCTGCTAAGGATGGTATTATGTACTTCATCAACCGTACTTATGGTTCGCTCGTTCGCGTAAATGCTGCTACCGGTGCGATGCTTGATCCTCTCCCGATTACTGGCGACCATCTCTTTGAGGCACTTGATACGACTACCAATACCTATAATGCTGCTGTAACGCTTGCGTTCAACGATATCAAGTTTGATGGTGCAGGCAACTGCCTTATCGGCGCTTGTATCAGTGGTTCTCAGCACTTCATGATTTACAAGGTGGATCTCACCACGGGTGCTGCTACCCTCCTCATCGACGAGAAGATTGTTGACAACGACGACTTCGCAACCATCGCAGACGATGGCAGCCGCTCTTGGGGTGGCCGCTTCGACGCATTCGGCGTGTATGGCGACGTTAATTCTGACGCTATCGTTATGGCTGCTGACGCTAACTCCTTCTACGCTTATAAGTGGACCATCACCAATGGTGTAGCAGGTGCTGCTGAGCAAATTGACTGCGCTCTTGAGCCTTCATCTGACCAGTCGCTCCTTATTCAGGATGGCGAAGTTTCTGTAACTGCTTTTGGTACGGCTCCGCAAATCTTCCCGGTTGACGCAGACTACTTCTATGTAGATGGTTGGAATACCCTTCCGATGCTCTACGATATGGATGGTATGCTTGCTGATGACTTCATCCACAGCCCAAGTGGTGTAAATGTTGTAAACAACGAGGGCGATACCTGCAAGATGAATTTAGGCCACAATGGTCTCTGCGAGTTCCAGGTAGGTGATGAGTACTTCATGGTTATGGCTGCTACCAATACCGTAGGTAATCCTCCTTCAGCATTTGCTCTCTATAAGTTTGCTGACGCATCGAAGTCCTTCGCTGGTCTTGAGCCGCTTTGGTACTTCCCGGCAAACGGTATGGGTTCGGCTCAGAATGGTTTCCGTACGGCTGTTCCTTCTGTAGAAGTAAATGGCACGAAGGCTACTATCTACCTCTATGCAGGTGATAACGGTTATGCAGTTTATGAGTTCACCGGTAAGGAAGCTGGAGGTTCTGTTGATATCGAAAATATCTATGAGAATACCGAAGCTGGTAAGGTAACGAAGATCATCGAGAACGGTCAGGTTTACATCATCAAGAATGGTGTTCGCTACAATGTACTTGGTACTACGGTAGAGAAGTAATGCATTAACCGAACATCTGTTCGAACATACTAAGGGGCGGCGGTTTGGCCGTCGCCCCTTTTCTTTTTTCAAATCGATATTAGTTTATCAATTTTCTCAAAACCCTGTTATAATAGCTTTCTGCTGAATAACATTTTCCCTATATACCTTCTATATTTTAGGTGGGTTCTAATAATTCCCATCTTCGAAAAGATAATGATTCATTGTGGGTAACAAGTATTATTGTTTTGTCACCTTTTGGTTTCTTTTCGGGCCAAATTGTAAGTACAATCGGTCACGTAGCTCGCTACGCTCCCTCTTCTACTTCCAATTTTACCTCGAAAATAAATCCAAAATCTAACAAAGCGAATTTTTAGAACCCACCTTTATTTTTGTCAGTATCATGAAGCGTTTTTCTCTTTTACTTGTTGCTTGTATAGCAGCGCTTTCGGCGCATGCTATCTATTTAAATGGCGTAGATTATCGAATCGATACCCTGTCGATGTTTCCTGCTGGTCCGGGTACTACCATGTTTGAGCTGAGAATGAATAAGACAGCCGGTGCAGGCGGAAGACTGGACTGCTGGTTGCTCACCGTAGATACTGACCATCCAAACATTTCCGTCGAGCAGGTGCTCGGTTCGGGCAAACTGATTGGCACCGAACGACCCTCATCGATGGCCAAGCGCAAATCTACCGATACGAATGTTTATTTCGCTGGAACGAATGGCGATTTCTTTGCTACCAAAGGTGATGTAGGTTGTCCTACTGGCCTCACTATCACCAACAATGAATATTGCTATACGCCTAATAATAACCGGCGTATTGGTGCTGTAGATGAGCAATTCCATGGCTTACTCGGCACCCTTGGGCGATTCTCGGGCAAACTCGTGCTCGCAGATACCACCCTCAAAATCCATCACGTAAATTATAAGCGAGAAGAAAACGAACTCGTACTCTATAACCAGCATAATGCGGCTACCACCCTCACCAATGCTTACGGCACCGAGCTTCTGATTGAGCTGCTGCCCGGCAACGAATGGCATACTTCGGCTACCATGCAGGCTAAGATTACCGACAAGCAGGTGAACATCGGCTCGATGGCTATCCCTGCCGGACAAGCTGTGCTCTCCGGTCATGGCACTATGGCCGATATGCTCAAAACCCTCAATATTGGTGATACGGTCACCCTCAATCTCCAACTGAAAATAGATGATCAGGTGGTGAATGCATCTAACTGCGTAGGCGGTGATAATTACGCTTTGATCCTCAATAATGGCGAGGTGGAGCAGTCGAATTTCTGGAACGAAAAACACCCGCGTACGGCCTTTGGCGCAAGCGAGAACGGACATGTGCTGTATTTCCTGGTAGTGGATGGTCGCGGTGTATCCGAAGGGTGCACCACCAAAGTGCTTGCGGAGATTCTCCAGCATTTTGGCGCCTATAAGGCCGTGAACTGGGATGGTGGTGGCTCCAGCTGCATGTATCTGAATCCGTATGGACCGATGAATAATGGTTCGGATGGGCAAGAGCGCGCTTGCGGAAATGGTATGTTTGTTGTGGCTCATGTGCCGGGACCGGATACCACTGTTGCTGCTATTGCCGCACGTAATCCCATTTGCATTCTCCCGCGATATGGTATGGCCGCTCCTTCATTCTTAGGCTACAACCAATACGGCTTGATTGTGAATACCCAAGTGGAGGGCGTAGTGCTCTCTTGTGATTCGTCGGTAGGCGAGATTCTGCCGGATGGCAGCTTCTTGGCTACGGGCGCCAATGGTGGTGTGCTCCACGCTACGCTCGGCAACAGCACGACTGACCTGACCGTAAGAATCATCGACTCCGCACCTATCACCATCCGTCTTGACAGCGTTCTCCGCGATCATATCCATCCTTATACCATCGAGGTGCAAGCTAAGATCAATGGTTCACCGGTGAACCTCCATGCGGGCGCGCTCAGCTGGGAGTCGCTCCAGCCGGAGGTGGCTACAGTATCGGATTTGGGGGCGGTGATAGGCGTGAGCAACGGCTATGCCGATATCATTGGCACCTTGGGCGATTTTGCAGATACTATCCGCGTACACGTAGAAATGCCTGAGCGCCACGAGCAGACGTGGAGCGATTTCCGAGACCCTGCCCGTTGGGAACTGAAGGCTTCGAGCGGATTCAATCCTATATTGGTGGTGCCCGATGATACGCTTGCTCCCGTAGATTTGCAGTTCACCTATAAGTCTGCCCGTAGTCCGTATATCCGCTTGGGCAATTCCGAGCCGCTCTATTCGTTGCCCGACACCGTGCGCGTGGTGTTTCGCACCGATGCCGTTGTGGAGAAGATTGCCGTAGGACTTCGCCCCTGTAATATGACTGCAGCTACAAGTTTCGTTAGCTCGCAAACGATTGTTCAGGGAGAGCGAACCGTAGTAGATATTGCGCTTAACGACCTTTTGGGCAATGATCCTGCTATTTATCCCGTCTTTTTCGACTACCTGCGTTTCCCCTTTGAAACAACGACTACCGAGGGCCAGCACCATATTTGGCTCGATGGCATCAGCTTGATTTATAAGGATATTACCGACCCGGTATCGGCGCTCGACCATCTCCCTGCCGGAGCGCGGGTGAAGAAGCTCCAAGACGGACAGGTAATCATCACCATCGCAGGTCGCACGTACAATGCCCAAGGACAACGCATTGACTAACCTACGATTCCATCCTTTGGGTGGGGCACAACGTTTCCAACCATTTGTCCTCCCCTTTTTCCAACCGCAAAAGGTGGGTTCTAAAAATTCGCTTTGTTAGATTTTGGATTTATTTTCGAGGAAAAATTGGAAGTAAAAGAGGGAGCGTAGCGAGCTACGTGACCGATTGTACTTACAATTTGGCCCGAAAAGAAACCAAAAGATGACAAATAAAGCATTTTTGTTACCCACAATAATAAATAGTTATTCTTAAGTGGGAATTTTTAGAACCCACCTAAAATCCATTTAATAAGGGTGGGTTCGCAAATTCGCTATAATACTTTACCCACAATTAATCATTATCTTTTAGAATATGGGAATTATTAGAACCCACCTAAAATTTCATCCTATGCGAAAAATTTTCATTTTGTCAGCTCTTCTGCTCAGTATGGCTGCTTTGGCTCAACCCATCCGCGTAGTCAGCAATCAGGTGCTCGGTCATGGTTTTGCTCCGCAACTCTCTGCCGATGGCGCGGTAGTGACCTACCTGGAAGCCGAGGATATCGACTTGCATACCTCGCTTGCCAATCCGCAACTCTACGTAACCAACGATAACCTCGATATCAATCTCTACCGCAATGGCAGGCATACGGTGCTTCGACCGCGTGGCAAGGAGAACTATATATGGTCTTCGATATCTCCCGATGGCACGCGCATTCTCTATAACACCCGCTATGGTACGGAGATTTGCGATTTGGAGGGCCATATCCTCGCCAATGTAGGAGCGCTCATGTATCCTCAGTGGTATGGTGATGATTACGTGATTGGTCATCAGGAGACCTCGGATGGTCATCAGTACCTCTCTTCTTGCATCGCTATTGCCAAAGCCGATGGTTCGCTCCTTCAGCCGCTTACGGAGCCCTCAGAGATGGGTATGCAGCCTTCTGCTGCGGCTCGCTATGGTAGGGTAGTGTATGCCACGCTCGATGGCGAGATGCACCTCTTGCAGCTCAACCTCACCGAGGAGCCTATCATGAGGACCTTGCCGGAACTTCGGCTTGCGCCCCCGATGATGCGTAAGCTGCCTGCTGCACAACGCGCTCGCAAGACCGACCCCTCGCAGATTCGCATCTATATCAACCCCGGTCATGGCGGGTATTCGGGTGACGACCGCGGCATTGCTGCTTATCCGTTTGCTTCAGGCGACACCCTCGGATTCTGGGAGTCATCGTCGAACCTCACCAAGGGCTTGCGCCTGGACACCATGCTCCGCAACCTCGGTATGCAGACCATGCTCTCCCGCACCCTCAACCGCGAAATCGACGACCGTGCCCTCTCGGCCATCGTAGCCGAAGCGAATGCCTACAACGCCGATTTCATGCTCTCTATCCATACCAATGCCGGCGCGCCTTCCAATTATATCTTGCAGCTCTATGCCGGCCGAAATGCCAATGATACCCACACCTATCCGGATATGAACCAGCGCTCTGATGAGGGACGCGCTATCACCACACTCATGAGTGATAGGCTCTATGAGAATCAGGTGAGTTCGTTCTCTCACGTGCCGCAGATTTGGGGCGATAAGACCTTTGCGCGACAGATTATGGGTTGGTCAAACGGCTATGGCGTGCTCCGCAACCTGCGTGTGCCCGGTACGATCTCGGAGGGCGAGATGCACGATTATCGACCTACGCTCTATCGTTTGCTGAATATGGACTACCGCTATCGTGAGTCGTTTTATTTCGCAGAGACTTTCATGGAGTATTTCCTGGATCAAACGCTACCGTATGGTGCGGTGGGCGGTATGCTCCGCGATGCGTATCGCAAGCATGAGTTCCCCGCTATATCGTATCATCGCGGTACGGCCGACGAGCGCAGAGCCCTCCTCGGCGGACAGGTAACGCTTAAGGATATGAGCGGTAATGTGCTTCAGACGTATACTACCGATACCCTCTATAATGGCGTCTTCTTCTTCTGGTACCTCCAGCCGGGACAGTATATCGTGGAGGCAAATGCTACTGATTATTATTCGGCAGTGGATACCGTAACGGTGGAAAACGGGCATATCGCTTATAGTAATTTCTTTATGACCCTGCAGCGCAATACGCCGCCTACCGTGATTGATTATACGCCCAACGTAGCGCTTACGGACAGCCAGATTGTCAGCACGGAGATCACGGTGCGTTTCAGCTGGGATATGAATACGGATTCTACGGAGGCAGCTTTCTCCATCGCGCCCCACGTAGATGGCACCATCAGTTGGGAAGACGATTCGCGCCTGATGCGTTTTGCCCCGGCTTCGCGTTTTGAGCCTGGTACGGAATATACGGTTACTATCGGTACGGGCGCTTGCCATCCGGATACCAATTATCCCAACCACATGACCGCTCCGTTCTCCTTCTCGTTCCGCACCATGAACCGCGGTTCGATTCGTTTCTTGCAGTCGTATCCTGCATCAGGAGCTGCAGATGTGCCGCTTCAGCCTTCGTTCATCACGATCTACGATCAGGCTATCGTGGGCAGTACGGTGAAAGCCAATGTAGCGGTAGTGGATGCTGCAGGCACTGAGCAAGCTATCAATACCCGTTCGTTTGCGGCCAACAAAGCGCCCGAACCGTATGGCTATTCATCATTTGAGCTCACCAATCCGCTCTTGCCCAATACGGATTATAAACTGATTCTCAAGCCCAACATCAAGGATCAGGAGGGTATTTATCTCAATCAGACTATCGAGATTCCGTTCCGTACGGAGGCTGCACAGAGCATTACGTTGCCCGTGGTCAATCCGCTCGATACGCTCTTCTTCCGTGGTGATACGGCTGCTTCGCTCTATGTGAGCAAGGCTTCTACGCTCCGCAATACGTCTAAGAAAATATCCGGACAGGCATCGAATCAGTTCTCTTATACCTTTACCGACCTCGCTGGCGAAGCTCGTTTCCAGGTTCTTGACCCGAACTTCATCAAGAGCAACTGCGTGTCGCATCTGGCTATGCAGGTGTTCTCGGACTATTCGTTCAACGTGCTTTATGCGGTGTATGCTACCGATGGCGACTACCAATACGTGAAGATATGCGACCTCGATTATGCAGGATGGAAGTATCAGAACGTGGATTTGTCGGTGCTTCCTGCCGGAGTGGATTATCAGTTTATGGGCTTCCGCTTGGATCGCCGCAATAATTTCCTCTCGGCTTCCGGTCAGTTCTATATCGATGACCTCTCTGCGCAATACGAAGTCTATTCGCAGGTAGAGCAGGTGCCGACTGAATCAGCCGCTCAGAAGCGTTTTGAAGACGGAAAGGTTGTCATCCATAATGCCGATGCCACCTACACCCTCACCGGCCAGCAAATCCAATAAGCAAAGGTGGGTTCTAAAAATTCCCTTTGTTAGATTTTGGATTTATTTTCGAGGAAAAATTGGAAGTAGAAGAGGGAGCGTAGCGAGCTACGTGACCGATTGTACTTACAATTTGGCCCGAAAAGAAACCAAAAGGTGACAAAACAATAAGACTTGTTACCCACAATGAATCATTATCTTTTCGAATATGGGAATTATTAGAACCCACCTAAAGATAGTATGAACTCTTCAAGCGGGCGGCTCTGCCGCCTGTTTGATTTTAAGTACGCACTAACGGAATTCCGCCAATAGGCAGAATAGAGAAATTATGAAAAAGTTAAGCAAAGAAGCGTTAATTGGTTATCCTGCGGGTATTATCGCAGGTATTGCCTACGGGCTTAACCCACTTTTTGGCGTACCTTTGATTAAGAATGGAACGCCCGTTGAGTCTATACTTTTTTTTCGGTACGGTATCGCTGTGTTGATACTTGGAGCCTTTCTGCTATCCGACAGGCATGATTTCAAGGTATCGTGGAGGCAAGCTGGCATACTGCTCGTTCTTGGTGTGTTCTACACGGCCAGCAGTACCTTCCTGTTTCAAGCATACAACTACATACCATCTGGATTGGCGACAACACTTGTTTTCCTCTACCCCGTGTTAGTGGCGCTGATTATGGTCTTTTTGCGTGTCGTTCCCTCTTGGCAGGTATGGGTCGCCATTGCCGCCACGTTCGTGGGCGTCATCATTATGACACAAAGCCACTCTACTCAGAAGATTGACCCGATTGGTGTGTTGCTATCGTTGGCCTCTGCATTGTCCTATGCTTTCTTTATCGTCATTATCAACCGCAGCAAGGCCATCAGCAATATGTCAAACTCGCTCTTGACATTCTATGTGCTGATTGTTGGTGCGATTTTCTTCTTGAGCAGGGTGGTCGCTTCGGGCGAGAATCTCACTGAGGGTATCGAAACCAAGCTCGATTGGTTGAACTTGGTGGGACTGGCTATTCTGCCCACCATCGTATCGACTGCCACACTCGCTGTCGCCACCCGCAATATCGGCGCTACGAAGGCATCTGTGCTGGGTGTGTTTGAACCCATAACGGCTATTCTTGTAGGCACATTGGTCTTTGGCGAGGCGCTGACCAACAACATTATCATCGGCATACTGATAGCTATGTTTGCCGTGAGCTTTATGATTATCTCCACAAAGAGGTAGGCGCTATATTGATACACCTCCAAACGGGAAGAATGTGTGCTTTCCTGAAAAAAAGTAGACACCCTTACTCTAAAATGTGTGAACTTTGTGAACTTTGTGAACTTTTTGTGAAA
>CAMGMU010000024.1 GCA_946059305.1 uncultured Bacteroidales bacterium | reverse complement strand
CGATTGTCTCCAATGCCATCATGCGTTGGCAGGAAAACAAACGTTTGCAAGCGCTCGATGCCGACAGCCATTCAGCCGATATCCTCCGCCGCCGTGCTGCTGTGATTGGTTTTCGCGCGGGTATGCTCTGCTACCTGATGGAGGGCCGGCAAAACAAGAAACAGATTGGCGAGTTTGCCGAGTGGGTGGCCGAATATACGTTCCGCACGCAGATGGCTATCTTTGGCGAGAAACTCGAAGAGGAAATCAGTCAAGGGCTTGAGATGGCTACGGCCAAGGGCGCTGTAGAGTCGTTGCTCGACCTCTTGCCATCGGAGTTTGATAAGTCCGACCTCATCGCCCTCCGCGTGAAGCGCAAGCAATCCACCACCAAGCAGTCTATCGGTACGATACTGTTGCGGTGGAAAAAAGCCGGCAAAATCGAACAAGTAGAAGGCCTTGCCAAATTTCGCCAACTGAAAAAAAGCTAACTATCCTATCATATTGAGATTATTGTAACCTTTTTCATAACAATCAAGAGTGCGCCGTCCGGGAGGATAGCGCACTCAGCTTTTAGAAGAAGCTTTTTCACAAAAAGTTCACAAAGTTCACAAAGTTCACACATTTTAGAGTAAGGGTATGGCGCTGCACGCAGTTCCATTAGCGCTACGCGCGTTCCAGACGCCTGCGGCTGTTCCAGATGGTTCCAAGGCGGAGTGAGCAGCTCGAAGTGCAGTGAGCAGAGCGAACAGCACGCAGTGCAGTGAACGAAGTGAGCAGCACGCAGTGCAGTGAACGAAGTGAGCGTTACTCATTTTAGAGTAAGGATAGGCTATTGTGTGGAAAGAATCGACATGGGCAAAAGCCAATAGGAGCTATTGATTTTCGCGGATGATGGCATCAACTACGGAGGGGACCCCTATAGAGGCTTTCTCTTTCACGTGAACCACCCTATTTCGATAAGCGCCCATAGCCGGCTCGCCCGGATCAACAACGATAATCCTACAGTTGTCTTTCGTATATTGAAGAAGTGATGCAGCAGGATAGACGTTCAGACTTGTTCCCACTACGATAAGCAGGTCTGCCTCGGATGTAATGCGGCAGGCTTCTTCGAAATAGGGCACTCCCTCCCCGAAGAACACGATATACGGGCGCAAAAGTGTGCCGTCAGGGTGTCGGTCACCATAATGCTGCTCCCACCCCTCCAATGGCACGGTGTCGGTTTCGCTCCGCTGTCCACGCAGTTTGGTGATTTCGCCATGTAGGTGCACTACCTCCGTGCTTCCTGCACGCTCGTGCAGATCATCGATGTTCTGCGTGATGATGCGCGTGCCGGGGAAATGACGCTGCAATCGGGTGATCGCCTCGTGGGCCGCATTGGGATTAGCAGCAAGCGTATCCCGCCTGCGTGCATTGTAAAACGCCACGCACAACTCGGGATTACGCAGCCATGCTTCGTGCGTACATACATCTTCAATTCGATACTGCTCCCAGAGGCCATCGGCGTCTCTGAAGGTGCCCAATCCGCTCTCAGCGGATACTCCGGCACCGGTGAATACTACTATTTTCATAATTATGCATATATGGTTGTCATGTGGTTCGTAGGCATTTTATAGCATCTACTGCTTCCACTACATCGGATCGACATCGCATTGGATGGAGGTGCCTTTGCAGGGAGGAAGAGAAAGGACATATCGAATAGACTCTCCAAGCATCTGCTTAGCCAAGCGGAAATTTGCGGTAGTCTCTATCTTCAGTACAATTTGGCGGCAATATTGGTTCTGCGTGCGGCTGACGGAAGGGATAATCACCTGACTGCAGCGTGTGCCAAAGCGCTGCGAGAGCAGCTCCTGCAAACTCCGAGAAGCGGTGATTAATCTGCTCTGCTCATGATGCCGCATGTTGATCTGAATTATCCGATGAAAAGGAGGATATCGGAAAGTTTCTCGTTCGGCTATCTGTTCGAAATAGAAGCTTTCATAATCATGCTCTATGAGTTGACGGAAGATGGGATGGTCGGGATCTGTAGTCTGAATCATCACTTGTCCGGTATCGCCCGTTCGTCCTGCTCGTCCCGCCACCTGTTCAAGCATTTGATATGCCCGTTCGGACGCTCGAAAATCCGGTTGGTTGAGCAGGGCATCCGCTTTAAGAACGCATACAAGGCTGACGTCATCGAAATGCAACCCCTTAGTCACCATCTGCGTGCCGATGAGGATATCTACCTGATGGGCTGCAAACTGCTCGATGATACGCTGATGACCGGTCTTGCTGCGCGTGGTATCAAGATCCATCCTGACCGTACGAGCAAGCGGAAAAAACGTATGCGCTTCATCTTCTATCTTCTCCGTTCCAAACCCGCGGTCCTCCAACGTGTCGGGTTGACGACAAGCCGGACATTCATGCGGGATAGGAATGCTGTAACCGCAGTAATGGCACACCAGCTGCTGCGCATATTTATGCTCCGTAAGCGACACATCGCAGTTCACGCATTTGGGTACATACGCGCATTGCTTACACTCTACATAACAACTGTATCCGCGTCTGTTTTGGAAGATAATTACCTGCTTATTACGCCCGATTTCATCGCGTATTTTATCGTGTAGAGGGTCGGAGAAATGGCCATACATCTCCTTCCTATGATACTGCCGCTTGAGGTCGATGATTTGTATCTGAGGTAGTGATAGTCCTCTGTATCGCTGGGTGAGCTTTACGAGTCCGAACTTCCCATTGAGCGCATTGTGATAGGTCTCAATAGCCGGTGTGGCCGTACCGAGCAGTACGCGCGCTCCCGCCATTTCAGCCAAGATGATAGCCGCGCTGCGTGCATGGTAACGCGGGGCAGGGTCTTGCTGCTTATACGAAGCATCGTGCTCTTCGTCGATTATGATGAGACCAAGGTTGGTAAACGGCAGGAAAAGCGAACTGCGTACGCCGATAATCACATCATACGATTTACGGAAGAGTATGTTTCGATAAATCTCCACCCGCTCTCGGTCAGAGAACTTAGAGTGATAGACGCCGAGCCTATTGCCGAGCACGCGCCTGAGTCGATCCGTCAGTTGTGTAGTGAGCGCAATCTCGGGTACGAGCATCAGCACCTGTTTGCCCTTCTTCAGCTGCTCATCGATCAGACGGATATAAATCTCCGTTTTTCCGGAGGAGGTTACGCCATAGAGCAATGTTGTCAGATGCTGCTGCATGGATGCTTTGATTTCAGAGAACGCCTGCTGCTGCGCCTCGTTGAGTTCAGGCAACGGACGTGTAGGGCCTGCGCTGGCATTGAGCCGGTCGATCTGCACGACTGTATCAGAGAGGATGCCTTTCTCTACGAGGCTCTTCAAAACCGCTATCGAACAGTCTGCCCGTTGGAGGAGCAGGGTTCGGCTGATGGTGGGGCTGGCCGATGCGCCCTCACGGAGCACCGCCTCGTCTTGCAGCGAGAAAAACGCTTGCAGCAGCTGTTGCTGCTTAGGACCTAATTTGGGCAACTGAAAGTCAGGTACGAGCCCGATGCGATGCTCTGTCTTGGCTACATATCGGTCTTCTACGTGCTCTTCAGCCATTACTGCTCCCATCTCAAGCAGCACGTTTACCGCAGCAGCAGCCGTACGAATTTGCAGATTTTTTGCGATTTCATCGAGGTTTTTAGGCTTTCCATCGCTCAAGACATTGAGGATGGAGTCGGCCACAGCCGACAGCTTCTCCGATGCTTCAAAATCCGGGTTGATACGTATGCGCGTTTCGCTCTCGAGCTTCAGCGCCGAAGGTAACGCCGCCTTCATCACTTCGCCGATGGTGCACATATAATACTCTGCTATCCACTCCCAGAGCTTCAGCTGGAGCGGAGTGACGATGGGATAGGCATCGAGTAAGCAGAGTATGGGCTTATATACAAAGGGCTTATCGCTGTCAGATTCGGGCTCTTGGGTGAGGATACGATGAATGATGCCGGTATAAATTTTTCGCGGGCCAAGAGGCACAAGAACCCGCATACCAGGTTGCGGGTTCACGGGGCAGTCATCGGGCAAGCGATAGGTATAAGTGCCTCCCACTGCCAAAGGCAGTATGATTTCTGCGAGGATCAATGGTTAGTCTTCTTCCTTGACAAGGTTGTTCTCCACCTTCTGAATCAGCTCCTGAGCCGCCTTCTCAAAGCAGCATCGGCAGAGTGGCTCGTACGTCTCCGTTTCTCCGAGTAGTACCTGGCGGTTAGAATCCACCATTCGGTGGCTGAAGGAGGCGAGGTTGCCGCATCTTACGCAGATAGCATGTGCTTTAAAGACTTCGTCGGCTATGGCCATGAGCGCTGGCATAGGGCCAAAAGGTACGCCCTTATAGTCCATGTCGAGTCCCGCAACAATCACGCGTATGCCCCTGCTGGCCAACTTCCTGCATACATCGATGATGCCCATATCGAAGAACTGTGCCTCATCGATACCCACTACATCTACTTCCTCTGAGAGGAGCAGGATGCTTGCGGCGGACTCTACGGGCGTGGACATGATAGAGTTGTGGTTATGGCTCACCACCTCTTGCTCGCTATAGCGAGTGTCAATTGCCGGCTTAAAGATTTCTACTTTCTGCTTAGCAAACTGCGCGCGACGCATACGACGAATCAGTTCTTCGGTCTTGCCGGAGAACATGGAGCCGCATACCACTTCTATCGTGCCGCGGCGTTGGTGAGGTGACTGGCTGTCTCTTTCTGAATACATAGCGAATAATATAAGGATACAGGTGGTCTTTTTCTCACCACCCAAATGAATTAAACGAAAATGCGCTGCAAAGGTAGTATATTTTTTTGACATACGCAACCTTGCAACGCATTTTTGTGTATTATCTTTGCTTAATCTCCTCTACTTGCATCTGGATGCTTACATGGCCATTATAAAAATTCTCCTCGAGCCTATAGCATACATCCACTGCCTGACCGTTTTGCAGAAGGGGAGCAAAATCGCCCTGATGAAACGCAATTCCATCGATGAAAACGGGTGATCCAGCGGTATTGATGCTCCGGTCAGTAACGTTAAGCTTCAGGTGTTCTCCCTGTTTTCCTACACGCTTGGTGTAGCGGTAATTGATGAGGTTGCGCGTGACAAAGATGGGGCGCGGATTGCCCGGCCCATACGGCTCTAAGCATTGGAGGATGCGGAAGAATTGCGGTGTAATATCCGCGAGTAGTATTTCTGCATCTACGTGAATAATCGGCGCTTTTTGATGGGGCTGAATATGTTCGCTTACGTATTGCTCAAACCGCTTCTTGAAAGCAGGCAAATTTTCTGGCAACATAGAAAGTCCGGCCGCAAAATCGTGTCCTCCGAAATTGGTGAGCAAGTCTCTGCAAGCGTCGATGGCGGAGTAGATGTCAAAATCGCTTACGGAACGTGCGCTCCCGCTGATAAGCCCATCGTCGCCTTGAGTGAGCACGATAGTAGGACGGTAATAGTTTTCAGTAAGTCGGCTGGCTACTATTCCCACCACTCCTTTATGCCAATGGGGCGCGAATACGATGGTTGCGTTGTTCTGGTCCGTGAGGGGATCTTCATGCAGTTGCTGCAAGGCTTCTTCAAAAATCGTTTTGTCGAGCCCCTTTCGCTCATTGTTGTTATCCTCCACTGCTTGTGCCAGCTCTTCGGCTTCATGTGGGTTATCAGTAGTGAGTAGCCTTACGGCATCTGCACCACTGCGTATGCGCCCGCATGCGTTTACGCGTGGCCCAATTTTATAGACAAGGTCGGAGATGGTGATTCGTCCTGGCTGTAATCCGGCAAGAGACATGATGGTACGTAATCCGAGAGAAGGGCATTTATTGATTTGGAGGAGTCCAAAATGGGCTAAAATGCGGTTCTCCCCAGTAATTGGTACGATATCGGATGCGATACTCATAGCCAGAAGCGGGAGCAGCGCTCGCAGGGAGTCCATCTGTACGTTGTGCTGAATAGCGTATGCCTGCATTAGTTTGAAACCCACTCCACATCCTGATAGCTCGGTGTAGGGGTATAAGCAGTCTTCGCGGTGGGGATTGAGCACAGCAGCCGCAGCGGGGAGTTCCTCACCCGGCTTATGGTGATCGCAGATGATAAAGTCGATGCCTCGAGCAGTTGCATAAGCCACTTTATCTACAGATTTGATTCCGCAGTCGAGCGCGATGATGAGTTGGCATCCCGTAGAATGCGCATAATCGATGCCTTGAAAGGAGATTCCATATCCTTCGGTATAGCGATCGGGAATATAGAAATCAATGGCATCAGTGAACTGACGCAAAAAAGAAAAGACGAGGGAAACGGCTGTAGTGCCATCTACGTCGTAATCGCCATAGATGAGGATTCGTTGTTTTCCGGCAATGGCTTCTGAGAGTCGTGCCTCTGCTTCCGTCATGTCTTTCATGAGGAAGGGGTCGTGTAGTCCGCTGAGTTGCGGACGAATGAAAGAGCGTGCTTCAGCCGCCGTACACAGCCCACGACTGATGAGCAAGCCCGCTGACAGAGGGCTAATCTGCAAGTCTTGAGCAAGCTGATCGCGGAGTTGCTGTTGCTCTTCTGTAAGGGTATTGAATTGCCAAATTGATTGCATAAAACGAGCCTATCCTCCTGCCTCATAGCGAGGCAGGAGGTTGAGTTGATAAGCCGCGTATCCAAATGATACTACTGGAGGAATAGTCTGTTTATGAAAGCCTTAAAGCGTTACACCTGTCTTGAAGATTGCTATCTCGTGGTAGCCGTTTTTCTCGTTGTTAACGAGTTTGCCCGATGCTACTTCGATGATATAATCAGTGAATCGGCGCGCCACCTGCTGCATGTCTTCACCTTCAGCAATCACTCCGGCATTGAAATCAATCCATCCGGGTTTATTGGCAGCCAATTGGGAGTTGGTAGCTATCTTCATGGTAGGCACATACGTACCAAAGGGTGTACCTCGACCGGTAGTGAAGAGCACGATATGGCATCCGCACGAAGCGAGCGCGGTAGAAGCTACGAGATCATTACCTGGTGCTGAAAGGAGATTAAGCCCCTTTACTTGCAGGCGTTCTCCATATGGCATCACGCCTCTTACGAGCGATGTGCCACATTTCTGGGTGCAACCAAGCGCTTTGTCTTCGAGTGTAGAGATGCCTCCGGCTTTGTTGCCCGGTGAGGGGTTTTCGCCTACGGGTTCGCCATGACTGAGGAAATAATCTTTGAAGTTATTGATGAGGCATACGGTCTCGCTGAAGAGCTGCTGATTGGCGCAACGATCCATGAGGATGGTCTCTGCACCAAACATCTCAGGTACTTCAGTCAGCACAGTAGTGCCGCCTTGGGCTACGAGATAATCGGAGAAAACGCCAAGCAGAGGGTTTGCAGTGATGCCAGAGAAACCGTCAGAACCACCACATTTCAGTCCCACGCGCAGTTCGCTCAGGGGCACAGCCTCGCGTTTGTCGGTGCGAGCAAGCTCATAGAGTTCACGTGCAATCTTCAAGCCGTATTCCACCTCATCACCTTCAATCTTCTGACTCACGATGAATTTCACGCGATCTTTACGATAGTCGCCGCAGAAAGCTTCGAAGATGTCGGGTTGGTTGTTTTCACAGCCAAGACCTACCACGAGGATAGCACCAGCATTGGGGTGGTGCACCATGTCGCGGAGAATTTTCTTTGTGTTCTCATGATCATCACCGAGTTGCGAACAGCCGTAGTTATGCGGAAAAGCGAATATGCCATCCACTCCCTCTGCGCCCGTCTCTTGACGCAACCGGTCTGCTATGGAATTGACAATGCCATTCACGCAACCTACAGTAGGAATAATCCAAATCTCATTTCTTACACCTACTTGTCCGTCAGAGCGACGATATCCCATGAAGGTTCGGTCCTCCTTGGGGATATTAAGTTTTACGTCTTTGGGGTGATACTCATAGGAGAGCAGTCCCGCGAGGTTGGTATGAATGTTATGTTCGTTCATCCAACTGCCCGCTTTCTTGTCTTCTGTAGCATGTCCGATAGGGAAACCATACTTGATGACGTTTTCGCCCTTGGCGAAATCGCGGATAGCAATTTTATGGCCAGCAGGCACGTCCTCCAAGAGGGTGATGCACTGTCCATCGACTTCTATTTGCGCGCCTTTGTGCTGCGCCTTAATGGCTACGACTACATTGTCAGCCGGGTTGATTTTGAGAATCTCAGTCATGGTAGAAATATTCCGCCAGCTCCCCCTTTTGGGGGCGCGGCGTCAAGGGTTATAGAATAGATTTTACGGTTTCAATCATTCCCTTCTCCTGGATGCTATCGAGGAAGCTGGCCACCATGTCGGTGAGTCCGGGAATCTCATTGAGATTTTGCTTGCTCTCTTTCCAGATGACGTCTGTAGCACCGAGTACTCCTTCAGCCACCTTGCGCGTGCAGCCGGTAGCCCAAAGTTGCTGCAGCAAGTCCATAATCTCCTGCGCATCGTTAGGTTGGATAGGTGCTCCGTCTGCGCGCGTGCCGCCCTTATAATAGGTGATGATAGCGGCCAGACCCAATACGAGTCCTTTAGGCAGCTCGCCCTTGCGCTCGAGATAGGTCTTCAAGCCGGGGAGGTCGCGCGTCTCGAACTTCGGGAACGAATTGAGCATGATGGAGGTAACCTGATGGTCAACGTATGGGTTGTTGAAGCGTTCGAGTACATCAGATGCAAATTGACGCAGTTCTTCCATCGGAAGGTTGAGCGTTTCCATCAATTCTTCAAACTGTACTTTATGGATATATTTACCGATAACGGGGTCGTTACAAGCATCGCGTACGATATTGATGCCGCTCAGGTATGCTACAGGGCTCAAAACGGTATGTGGGCCATTGAGGAGCGTCACTTTGCGCTCATGATACGGTTTCTCAGACTCTGCAATCAGTACATGTAAACCTGCTTTCTCTGCTGGGAATTCTTCGCGGAGCTGCTCGATAGACATGTTCTCCGGCTTCTCGATAACCCAAAGGTGGAAGATCTCAGCCTGCACAACGAGGTTGTCAGCATAGCCTACCTTTTCTTGAATAGCAGCGATATCCTTGCGTGGGAAGCCCGGAACGATGCGGTCAACGAGGGTTGCGCATACATAGTTGTATTTCTCAAACCACTCCTTGAAGCCTTCGTAGTCAGATGCAAAGTCGTCTTTCCAGAGCTCGATATACTTGCGGATGCAATCTTTGAGGTGATGCCCGTTGAGGAAAATGAGCTCACAAGGCATGAGGATAAGGCCTTTCTTAGGATCACCCTCGAAGGTCTTATAGCGGCGATAAAGGAGTTGTACGAGTTTTCCAGGATATGACGATGCTGGTGCATCGGTGAATTTACAAGTGGGGTCAAAGGTGATACCTGCCTCGGTGGTGTTAGAAATCACGAAACGGATTTCTGGCTGGTCAGCAAGCGCCATGAAAGCAGCGTTTTGGCTGTACGGATTGAGTGCTCGGCTGATGACGTCGATGCGCTCGAGTGAGTTGATGGCTTCACCATTCAAGCGGCCCTGCAAGTTTACGTGATAGAGGCAATCTTGGCCATTAAGCCACTCTGCCATACCACGATCAATTGGTTGAACAACAGCTACAGAGGCGTTGAAATTGGTCTTCTGGTTCATGTTCCAAATAATCCAATCTACGAATGCGCGGAGGAAATTACCTTCGCCGAACTGAATGATTTTCTCGGGAGCGACTGCTTTGGGGGCGGTCAGTTTGTTGAGTGCTTTCATAATGTATATTTTTAATAATTTATAATAAGCAATTTAAGGATTTTTCGCTTCAAAAATTTGGAGGCAAAAAGAGAATATATTTTTACGGGTGCAAAATTATACATAAAATTGGATTTAAAGAAGAAAAAAATGACTTTTTTTGTGTAAAATTTGGCAGTTTCGATTTTTATACGTAATTTTGCAGTCTGAAATATTACAGACAAGACCATTTTTATTTACATTTATCCGAAAAACTTCGGTATTTTTTTTATAAATTAAGGATGTTACATTATATTAATTGCTCGTAGAAGTTTACCTATCAGCTCAAGAAAGTGTTCTTAATGTGGTTCTTTTGCCAAACGACTTGCACAAGTAATTTATGGGTACAAAACACGATTATGGAACTCTTGCTATATAGACGCAAACATCCGTTAAGTTTAACATTTTTAGACAAAATCATAACGAACCATTTATCAATAATTTATAATAATGTCACTTCAATGCGGTATCGTAGGCTTACCCAATGTAGGTAAATCTACTCTCTTTAATTGTTTAAGCAATGCCAAAGCACAGTCAGCAAATTTCCCTTTTTGTACGATAGAGCCCAATGTGGGCGTAATAACGGTGCC
This sequence comes from uncultured Bacteroidales bacterium, assembly GCA_946059305.1. Lineage (GTDB taxonomy): Bacteria > Bacteroidota > Bacteroidia > Bacteroidales > Paludibacteraceae > Colicola. The sequence continues at coordinate 20,727 of CAMGMU010000024.1, read as the reverse complement.
TGATGAGCGTCTGATCAAGTTAGGCGAGCTTTGTAAGCCCGTTCGCGGTGTCATCCCTACTACGGTGGAGATCGTGGATATTGCCGGTTTAGTAAAAGGTGCGAGCAAGGGCGAAGGTTTGGGTAATAAGTTCCTTGCCAATATCCGCGAGACGGATGCTATCATCCATGTATTGCGCTGCTTCGATGATCCGAACGTGGTACATGTTGATGGCACGGTTGATCCTATTCGCGACAAGGAGGTAATCGATGCCGAGCTGCAGTTGAAGGATTTAGAGACGGTGGAGAGCCGTATTCAAAAGATAGAGAAGCAGGTGCGCGTAGGTGGTGATAAACAGGCAAAGGCGGCGCTGGAGCTGTATATCCGCTATCGTGCGGCACTTGAGCAGGGGCTTTCGGCTCGCGTAGTTGTTCCTGAAAACAAAGAGGAAGAGATTGCTGCACATGAATTGTTTTTGCTTACGAATAAGCCGGTGCTGTATGTATGCAATGTAGATGAGGAATCGGCTGTGAGCGGCAATGCGTATGTAGATAAGGTTCGTGCTGTGGCCGAGCAGGAAGGGGCACAGGTGTTGGTGGTGGCTGCTAAGATTGAAAGCGAAATTGCCGAATTGGAGACTTATGAGGAGCGACAAATGTTTCTTGAAGAGATTGGATTACAGGAAAGTGGAGTGAGCCGCCTGATTAAAGCTGCGTATAGCCTGCTGAACTTACGTACGTTTTTGACTGCCGGCTCTGATGAAGTGCGCGCTTGGACCTTCAGAGATGGTATGAAAGCTCCTCAATGTGCCGGTGTTATCCATACGGATTTTGAACGCGGATTTATTCGTGCGGAAGTCATCAAATACGATGATTATATCGCTCTGGGCGGCGAAGCACCCTGCCGTGAGGCCGGTAAGCTGTCCATCGAGGGTAAAGATTACATAGTGCAAGATGGCGATATCATGCACTTTAGATTCAATGTATAGGTGGGTTCTAATAATTCCCATATTCGAAAAGATAATGATTAATTGTGGGTAACAAGTATTAAAGCGAATTTGCGAACCCACCTAAAATTTTAAAAGAAGGTAACTATGTTTGGTTTTCTTGACCTATGGGTGCAGAATCCGATCGTGATGATACTGCTGCTGGTCGCAGGATTTGTATTTCTAGTTAAAGGTGCTGATTGGTTAGTGGATGGCGCAAGTGGTTTGGCAAAGCGATGGGGGGTTACTGACCTCGTAATAGGTTTGACGGTTGTGGCGTTCGGAACGAGTATGCCAGAGTTTGTGGTGAACATCATCTCCGCACTATCGGGCAATAACGAATTGGCCATCACCAATATTTTAGGCTCTAACTCTATCAACATCTTCGTGATCTTAGGCCTTACTGCGCTGATTTGGCCGGTGAGCAGCAAAGTCCAATCTCGCACAGTGGATATCCCAATTGCCTGTTTAGCCTCGCTTCTAGTACTATTTTTTGCATGCTACACCAGGCCGCAGCCGTGGAATTGGGATTTAGCCTCGCAGTTTAGCATGGCTGATAGCAACGATTACATCACTCGCATTGGAGGAATAGTATTGGTAGTTTGCTTCTTCTTTTACATGATATATCTTTTCCGTCATGCTAAGGAAAATTCCGATGAAAACGAGACTTTTAAACCGATGGCCGTATGGAAGGCATTGCTATTGATTGTCGTTGGGTTGGTAGGTCTTACCATCGGTGGTCAGTTTATCGTCAAGTCTGCAACGCAGATGGCTCATTCGCTTGGATTGAGTGATGCAATTATTGGTCTGACTGTCGTAGCGCTCGGCACCTCGCTGCCAGAATTGGCTACGAGCTGCATGGCGGCTGCTAAGAAGAACTGCGACTTGGCACTTGGAAACTGCGTAGGAAGTTGTATCTTCAATGTGTTCTTCGTATTGGGTATCACGTCATGCATCACCCCATTGGCCGCCTATAAAGGTTTATTCCTCGATGCAATGATGTCATTCTTGGCACCATTGATGGTACTGCTGTTTGTTTGCAACGATAAGAAAAAAGAGATTTCCCGCTTGGAAGGTGGTGTCTTGCTGATGGTATATGCCGGTTATCTCGGATTCCGTATTTTTACTTTGTAAGATAGTCTAACAAACCTTTAATAGAGAGCGTTGATTGACGATTATTATTTGCAGGGGGTAGGTATTGCACTATTACACGCTGATTGACTGCAGTGCGTTCGTGGTCAACTAACCATCCCCATTTATTAAAGTATTTACATAGATTTACAATGTGTATCCATAGCAATTTTGGACTCTTGTAAGAGCCCCTGGCATGATCGTGTATGATGCTTACATATGGGTAGAAAACCGTTTGAAAATGCCGATGAATACGGCGAGTAAGGTCTATATCTTCCGGATACATAAAGAATCGCTCATCAAAGAGTCCCACCTCGCGGAGAGCATCTGCTCTGAGGAGCATAAAGCATCCACTCAGATAGGGGATATTCATGATTCGGTCATAGCCCGAAGCCCGCAACTCATAACGCTCGTTACGCTTACGGATAAGGCATTTGGGCAGAAAGCGGCGGCTGAACACATCAAGAGGAGTAGGAAGCAGTTTGCAGAGGTATTGTAATCGCCCATCGGGATAAACAACCTTAGGCATAAGGCTGCCTACTTCATGGTGAGTGTCCATAAAATGCTCTATTTCATCGAGAATTTCAGGCTCAAATCGGATATCTGCATTTACGACCAAATGATATTTAACCCCCTCCTCAAGCGTATGTCTAATCGCAATATTATGTGCTGCCCCATAGCCTCGATTAATACCCTGTGCATTATCAATCACCTCCACACGATTAATAGCAGGCGAGTGGTGGAGAATATCCATGATCGTCTGCAATTGCTGCTTAGGCGTATGATATGTTACGATGGAGGCGTTTATCATTAGATATTGTATTAATGAAAGAACTGCCCAATCTTACGCAAGTTCTTGGCAATGATTGTGTAAAAATGAAACATGTTGTTCTCTTTCAGCACACGGATATCTTCTTTGGTTTTGCGTAAGAGCGCGCGGAGGTCGCGGTTGCTGACTCCTCCCAATTCCATGTTGATAAGCACTTCGGGAATATATGCTTTCTTATAATTTTTGCATGCGAATACTCGAAGTATAAAATCGTAATCCGCGGAAATGCGGTATTGTGGTTTGTAATATCCCTGCTGGTCATAAACATGTTTTTTTAGATAAAGCGTAGGATGTGGACACATCCAGCCAAATCTCAGACTATGAGGATCGTAATCATTGCTAACCCAATTGCGAACCACGTGGAGCTTCTTGTCGATATATCTGCAATAGACGAGATCACCATATGTGAGGTCTGCCTCTGTTTCTTCAAATGTCTTTACGATGTGTGCAATAGTCTCATTACTTGCGAGTGTGTCATCCGAATTAAGAATACCTATGATATCGCCCGTAGCCATTTTGATTCCTTTGTTGATGGCTTCGTAGATGCCGCTGTCTTTTTCGGAGATAAACCGTATGTTATTATGCCGATTGGTATAATCGTGGATGATAGACATAGTGGCATCTGAGGATTCACCATCGACGAGTATATGCTCAATCTCTGGGTAGGTTTGCTTTTCAATACTGCGGAGCGTACGTGTAAGCGTGGCGGCACTGTTATAAGTGACGGTAATGATACTTACTTTGGTCATGAATATTTCAATTATTATAAATTTCGCGATAGAATTCTTTGGTTTGCTGATAGGTGTATTCCCATGAAAAACGTTGCGCATTCAGTATTCCTGCTTCTTGAAGGGTAGTGCGCGAAAAAGTGCCGTTTTTTAGTTGCCTTACGGCATCGGCCATTTCTTGTGCCATAGATTCTGTATCTTGATGGGGGAAGAGGAGTGCAGCCCCTCCGGCTACTTCCGGCACGGATGAAACAGCTTGTGCAATGACCGGACAACCACATTTCTGAGCCTCTACGATAGGAATTCCAAATCCTTCATAATCAGATGGATAGATAAGGCAAAGGGCCCGATTATAATAATCACACAGACGTTTGTTGGGTATGTTGCTGACAGCTTTATACATGCCTTCTCCTAACGTTTGGCGAAGAAGACGATCTTCTTCCAAACTGAGTTTGCCACCAATCATTACGAGGGGAGTATGCGAAAGTTGGGCTACTCGAATAGCTATATCGAGTCGCTTGTAATCCACCGCTCTATTGCCTACAAATAGCAGATAACCTTCGTTTATCGCTTCGGGCTGTGGTTTAAAATTGCATCCTACACCATTATATACCACCCGAACATGCTCTTCTTTGAGCCAAGGATAGAGCCTGAGTAAGTCCGATTTGGTATTCTCTGATACGCAAATTACGCCTGTGCTGTGGCGAAGGGCGTGCTGCTCTTCTGCCAAATGCACCCATTTGGCTGCTCCTTGGCGGTAGAAATGATAGGTAAGGTCATGTACGGTTGTGACATTACGAATGTATTTGTCTTGTAGTACACGAAAGTAAGAAGAATGAAACAGGGCCTTTTCGCTGAAGTGAATATTTGGCGTTCGATAACGTTCCCATCGCCGGTATTTCAGACTTACATGTTGGTCTATTCGGAGTGCCTGACGGCAAAGATTATTATGTCCTTTATCGTAATCAAGAATCGTGCAATCTAAATCCGGATCGCAAAGCGCACGTTGCAGCAGTTCTTGCCATACGACAGAGATACCCCCCATTCGCTGGATGCAGAAGATGATATTATCAAGAATCAGTTTCATTCGTTGTTAGTATAATTTAGTATCCGAAGCCACTGCTTCATGATAGTTGTTTCAGAAAATGCGTTTTGCGCAAAGAGTTGTGCTTTCTGCCCCAATGCCATCCGTTTGTCATCATCGCCCATCAGTATGTTGAGCGCATCGCTCATCGCACGAATATCCCCGTTTTCAACGAGTATTCCGCCTCCTTTTTGGATTAACTCTTCAGGACCATGAGGACAGTTCATACTTACGCAAGGAGTGCCGCACCACATGGCCTCAATCATAGCAAGCGGCAACCCTTCGTAAAGTGAAGTCATGGCGAGCAGAGCAGCTCTAGAATAGAAACGTTCTATATGATTCTGCGCTCCAACCAAACTTACGCGCATGAGTTTGAAGTTTTGTATCAATGTCTCCAAGTGTTGGCGTTCCGGTCCTTCACCTACGATAGTAAGCCGCCAATCTGGGAAGCACTTTTCCAATGGCGCCCAAGCTTGGAGCAATCTGTCAAACCCTTTTTGCGGATGAAGCCGACCGACTGCCAATACCTCTTTCTCGCGGGGAATAATCGGGAGCGTAATGCCGCAGAGCGAACAGGGGTTAGGAATAACCACAACCTGCTTACAACCAGCTTCTACCCATTGCTGGCGGTCAGCCTCCGTAAGAACAACAAAGTGTTCAAACTGCTTCATTTCCCTAACCATTTGCTTCACTCGAATCCGTCCGAGAATCGTCCAAAATAGCCCAGAATGATGCGCCTGAATTCGAAGCAATCGTTCGTTTTTGGCGAAATGGAGTTCGGCTAAGGTGCGGCACGGCATTTTAGGAAGAAACGCAATCTCTTTGCCTCCGAGCGAGATGCAGAGGTCGATTTTTTCTTTCTCAATAAAAGCTCTGAGCAGCTTCTTATATTGGCGCATCTTTCGCTGATGATTAGGGTATTTGCGATAGAGAGGCAACTGAAAATCCGCATCGAAATCTATGCCCAAGCAAGTTGTTACTATGCGTTCGTCGAGCGGAAAATAACTGTCGTGCAACCCTTTGGGCGTATGCTCAGTCGTAAGAATTACGATTCGATGTTCCGTGTGCTTAGCCAGCCAATTGGCTTTTTGGCAGAGTACACGCTCCATCCCGCCGGAGTTATACAGATGCGGAATCAGATAAAGAATATTCATGCGTTCCCCTCCTTTCTGTTGGGTTCGCTTTTGTCGTTATTCCACAACCTATCGAGTGCCATCCGAATCTTGCTACTGTCTTTCGTAATCTGCAATACAAGCCAGAGAATCAGCACACTCCAAATCAAGGTTCTGGGGTCGAAAATAAGTGGAGCACGTGGATAAATAACGGCATGAGAAACGAATAGGAAATAGAGCAGATAGCAATAGATGTTCTGATTGGCATGATAATAGAGCTCCTTCACCGTAAATCCAATCAGGTACATGGAAATGCCTACTCCCCAAATGCCAAACGAACGAAAAGCTTCGCCTATCATATTCGTTCCCAATCCCCAATTTTGATTGGGGCCGAGAATGAGAAAAGAAGGGAGATCACCTCCGTGCATCAGCTCGCTCGGTTCACCATAGTAATTTACGATGCTTGTACCCAAACCGGGGATAGGCGAAGCCAAATCAATCAGCATACCATGGAACCAAGTCTTAGGATGGTAATAGGCATAATCAACGAGGATATACAGATTAATATTATTGATAATCAGGTCGTTGAATATCTCTACGTAACTGTTGAGCGTCAATCCGGATAATTTTGCCTTCCATCCTTCAGGATTCCATCCGAGTTTTCTTATAGTCACCACAACAAACAGCGCAACGGCCCCAACGCCGATAATCAGTGCTACTTGCCACCATTTGAACTTATATACGTACATACTGAAACTGCAAATCAGCACAAGCATCAGTCCGAGAGCCATTTGGCGCGAACCGGTAGAAATGGTAATCAGCATACAAGCGGCTACAACCATGGCATAAAACCACCATTTCTGCTTATCTAAGCGGAAAAGGAAAATTGCCATCAGGTAGCAGGCCAACGTGAAGATATTATTGAAATAACTATAAATGCCGACCGTTTTCAAATTGCCGCCTCCGTGATATACAGACCGGAGTGCAGTAAGGCCGCCCGTAATGTAAAACAGCAGGAAACTGACTACGGTAATGCCAAAGAACCAGAGGTAATGTTCTTGCGTGAGTTTGAAAGTAGGATTGTCGGGCTCTTCACGATTGACGTTTAGAAAATTGGTCATTCCGAGTGCGTAAAATGCATATCCCAAATAAGCGATTGCTGTAGCACGTGTAGTTAGATCGTGCGGAATCTGAAGCATGTAGATGAAGAGCGACTGATAGCGCACATGCACATCGGGCGAAGTTGCATAGGTGATGGGATAAACGAAATTTACGAAGAAAAAGCTGATGGCAAAGAACAATTCAAATCCGAGCCAATGCTTTTTTTTCTGAAGCGTAAAGAAGCATACATTGTGCACCAAATAGACAGCAGCCAACATGCGGCAATATGCCAAATCATACGCTCCCGGTGATTGCTGGAAGAGTACGACAGCCAATATGGCAAATGCTATATTTGAAATGGCGAATAACATATGCTGTTATTTGATTTTCAGCCAAGCTTGTCTGAGTATGTAAAGGAAAAGTGATAACGTATTGTACTCTTTCTCCTGCTGCCATGCAGCCGCAGCTTTCTGCCTGCCTTCTTCGCTCAAATCAGGCGACATGGTGGCGCGCAGATGGTAGCCGCAGATTAGTCGTCGGTCCATGTTGCTTAGCGGTAGTTTGGGGCTGATTAACGTATAGATATCGTGGTCTTGAACAATATTCAGTCCGATTTTGTTGGCTGGAGCTGACACCTTTTGCGTGTGTTGACGAAAATAGTTCATTTTCTCTGCCACATAGCATACATCGCCTTGCATAGCCAATTCAATCCAAAAGAGCCGATCTCCGCTGGCTCGGAAAGCAAGGTGGGTGTCGGTCACGTTTGCGAGTGCTCGCTTTCGCCAAACGACAGCGCTTGCGTTGCAGATGTAGTTGTAGCCGAGCAGGTAGTTTTTGGCAAACGTCAATCCGTCCATTCGGAAATCTTTATTCCATGGTCGAGAACTGCGTCGAGGAATGGGAGTACCATTAGAATCAATCCATTCCGAAGCACAAAAGGCTAAATTGGCACCTTCGTCAAGTTTTCTTACGAGTGTGCTCAAAAGATTTGGTGCCGCTACATCATCGCTCTCTGCTATCCAGATATATTCACCGGAAGCGCATTCGAACCCTTTCTTCCACTGCAAGAACGTGTTTCCTGAGTTGTGTTCATTGCGGATGTATGCCTTCACTTGCTTGCGCGATGCGTATTCCTGCAGAATCGCGTCGCTATCATCGGTAGAGGCATCATCCAAAAGGATTATCTCAATATTGGGATAATCCTGCGCAAAGACACTGTCTAATCGTTGCCTCAAATAAGCAGCATGCCGATAATTGGGCATGATGATACTAACCATAGCAGGGTTTGCCATATGCACGTATGCGCGCTCGCGATTTTTAAACACAAACATTGAGCCCGCGCATATGCAGGCCCAAGCTCAAATAGCATAAGAGATAAAAAAAGAGTCCAAAAACATTGCTGCTTTTGGACTCTGAAATTGCTTTGAATGAATCTAAATTACTCAGCAGCAGGAGCTTCTTCAGCAGTAGCAGCTTCAGCTTCCTTAGCAGCCTCAAGTGCTGCAGCAGCGAGAGCTTCAGCCTGTGCTTTACGCTTTTCAGCGAGCTTAGCAGCTTGAGCCTTGTTCTGCTCTACTTCCTGAGCGAGAAGAGCCTTAGCAGCGTCAATCTTCTTCTGTGCTTCAGTAGCAGAAATCTTGCCGTTCTTAGCATCCTTCTCTGCTTTCCAAGCAGCGAAACGCTTTTCTGCTTCTGCCTGATCGAAAGCGCCTTTCTTTACACCACCGAGGAGGTGCTTCATAAGGAGAACGCCTTCACCAGAGAGGATATTCTTAGCAGTGTCAGTCGGTTGTGCACCTACACCAATCCAATAAAGAGCGCGCTCAAAGTTGAGATCTACGGTTGCTGGGTTAGTGTTCGGGTTGTACGAACCGATACGTTCGATAAATTTGCCATCACGTGGCGCACGGCTGTCAGCTACTACAATGTGGTAGTAAGCATAGTCTTTATGACCATGACGAGCCAAACGAATCTTTGTTGCCATTTACGGTACTTTTTAAATTGTTAATGATATTTAACTGTGCTTTTTCTCGAAAAGCGGCTGCAAAGGTACGATATTTATTTGGAATACGCAAATTTTTGATGAATAATTCGCATTTTTAGCTTAAAAATTTTACGAAACCAAGTTTTTTTTGTAACTTTGCGCACTTTTTTGAACGTTTTCGTTAAGCCAAATGCGCAGAATCAAACTTGTTTGGGTTATGCCATGGCGAGAAAACGACTATTTTATTAGAACGTTTTCGTTAAGCCAAATACGCAGACCCAAACTTGTTTGAGTTATGCCATGGCGAGAAAACGACTAATTATTTGAACATTCATAGCTCTTCAATGCTGTTTAAAGACATAATAGGTCAAGAGGCTGTAAAGCAGCGGTTGTGCAACTCGGTACGCGAGGGGCGTGTTCCACATGCTATTCTTCTTACGGGAGAGTCCGGCGTGGGGAAGCTTCCGCTCGCTATTGCGTTTGCGCAATACTTGGCTTGTCAGCATCGCACGGAGTCGGATAGTTGTGGGCAGTGTCCATCGTGTTTACAATTCGGACATTTGCAGCATCCGGATTTGCATTTCGCGTTTCCTATCATTAAGCCTGAAGGCAAATCGGAAGTGGTATGCGATGATTTTGCCGAGCAATGGCGCAGATTAATCTCAGAATCTCCCTATTTTGATTTGGCTGATTGGTATGAAGCCATTGGAGCCGAAAAAAAGCAGGGCATGATTTATGAGAAAGAGTCGTCGGAGATTCTTCGTAAACTCTCGCTCAAGGCGTTTGGCGATGGCTATAAGGTGATGATTATCTGGTTGCCGGAGAAGATGAATGAGGTTTGCGCAAATAAGTTGCTCAAAATCATAGAGGAACCTCCTCAGCAAACGGTGTTTATCCTTGTGAGCGAAGCGCCTCAATTATTGCTTCAGACAATTCTCTCTCGCGTACAGCAGATTAATGTCCCTCGCTTGGATGAAGAAACGATAACGCGCGCTTTACGCGAGCGGAATGAAGAGCTTGCCGTAAGTACCGCCTTGGATTTGGCACACATGGCAAACGGCAGTTTCCTTACAGCCCTCAAGCAGATGCAAAACGATGAACAAAACAGCCAGTTCTTCAGTTGGTTCGTATCGCTCATGCGCAGTGCATGGCTCGTGGGTCATAAGCAACATTACGACAGCCTGCTTACCCTCCGCGATTGGAGTCGCGAGATTGCCGAGGTGGGAAGAGAAAAACAGAAAGCGTTTCTTGAGTATGCTCAACGCCTTGTCCGAGAGTATTTTATCACGAATTTCGGGATATCAGAAATCAATTATCAATCGGCTGCAGAACGCGATTTTGCCGTACGTTTTGCGCCTTTTATCAACGATACGAATGTCGAGAAACTGACTGCACAATTGGATTTGGCGCAACGTCAGATCGAGCAGAATGGCAGTGCTCGAATCATTTTCTTTGACTTTTGCCTCCAACTGATAGTACTAATTAAATAACATGGAAAAATTTACACTAAATAATGGTGCCTCCCGCATCACGTCAGCAGCTTGCCGACGCAATTCCGCCCACATGCTGCCCGTTACAGACTGGCTTTCTGATTTGCCCGAGAACATTGCGGAAGATGACCTCGTGGAGGTGCAGTTTAAAAACACCCGAAAGGGATATTATCGAAACGATGAACATCTGCCGCTCAAGAAGGGTGACATGGTTGCTGTGGATGCTGCCCCAGGGCATGATATTGGCGAAGTTACACTCACCGGTTTGCTAGTCAAGAAGCAGATGAAGAAATACCGCATTGATCTATCCCGCTATGAGATTCATACCATATACCGCGTTGCTACAGAGCAGGATTTGGCTCGTGCTGCTGAAGCGCACGAAAAGGAACAGGAAACGATGATTAAAGCCCGTGCATTGGCAAAGTCGCTCGGCTTAGAAATGAAAGTGGGTGACGTAGAGTATCAGGGAGATGGGGCCAAGGCAATTTTCTACTATATTGCAGATGGACGAGTAGATTTTCGTCAGCTCATCAAAGTGTATGCTGAAACGTTCCGCGTTCGCATTGAAATGAAGCAGATTGGTGCGCGACAGGAAGCCGGACGAATAGGCGGTACTGGGCCTTGCGGGCGCGAACTCTGTTGCTCTACATGGATGACCAATTTCCATTCGGTAGGTACCGGTGCGGCTCGTTTACAAAACATCTCTCCAAACCCACAGAAACTTGCAGGACAATGCGCCAAACTCAAATGCTGCCTCAACTACGAAGTAGATACGTATGAAGAGGCAGCCGCCAAAATTCCTTCTCGCGACATAATCTTACACACGCTTGATGCAGATTGGTATTTCTTCTCCTCTGACCCGCTCATGGAGAGGGTGACCTACTCTTCTGACCCGCATATACCGGCTAATTTGCAAACAATCACGGTAGAACAAGCTAATCTGATTATCGAAATGAATAATTCTGGTCAGAAACCGGACTCATTAGGCGGTAAATCTACTTCTGCAGAAGTGGCTGAAGTAGGCTATCTTTCTGGCGTTGGGCAAGACGACCTCAATCGTTTTGACAACCGCATGGGAGGTAAGAAAAAGAAACGTAAAGATCAGAAAGAAAAACCGCAACGCCAACTCGAATCACAACATCGAGAAAAGCCACAACGTCAGCGTACGAGAATGGATCAGGAAGTTCGAAGAGCGGATAAAGACGATAGCAATAAGAATAACCCAAATAAAGAAGAAAAGGGCAACGAATAATGAAGCGATATCTCTATTTGGGCATAATACTGCTCCTAACTGCTTGTACGGGTAGCACCATGTATTCGCATTATGAGCATCTTCCACTCAGCGGATGGCATGCAGATTCGGCTGTAACCTATGATTTTGTTATTACTGATACCCTGCAGACATATGACTTAGTTATCAATCTTCGCCATACAGAACGCTATCCAAATCAGAATTTCTGGGTTTTTGCAGCCCTCTATCATGATTCATTATTGCTCTCTGCGGATACGCTCGATTATTTCCTTGCTGACCAACGAGGCAGATGGCTCGGAAACGGCTTTGGTGACCAACGCGATATGCCGATGCTCTACAAGCATCAATACCAATTTCAGAATGCGGGTGAGTATCATCTGTACTTACGTCATGGTATGCGTGACACCTTGCTCATGGGCGTATCAGATATAGGATTCTCCATTGAAAAATTTGAATAATGGGAAAAAACAAACTGAAAAAATTTGCTGAAATGCAGGCGCTCGACAACGTTTTCCAGCTCAGCGCCAACGATATAGAAGAGAAGGATTTTAGGAAACTCTCATGCGCTAAACTACCGGAATATGCTGGGCGTTGGCGGGATGTATTCGGAAACGACAACCCCATCGTTTTGGAACTCGGCTGCGGCAAAGGAGAATACACGGTAGGATTGGCAGAGCGCTATCCAGATAAGAACTTCATCGGGGTGGATATCAAGGGTGCACGGATGTGGTCGGGAGCCAAGCTTGCTAAAGAAAAAGGGCTTCGTAATGCAGCATTCCTACGTACGAATATTGAGATGATTCCGCAGTTCTTCAGTGAAAACGAAGTATCAGAGATATGGCTCACCTTTTCTGACCCACAGATGAAGAAACCTACCAAACGGCTCACCTCCACATATTTCCTCTATCGCTACCAGCTCATTCTTCGCGATGGTGGGCTCGTGCATTTGAAGACAGATTCGCCTTTTCTGTTCACTTATACTTCTTATGTGCTCAAGGAGAATCACATCAATCCGTTCTTCTGCACATCTGATTTGTATGCAGCGTCTAACGTACCCATCGATTTGGACATCAAGACGCATTACGAGCGTCAGTGGCTTGAGCGCGGCATGACCATCAAGTATATCCAATTTGCGCTACCGAAAACGTTGACATTAGTAGAACCCAACGTAGAAATAGAGCCCGATAACTACCGCTCTTACGGCCGAAGAAGAGTAGCACCTCAAAAACAGAATTAGCATACTATGCGAATCTTAAATTACCATAGTTGATTAATTAAGCAAATCCCTAAAGAAAGATAATATATGTCACCACAAGAAATAATCAATGCTCTACAAGAGGTTCGTTACCCTGGTACGGGTAAGAATCTCGTAGAAAGTGGCATGCTGGAAGATGATATCCGCATTTCCGGCTTTGCCGTATCGTTCTCTCTTATTTTCCAGAAAGACAACGACCCCTTCCGAAAGTCGATTATGAAAGCGGCAGAGGCGGCTATCAAAACTTTTGTTGAACCCAATGCACAGGTTACCATCCACGAGAAATTCCTCAAGGAAAACATGCAGGCTGGCGCAGAGAAGGAGCAACCGCTCTGTGGCGCAAAGATAATTGCCATCAGTTCTGGCAAAGGTGGTGTAGGTAAATCTACGGTAGCATGTAATTTGGCTATCGCATTGGCAAATAAAGGCTATCGAGTGGGCTTGCTGGATGCCGATATTCACGGCCCTTCTCAGCCAAAGATGTTTCATGTGGAAGACTACCGCCCGGTCGCAGAAAACGTAGGCGGTCGTGACTTGATTTGTCCAGCCGAAAACTATGGCGTGAAACTCCTCTCTATCGGTTTTTTCACAAATCCCGGTCAGGCTGTTGTATGGAGAGGGGGGATGGCATCGAATGCCATAAAGCAATTAATCAACGATGGCAACTGGGGCGAATTGGATTATTTCCTCATCGACCTGCCTCCCGGTACCTCAGATATTCATCTCACCATCGTGCAGACGCTCCACCTCAGTGGCGCCATTGTAGTGACCACTCCCCAGCCAGTGGCCCTTATCGATGCACGCAAGGGAATAGATATGTTTAGAAACGAGAAAATCAACGTACCCGTATTGGGTATTATTGAAAATATGGCTTGGTTTACACCGGCAGAACTGCCCAACAACCGCTATTATATCTTCGGTCAAGATGGCGGAAAGCTGTTGGCTGAAGAGATGGAAGTGCCGCTGCTCGGGCAGATTCCGCTCGTACAATCTATTCGCGAAGGGGGAGACAATGGCTTGCCCATTGCCGTTCAAGCTGGACACCCTGCCGCTACTTATTACGAGCAGATTGCCTCTTCGCTATAGTCTTATCCCATCACCATCCACTGCTTAAACTCGGCAGCAGAGGTGTTGGGAACTACAATATCTTCGGGTGGCGTAATGAGCATATTTACCCGCAGTTTACTTTTAAGGTGGGTTCTAAAAATTAGCTGTTTACCCACAATAATGAATAGTTTTTCTTAAGTGGATTTTTTAGAACCCACCTAAAGCAAATGCCGTTCGGAGAATCGCCTATCAGCATTTGTTAATGAGTCCGGTGAGAACCTGTCCTGGGCCGCATTCTTCGAACTCAGTCATACCATCGGCCTTCATCTGCAGTACGCTATCTGTCCATCTTACGGGAGAGGTAAGCTGAAGTAGGAGATTCTGCTTGATTTCATCCGTATCTGTATGCGGACGGGCATCTACGTTTTGATAAATAGGGCAGATGGGGGTATGAAATGTAGTGGCTTCAATAGCCTCTGCCAACTTCTTACGCGCAGGCTCCATAAGTGGGGAATGGAAAGCGCCACCCACCTGCAGAGGCAAAGCACGCTTGGCGCCAGCTTCTTTCATTTTCTCGCAAGCTGTCATCACGGCTTCCTTCTCGCCTGATATTACTACCTGCCCCGGACAGTTGTAGTTGGCTGCTACCACCAATCCTTCCGTTTCCTCGCAGATGCGCTCAATCGTATTGTCGTCGAGCTTGATAATCGCGGCCATTGTACCAACTACGGCATCGCAGCATGCTTGCATTGCCATTGCGCGGGCATATACCAATCGCAGGCCATCTTCAAAACGGAGACAACCGCTGGCAACCAAAGCAGAGAATTCGCCCAAAGAGTGGCCTGCTACCATGTCGGGCTTAAACACTTCGCCCTGACTTAGGGCTTGCGCAACCGAATAAACGAACACAGCCGGTTGCGTCACTTTCGTCTGCTGCAGCTCCTCGGTCGTGCCGCTGAACATGATATCTGTAAGCTGAAAACCAAGAACTTCGTTGGCTTTGTCCATCAATTCGCGAGCAATCGCATTGCTCTCATATAAGTCTTTTCCCATGCCGGGGAACTGTGCACCTTGTCCTGGAAATACGTATGCTTTCATATTAATAACCGTTTTAGAGCACCTCTGCACTTACAATCATACTGGAGAATCCGCCATCGTGGTAGAGGTTTTGGAGGGTGACGGAGCGTGTGTAATCGCTGAAGAGCATCACTATGTAATCAGCGCACGCTTCAGCAGATGCGTTGCCCAATGGCGCCAGTTTATTGGCAAAATCAAACATCTTATCCATACCGGAAATGCCGCTTCCGGCAGAGGTCATGGTAGGTGACTGCGAGATTGTGTTCACCCTTACACCACGCTCTTTGCCGAAGATATGACCGAAATTGCGGGTGATGGATTGGAGCAAAGCCTTTGCGTCAGCCATATCTGAATAGCCGCTCACTACACGATCAGCTGCGATATAACTGAGCGCAACCACTGAACCTCCTTTGCGGATGGCATCTTTCTGATAGAGCACTTGCAGCAGTTTATGCCAAGAGAGCGCTGAGATATCTATCGTCTTCCCCATGAGGTCGTAGTTGATGTTTTCGTAAGGAATGTTTTTGCGAATATTGGGTGACATACCTACCGAGTGAAGCACAAAATCAAATTGTCCACCGAAATGTGCTATAGCGCTATCTACCAATGTTTCCAAGTCGTTGACGTTAGTTGCATCTGCAGCAATCACGGGTGCATGCAGCTGCTCGCCAAGCTTTTTGGTTGTGCCAAAACGCATCGCTACGGCCGTATTAGTCAATACAATTTCTGCCCCTTCGCGAGCGGCTGCTTCGGCAGCTTTCCAAGCGATGGATTTATCATTTAGAGCACCAAAAATGATGCCTTTTTTGCCTGTTAATATACCCATAATGATGATTATTTTTGTAGGACGGGAATGTTGTAATCCCCATTAATGATTGCTATTACATGGCCCCCGTACATTCGATTACGGCACCATTAACGTAACTTGCCATATCCGATGCCAAGAAGAGTGCTACATTGGCAACCTCTTCCGGTTTGCCTGCGCGTCTCAAGCCTATCTTGCAGATATAGTCGGCGGCCATTGTTTCGCTCATGAAGTCGGTCATCTCAGTGAGGATATAGCCGGGCGCTATGCAGTTGGTTCGAACGCCCTTCGGTCCCATCTCTTTGGCGAGCGATTTGCTCATGCCTATCAGTCCGGCTTTGGCGGCTGCATAATTACACTGTCCAGCGTTGCCCTCGATGCCAACAATACTGGCAATATTGATAATCGAGCCCTGTTTGCGCATCATTTTCGGCAGTAGCGCATGGATGGTGTTGTATGCGGCTTTGAGATCCACACGCAACACATCGTCCCAAGCCGCTTCGCTCATGCGAATCATGAGCCCATCGCGGGTGATGCCAGCGTTGTTTACGAGGATATCGGCTCCTCCCATGGCATCTGCTGCCGGAAGAAGTACGTTGTTTACGGCTGCTTGATCAGCTACATCTACTTCAATAAGTTGCACTTCCGTACCATAGGAGCGCAATTTCTCCACCACTTCAGCTGATCGTTCAGGATGGCGGGTGGTGGTGAGAAGTAAGCGAGCGCCTTCGCGCGCAAACACTTCTGAGATGGCTAATCCGATACCGCGTACACCACCGGTGATTACGGCCAATTTGTTATCTAATAGTTTCATTTATGTATAGGTGGGTTCTAAAAATTAGCTACAATACTGTTACCCACAATAATGAATAGTTTTTCTTAAGTGGGAATTTTTAGAACCCACCTATAGACTTGGTGAGTGCAACCGTCAAGTGTGCGGAGCAACTCAGGTTTCCATTAACGTAAGCCGCAGATTCTATAAACACGATATTGGCTCTGCGGTTAATAATTTTAGCATGTGATTCAACCGTGTCACCAGGATGAACAGGATGCTTAAAACGCACGTTTTCCATTGCTACAAACATTGGTGTGGTCTCTCCATCCAGGTGATCCAAAAGAAGAAGTGCTGAGCCTTGCCCCATCATTTCGCAGAGGATTACACCCGGCACAACAGGCATATTGGGGAAATGCCCCTGAAGGAAAAACTCATCTCCGCGTACGTGATATTGCGCTACACACTCATCGCCTTGCAGCTCCATCTCATCGACCAGCAACATAGGCTCGCGATGCGGGAGAATTTGCTTTATTTCTTCGCGTTTCATAATCGTAAGGTTTTTGAAAAAGTATCAGTCTTATTCACATTTGCGTAGCACGATTGATGCGTTGTGTCCACCGAAACCGAGCGAGTTGGACAGTGCAATATCCAAATGTGCTTTGCGCGCATGTAACGGAGTGTAATCAAGGTCACAAGCAGGGTCTTGCTGGGTGAGTCCGATAGTAGGTGGCACCATGTCGTTTTGTAGGGCCAGTGCACAAACGATAGCCTCTACTGCACCAGCTGCACCAATCATGTGGCCGGTCATAGATTTGGTACTGCTGATCATCGCCTTATGTGCATCCTCTTCTCCGAGCGCCAGTTTGATAGCGGTGGTCTCGCCCAAGTCGTTAAAATGTGTACCGGTACCGTGAGCGTTGATATACAGCTGTTCACCAACCTGATAGCCAGCTTGGTCAAGTGCTTTGCGCATGGCGCGAGCGGCTGGTTTGCCCTCTGGGTCAGGAGCCGTCACGTGGTGCGCATCACAGGTGTGGCCATAGCCGCATATCTCAGCGATGATATGTGCTCCACGCGCTTTGGCGTGCTCGTATTCTTCGAGGATCATCACTCCGGCTCCTTCTGCCATCACGAAGCCCCCACGACGTTCGTCAAATGGCAAACAAGCCAGAGCAGGATCACTCTCTTTGGTTAATGCACGAGCGTTTTGGAAACCTCCGATAGCTACCGGATTGATGGCTGCCTCTGAGCCACCGGCAATGATAGCATCAGCATCACCACGTTGAATAGCATAGAATGCTTCTCCGATAGCATTCGTACCCGTAGCACATGCCGAGACTGCCGTCAAGCACGGGCCTTTTGCTCCATAGCGAATCGCTACGTTAGCCCCACCAATATTGGCAATCATCATCGGAATAAACAGCGGAGATACCATCTTCGCTCCATTCTCAATCATGTTTTTGGTTTGCGCAACGAAGGTATCCAAACCGCCGATGCCCGAACCGATATATACGCCCAACATCTCTTCGCTGATGTTCTCGCCTACTTTCAAACCACTTTCGGCCATTGCTTGATTCGTTGCTGCCAAAGCGAAATGCGTGAAGCGGTCGCTACGGCGAATGTCAGAGGGAGTTAATCCATAATCTTCCGGACGAAAATCCTTTATTTGGCCTGCTACAGAAATGGCAATGCCGCGGTTATCATCTGATTCCGGCAATTCGAGCTTAGTAATGCCACATTTGCCGGCAAAAAGTGCTTCTTTGAAGCTTTCAATAGTATTACCAATGGGCGAAATCACGCCCATACCGGTGATTACAACACGTTTATTCATATTCATAGACCCCTCTCATGGGGGTGATTTCAGTTATAGTATTCAAAAGTGACCACAAAAATCGCGCCAAATCTGCTTTTGTAATCTTTCTTTGCTGTTTTGTGCAGACCGCGAGGTGTATTGTTCATTGGTAGCGGATATCATCCGCGTTCCCCCCTCTCCCCCCATTGGTAGGGGGAGACCCTCTCTTAGCAGGGCAGCCGGAAAGGCTTAATACAAATACCTTTTCACGCTGCCTTTGGGCGTTTTGGCAAAGGGTTCGAAGCGAGTCTCAAAGGTGCTTACAGCCGAATATTTAGGGATGAGGGTGTTGAGGCGGTTGATGTTTCCGCGCATGATTGCTTGAATGGTATCGGCATCATAACCAGCGGCTTGCACTTGCGCTTCGTTTACTACGATAATTGCGTGAACTACATGCTCGCGTTGCACCACAATTGACTCTGCCACCAGTGGTAATGTATTGAGCACTACCTCAATCTCTTCGGGGAAGATATTCTGCCCATTGGAAGTGAGGATCATGTTCTTGCAACGACCGGAGAGGAAGAGGATGCGATCGGCATCAATCACACCTACGTCACCCGTGTGCAACCAACCATCTGCGGACAGTACCTCGCGGGTGGCTTCCTCATTTTTGTAATAGCCCATAAAAACGACATCGCCTTTTACGAGCACTTCACCAGGAATCGTTTGTTCGTCGGAGGAGTTGATTTTAGCTTGAATATACCAATCGTAAATCATACCGCACGATTTGGCCTTGTATTTACCTACGGGCCCTACTGAGATGACGGGAGCACATTCGGTCATGCCATATCCGCTGATGAAAGGGGTCTTGAGTTTGAATGCGAGCAAATTCTCAATCTCCGGTGGGATGGCAGCACCGCCCGTTACGAAAGCTTCGATGTTCCCACCCAGGGCTGCCATCAACTTGTCATGCAGACGTTGGCAAACGTCGGGATGCTCTTCGTAATGCTCGAGTGCTTCGCGCACGTTTGCATTGCGCAAGTCTTCGCCTAAAATATATTCTGTATATTTACCAAGCACAAGCGGAACAGCAAAGAAGATACGCGGATGTAGGGCCGCAAAGGCTTCTTTGAGCAGGTTTGGCATGGGGAGGGTGCCCAAAATGCAGAGGTGCATACCGATACAGAGCGAACTGATAGCATCTACCGTGAGGCCGAAGATATGGGCGTAAGGAAGAACGCTAAAATGGTTTTCACCTCGCTTCATTGGAAGAACTTTCTCTACGAGCTCCACGTTGGCGCTGAAGTTCTTCACGGAAAGCATCACCCCTTTTGGATTACCGGTTGAACCGGAAGTGTACATGATTGCGCAAAGTGCATCCATTGGCACGTCCGCACAATGGAAATCAGCGTAGTTCCAATGAGGATGAGCAGCTGCAAAAGCCGTTTTCCAAGCCGCTATATGAGCTTCCGTGATGCCTGCTTGTTCGTTTGCGCCACCTCGACTTGCCAGCAGCTCCATCGTATCACAGTCAAAAACGGCTATCAGTTGGGGCATTTCTTGAAGGTTCATTTGGCTGAAGGTGCGTTTCTCCGTGTAGAGAATGCGGCTATCTGAATGGTCGGTCAGCTTGGCGGTATCAGCGGGCGTGAACCCGTTGAAGAGCTGTACGCTCACGTATCCACCCGTGGCTGCGGCCATAAACACGGTCATCCAATTGACGCTACTGCGGGCGTTGATACACACCTTATCACCGGGTTGAAGCCCCATTTCTGACCACAAATATTGCAGTTCATTGATGGCCCTTGCGTATTCGCCATAGCTGAGCGGTTGTTGACCATAAAGGGAGATGGCCGGTTTCGACCAGCAGTCCTGGATCGTATGGTCCAGCTTGTTGATAAAGGAAGTCATAAGCAATAATTATTGATTTCGAAAAACAAATTCATTTCGGCTGCAAAATTACTGCTTTTCTTCCTTTCTTGAAATACAAATCGTACCGAATCGGGAAAAATCGGTACCGAACCCACAAACATGGGGACTTTTCCTAAAAATGTAGTCAGTTATCCTTACTCTAAAATGTGTAACGCACTGCGTGCTGCTCGCTTTGCTCGCTGCTCTTCGAGCTGCATCGCTTTACTCGCTGTTTGTAACGTCACAGCATTTGTTCACAAAGTTCACAAAGTTCACAGATTATTAAGTATGGATGCGCTACCCCTGCTTTTTCAGCCATTACTCCCTACTTTCCGCCACTTTACTACCAACTTTTCGGTATTTCTCATGTACTTTTATGGCAATTTTTAA
>CAMGMU010000023.1 GCA_946059305.1 uncultured Bacteroidales bacterium | reverse complement strand
CGCTGCCTCTGCGGCTTCTGCTCCGGCAGGCGGCTCTTCTAATAGCGGCAGCGGCGGCAGCGGCTCAACTTCGGGCTCGCAGACTGGCGGTTCTGGCTCCGGCTCGCAGACTCCTTCGGGTGGCTCTGACAGCGAAAGCTCAGATGGTGGCGGTGATTAACCAGTAGCGCTGCGCGCGTTCCAGAAGCCCGATGGGCTGTTCCAATAGCCCAGAGGGCGTTCCAGGGCCGGAGGCCGTTCCAATTGCCCTTCGGGCGTTCCAGAAATCGAAGGCAACGAATAAATTCTGCTGCGGATAAATAAAGAAAATCCCACCGCTTTCGCGATGGGATTTTTTTACAAAAAGTTCACAAAGTTCACACATTTTAGAGTAAGGATAACGTTACACTTTCCTAATTTTGCAGACAGTTGTCAGAATTGGTAGAGGAGGATGGCTTTGGCGTCCACCCTTTCCACTTTTCTCCTGCGGGCCGGCCTGCTGATCCAAATGTCTACAATAAGTGTAGTTATCGGATGCTTACAAAAAATACGAATAAACTTCGCGATAAATGCGGTTACGAACGGCAGAAAAATCAGCCGTTGACAAGTTTCCGTGAGCCATAAGAAACATCGGCAGTGGTTCGTCATCGGGATGGTAAGGCGGTTGCAGATACGGGCATTCATCCCACAGCACGAAGCCCAGACGGCGATAAAAACCGATGCGACGCTGTGCGAGCTCATTATCCGGAACCTCCACCTCCAGCACCAGCGGCCTATGCCCGATATAATCAAGCACAGCACCCATAATCACCGCTCCATAGCCGTGGTTGCGGTAAAGGGGCGACACCGCAAAATGTTCGCCATACCAAAAATCCTCGAATTGCCAACAGGTGAAGAACCCCACAGGTTGCCCGTCATTTT
The DNA here is from genome assembly GCA_946059305.1 of uncultured Bacteroidales bacterium. Taxonomy (GTDB): domain Bacteria; phylum Bacteroidota; class Bacteroidia; order Bacteroidales; family Paludibacteraceae; genus Colicola. The sequence continues at coordinate 30,728 of CAMGMU010000023.1, read as the reverse complement.
CAGCCAACAGACAATGGAACGCAGGATTATGGTCGGTGTTATGACGCTGGTCAAACAGGGGTCGCCTTTCGCAATGTGGGAAAGCATCGAGCCAGAGTTGCTCCACAAACGAGAATGCCGGATCAGACGTATGAATCGAACGGAGCGTCATTTCTCTACCGGTTTGCCAGCATTCACCCAGCCTAACCAGCCGGTGCTGAGTTCAACCACCGTATAGCCGTTTTCAGCAAGCACAGCAGCTGCTTTCTTACTCCTCCGCCCCGACCGACAATAGAGCGCTATCGTTCGGTCTTTGGGTAGGCGAGCTAAAGCTTTGTCCTCAAAATCTGGTTGCAGCACATCGATGACGGCCGCTCCGGGGATATGCCCCTCGTTGAACTCCTGCAACTGACGCACGTCCAAACGGATAACAGCCGTGTCGGCAATAATTGTTTCAAACGTATTCACATCCACGCTCTGAAAAGCCGGAGTGTTTTGCCCTTGCGCATTACACGCAGGAAAGCCTAACATGGCAGCTAATGATAGCAATGACATAAGCAGTTTTTTCATAATGATGGTTGATGGGAATTATTAGAACCCACCTTAAATTTTAATATAAATGCGTTTGCGATAGAGCGGATGCGCAATGCACCACATCAGTCCCACGAGGGTGAGCGCCGACATGAGCGAGCCGAGCGTATCGCCGAAGAGGGGCACCATACAGTACTTATAATAGAACGACCAAGGGTTGCACATGCCGCCATTATACTCAAATCGGATAGCGCCCATCACATACACGAAGAGGGCCGAGAGGCAGTAAATAAAGAGCGGATTGGCGCCAAACGATTCAAAGAAAACGCTCCAACGCTTCTTGCCGCAGATATCAATAATCCAAATCAAGAGCGCGAGTAGCAGCGATGCCAAGCCGCAGGTTACGAGTACGTAACTGGCTGACCACATGGACTTATTGATGGGGAAAGCATAATCAAGCAGAAAGCCCACCATGAGGATAATCGAACCCATGATAAACAGGCGGTTAACCTTATCCCACAACGTTTGCCCCTCAAGAATCAACTTACCGGCATAAGCGCCAATCAGCACATGCGCAAAGCAAGGGATGGTAGATAGTAACCCTTCCGGGTCGAGCGCTATGCGTTCGCCCGCTGCATTCGTAAGATGGTAGATATGCGAATCACCGAGCACAGCCAAATCAACGCGCGCAAGGATATTATCTTGCGTGAGTTCAAACGAGTGGGTTACCCCTATCAGAATGCAATAACCAACGAGCAGTACAGCTGCCACCCATGGGGCATTCTTAGGCTTAAACGTAAGCAGCAGCAAGCCGCCAAAGAAGCTCACAAGCCCCAGACGCGGGAACACGCCCATAATGCGCATATTCGGCAACCAACCCTTCATATACTCCACAAAATCGTCGGCATAGATACCGCGTAGCAGTCGGCTTATGAGGCTTAATCCATAAGCGATAGCGAAAATCATCAGCAAACGATAGCAGAGTTTGCCGAAGGTTTGGACTGTGAGCTGATAGTCGTATTTCCGATAGGAAATGAGCATCGCTACGCCCATTACAAACATAAAGAATGGAAACACCAAATCGGTAGGCGTACAGCCGTTCCATGCTGCATGCTCAAGCGGAGCGTAGATATGCGCCCAAGAGCCGGGGTTATTCACTGTAATCATACCCGCGATGGTGATGCCGCGGAGCACATCAAGAGCTAATAGACGATTTTTCATGGAGAATATTATTGAATTATTACCTTTTCGTAAATTGATTTTCAAAGAAAACTTTTGCGGAAAGTATGTAGGGGGAAGACTTGCGGAGGTGTTTTGGGGAAGCTTTCAATAGCATTAGAAAACTGCAGAAAGCATTTTTCGAGACAACTATTTACAAAAAAGAGCAGCCATTCCGGCCGCTCTTTTTTATAGGATACCGGAGCGATAATTACTCCTGGTTGAGGGTGATACGCTTGAAGTCCAAGCAGGTAATCTTGTTCTTAGCAAGGAATTCCTTAACGGGGAGCTTGTCGTCGTTGCCAACATAAATCTGATCCATCAAGGTGTTCTCCTTGAAGTACTTCTGAAGACGGCCCTGCGAGATCATCTCAATCTTCTTAGCCTGCTTCTCGAGGTTAGCCTCTGCCTCAGCAGCAGCGGATGCCTTGATTTCGCGAGCCTTAGCAGCATCCTCAGCGGTAATCCAGCCCTTAGCCATGTTTGACTCGATATGGTCGTCAGAGTCAACGTGTGCAGGATTGATACCAGCCTTGCGGAGAGCGTTCTCTACGAACTTCTGAATCTCCTCTGCCTTGGTCTTATCAATATTGACAGCGAGCTCACGAGCTTTAACCTCCTCAGAGATATGGTCAGCATCGAGAGCGAGCGGATTCATAGCAGCAACCTGCATAGCAACGCCGTGAACGGGCTCAATCGGTGCATCTGCTTCAGCAAAGAGTACGATAGAAGCGAGCTTATTGCCGAGGTGGTTGTATGCGTCAACGCATGCACCCTCAAGGAAAGCATAATCAGAGAGCTCCATCTTCTCGCCGGTAACGCCAGAGCGCTCGGTGATGAGTTCAGCTACGGTAAGACCATTAACGGTAATAGCCTTCAGCGCCTCGAGGTCAGCGGGCTTGTTAGCCATAGCGAGGTCGAGAATCTGCTTGGTGAGCGCTACGAAATCAGCGTTCTTAGCAACGAAATCGGTCTCGCACTTGAGTGCTACGATAGCAGCAAAACCGTTCTCGGCCTTAGCGAGTACGCAACCCTCAGAAGCCTCACGATCAGAACGCTTAGCAGCGATAGCCTGACCACGCTTACGGAGGAGGTCCTTAGCAGCCTCGAAGTCACCATTAGCCTCTTCGAGAGCCTTCTTTACGTCCATCATACCTGCGCCGGTGATGTCGCGCAGTTTCTTAATATCAGCCAATGAAATAGCCATAGTGGTAAAAATGTTTTAAAGGTGAATGCCCAAGGCAAATGCGCTATGCGCATTACCCAGAGCGGAAAAAGATTTACATAGTGGAAACGCATAGCGTCCACCTTATTAATATAGAGGCTACAGTTCCGAGGAACCATAGCCTCCATATATTTGAGTAAGATTACTCAGCCGTCTCAGCCTCAGCAGGTTTCTCTGATTTGTCAGACTTGCGAACACGTTGGCGGCGCTCCTTAGGAGCGGGAGCCTCTGCGCTGGCCTCAGCAGCAGCTGCGTTTTCGTCAGCCTTCTCAACCTTACGCTCCTCAAGACCTTCCTTGATTGCACCGCAAACAGCGCCAAGGATAACCTCGATAGAAGCCGAAGCATCGTCGTTAGCTGGGATTACATAATCCACCTCGTTGGGGTTGGAGTTGGTGTCCACGATAGCGAATACCGGGATACCAAGGCGCTGAGCCTCAGCTACTGCAATGTGCTCCTTCATTACGTCAACCACGAAGAGAGCCGACGGCAGACGAGTAAGGTCAGCAATCGAACCGAGGTTCTTCTCGAGTTTCTCGCGCTGACGAGTAATCTGCAGTTTCTCACGCTTGGAAACGTTATCGAAAGTGCCATCGTTCATCATCTTATCGATGGAGGTCATCTTCTTCACAGCCTTGCGGATGGTGGGGAAGTTGGTAAGCATACCGCCAGCCCAACGCTCAGAGATGTACGGCATGCCTACGCTCTGTGCAGCAGCAGCGATAACGTCCTTACCCTGCTTCTTGGTGCTTACGAAGAGAATCTTACGACCGCTGCGTGCGATAGCCTTAAGAGCCTCAGCAGCTTCGTCGATTTTTACTACGGTCTTGTTCAGATCGATGATATGGATACCGTTGCGCTCCATGAAAATATAAGGAGCCATTGCCGGATTCCATTTGCGCTTGAGGTGGCCGAAGTGGCAACCTGCTTCAAGCAATTGTTCAAAATTGGTACGAGCCATTTTTTTGTTTGTAGATTGAAATGAATATTAAAATAATTTCCTTTCGCTGCGAGTACACCCCTTCGCCGATGTCTGAACAGTGGACAAAAGCGCAGGCTCCGTATGCGGGCAAACGTCCGCAGAAGCCTTCAGGTTACCCACAACAATCGCCCGGTAGGCCAAAACTGACATCCGAGCGATTTGGAGTATGCTGAAAAGATTAACGCTTCGAGAACTGGAAGTGCTTGCGAGCCTTGGGCTGACCGGGCTTCTTACGTTCTACCTCACGAGCATCGCGAGTCATGAAGCCTTCTGCCTTGAGCGCAGCCTTATCTTCCGGATTGATTTTTACGAGCGCACGAGCGATAGCAAGGCGGAGTGCCTCTGCTTGGCCCTTGAAGCCGCCACCATCGAGGTTAACTTTGATATCGTATTTCTCAGCAACACCAAGTTTATTCAATGGCTGCTTAACGATGAACTGAAGGATAGACGACGGGAAATACTGAGCGATGTCACGCTTGTTGATAGTGATCGTGCCGTTACCTTCGCTTACGAAAACGCGAGCTACTGCAGCTTTACGTCTTCCGAGTGCGTTTACTACTTCCATTGCTTATTATTTAAGAGTGTTGATGTCAATAACTTTAGGTTGCTGTGCCTGCATGTTGTGCTCTGCGCCTGCGAAGACGTGGAGATTGGTGATGAGGCGGTCACCGAGGCGATTCTTAGGAAGCATACCGCGTACAACCTTGGTAAGGAGCTTAGCGGAATTCTTCTTGAGTTCCTCTTCAGGAGTAGAGAAACGCTGGCCACCGGGATAACCCGTGTAGCGGATATACACGCGATCGGTCATTTTCTTACCGGTCAACTGAACTTTGTCTGCGTTAATGATGATTACGTTGTCACCGCAGTCCTGATTGGGGGTAAAGCAGGGTTTGTACTTGCCGCGAAGGATTTTAGCTACCTTCGAGCACATGCGGCCGAGAATCTGACCCTCAGCATCGATTACAACCCAACCCTTCTGAGCGTAAGCAGCTTCTTTGCTTACAGAAATGGTTTTCTGGCTTAAAGTATTCACTTTGTTGTTGTTTTATGGCCCGGCCTATAGACATCTTTACACTACACAACCGAGCGTGATGAATAATAAAAAATACGTTTTGCTCCGGGCACAATTAACCCAAAAGCAGAAATCGGCTGCAAAATTACAGCTTTTTTTTGGATTACGCAAATTTTTTCGTGTTTTTTTATTCTTTTTCCTCAAAAATAATGGAATAAGGCTCTGGTTCGGGCGCTTGATAGAACGTTCCGTCGTAATATCGATGCACCTGCCAAGTCAGATGCTCCACGATGGAATCGCGGGGCGGCTCTTGCTGCAAGAAGAGGCTGTCACGCCGAATCTTCTCTTCCATCAGCCTTCGGTCGCTCAGTCTGTTTTGATTAAGCTGAGCCTCATCTAAAAGTTGCTGAATCTGCTTCCTTACCTTTGGATAGACGCGGCTGAAATACGCAGGATGCTCGGTGTACCACACAAGCGAGGAGTCAAACTGCGCTTGCGTGACGCCATGTTCATCCAAGATCACTTGATAATACTGCTCCACGTCTGACTCATGGCCGTAGTTATAACCTGCCACTTGTAAGATACCCTCTGCACAATGCAAGTCCACCAGCAAGCTGACCATCTCACGGTTCGAGAGCACCTCATCCGGACGAATGGCGCAGGAACTCAAGAACAAGAGCGGGAGCAATATGCAAATCAGTCGTTTCACTTTTCTTTCGTTTCTTTTTCAATCGACTCCTTATTGAGCGAATCGTTGAGCGTATTGCGGTAAAAGAGCAAAATCAGAATAACTGCAACAGTGATGCAGGAGTCCGCGAAATTGAATACCGGACGGAAGAACAGCACCTCACCAGCAGCATTATGGATGAGCGGGAAATAGAGCATATCTACAACGCGGCCATAGAAGAACTGCCCGTATCCCTCGCCCCATGGTACCAATGTAGCCACCTCATAAGGCGTGCTCGGGGAGAAGATCATGCCGTAAAACAGACAATCGATGATGTTGCCGAGTGCACCCGCTGTAATGAGCGCCACAATAGCGACATACCCCATCTTGAATCCGCGACGAATGATATCATGCAGATACCAGCTCAGAAGTCCCACAGCTACAATGCGGAACAGCGTGAGGAAAAGCTTATCAAACCACTCGATACCGAAAGCCATGCCGTTGTTCTCCACAAAGCAAAGCTGCCACCACGGGAAAATCTCTACGCATTCTCCCAAGCGGAAATGCAGTTTAATATACACTTTGATAACTTGGTCAATGACCAATAGCAGGACAATAAGTCCTGCTACCAGCCCACTTTTTTGATTATTCGTCATAACGGATTAATGATGTTGTCAAATCGTATTTCCAATGAGAGCATTAGAGTTCAAATGCTTTTCGGATATCCTCTACCCTATCCAGTTTCTCCCAAGTAAATAGTTGAACTTCGCGCGTAAAGGGTTGTCCATTTCCGTCGATAAACTGCTTGGTCGTAGTAATGGGAGTGCGCCCCATATGCCCATAGCGAGCGGTTTCTTCGTATATGGGTTGACGCAACTTGAGGGTAGCCTCAATAGCGCCCGGACGGAGATCAAAGAGGGAAGCCAACTTAGCAGAAATCTCGGCATCGGTAAGCGAAACGAGGGCCGTTCCGTTGGTATTAACGCACAAACTGATTGGTTCGGCTACACCGATAGCATAGCTCACTTGCACCAACGCCTCTTTAGCCACACCCGCAGCCACCAGGTTCTTAGCCATCCAGCGCGCGGCATAAGCAGCGGAGCGATCCACCTTGCTGGGGTCTTTGCCAGAAAATGCGCCACCACCGTGAGCACCCCTGCCGCCGTAGGTATCTACGATAATCTTACGGCCGGTAAGCCCGGTATCACCGTGGGGGCCGCCAATAATGAACTGCCCCGTGGGGTTCACATACAGCTTGGCTTCACCCGTTATCACTTCCTTGAGGAAACGGTCGAACAACTGCTCATAACGACTGTCACGACTGAGCACACGCGGAAGCAGCACTTCGATTATATCCTTGCGAATCTGCTCTTGCGTCACATCCGGGTCGTGCTGCGTGGAGACTACAATCGTATGGATACGCATGGGACGATTCTCATCGTCATACTCAATCGTCACCTGACTCTTGGTGTCAGGACGGAGATACAACATCTCCTTATTTTCTTTTCGTATGCGAGCGAGCGTATATACGAGCGTGTGCGCGATGTCGAGCGTAAGCGGCATGTAGTTATCCGTTTCATCAACGGCATAACCAAACATCATGCCCTGATCACCGGCACCCTGCATCATCTGCTCACCTCTACTCACACCCATGTTGATATCCGACGACTGCTCATGAAGAGCCGTAAAAATGCCGCAACTATCAGCATCAAACTTATACGCTGACTTGGTATATCCGATGCGACGAATAGTATCACGAACGATTCCCTGCACATCGATATAGGAGTTACTGGTCACCTCGCCAGCTACCACCACCTGACCAGTAGTAACCATCGTCTCGCAGGCCACGTGAGACTGCGGATCGTTAGCGAGAAAATTGTCAAGAATTGCGTCAGAAATCTGATCGGCCACCTTATCAGGATGGCCTTCCGAAACGGATTCGGATGTAAATAAATAAGCCATAAATGTTAATTTTTTAAGGCGTTTGGTTTCCCTCACGCCGGGTAACACATTATGGGTCTTTTAGCAGTTTTTAATCGGGGTTGCAAGCTGACCCAAATCATACCCCGCCGGCCGAGCCGGATGAGAGTGGATGCGGAGCCCCACCTCAATGCATTATTTTGTAAACGAGTTCTTTCCAGAGGTCGGCATCGCCTGCCGAAGGGTTATTCACACCTTTCGAACGGGCATCAATCTCGCGGATATAGCCGATGATATGAAACGTTTTGCCCTTCGAATACACCTGCGCAGCCTTGCGATAATCTTTCACCACATACGGACTGATCTTGAGCGCAGCCGCAGCCGCCTGATCGCTTTTATCCGGCAAATAATGAAAGATCATCAGATTGGAGAAGAAGCCAAACACCATCGTCAGCTCTTTTTGAATGCTATGTTCTTTCTTATTGTCTGCGAAATACTGCGTAATGCGATTGGCTTTCAGAATATCCCTGTCAACAAACGCCTGCTGAAGCTCAAAAGCGTTGAAATCCTTAGAGATTCCGATATTGCGTTCCACCAATGAAGCATCTATCAGCTGGCATCCTTCGGGGCGACCGTCAATCAGTTTCTTCAGCTCAAGCGTGATACGAGTGAGGTCGTTGCCGAGACTGTCAGCCAGCAGTTGCACCACGCGTTCATCAATCTGCACCTGCTTGGTAGCGGCTGCCTGAGCATTCCAATCGCGGATATAATCGAGAATCCACTTATTGATTTGATAGTCGCGTAATTGGACCGACTCCATCGCATAAGGAGATTTATCGATTGAACGAAGTCCCTTGAGCCGTTTGTCAATCTTTCCCTTGTAGCAAATCACGAGGATGGCCGTATCCGCAGGCGATTGGAGGTAATTCTCCAAATTATCCCATTTCTTCACCACTTGCGCTTCTTTCAGAATAATCACTTGGCGCTTAGCCATCATCGGGAAACGTTTGGCGGCCATAATCACAGGATTGATATCCGGAATATCGCGGCCATAAAACACTTGTTGGTCAAACGATTTCTCCGTTTCATCCAGCGCATAATGCTCAATCCAATCAGCAACCTTATCTATATAATAAGGTTCCTCGCCATAAAGGAAATACACTGGGGCATATTTCTGTGCTCGAAGCTCCTGACATATTTGCTGATAGGTCTTCATTCAGCGTCGAACTTCAGATGCTTAACCGTTCGGCTGCCATGCTGAAGCGAAATCAGCGATTTGATGCCGATTCTCAGATGATCTTCTGCATATAATGCCGTTGTCTGTTTATCCACTGCAGCCGTCTTGATACCCCCTTCTTGCAGCGGCATATCGCTCACAAGGAGCAGTGCACCGGTAGGGATTCCATTATGAAAACCTACGGTGAAGAGCGTTGCCGTCTCCATATCGACCGCCTGCGCACGCGTGCTGCGCAAGTATTCGCAGAAAGCGAGGTCATGCTCCCATACGCGGCGGTTAGTGGTATATACTGTACCCGTCCAATAGTCCTTATGAAAATCGCGAATGGCCGAAGAAGTGGTGCGCTGGAGAGCAAAAGCCGGAAGGGCAGGAATCTCTGGCGGGAAGTAATCATTGCTGGTACCTTCACCTCGAATGGCAGCTATCGGAAGGATGAGGTCGCCAATTTGATTCTTATCGCGCAAACCGCCACATTTTCCTAAGAAAAGCACCGCTTTGGGCTCGATGGCTACAAGCATATCCATGATTATAGCAGCATTCGGACTGCCCATACCGAAATTGATGATGGTGATATTATTGGCAGTAGCAGAGGGCATGGAAGCATCGCGTCCCATCACCTCTACGCCATAAATCGAAGCAAACTTCTCCACGTATTTGGTCCAGTTCGTAAGGAGGATATACTCGCCAAAATCCGTAAGTTCACGATTGGTATATCTCGGAAGCCAATCTTTAGCTATATCTTCTTTGGTGCGGTTCATATAAGGGAATAGTTAGTCACGTTACAAAATGCGTTGCAAAGATAGTACTTTTTTTTTAATAAAACAAGTTTCGCTCTAAAAAATCCAAGAAAAATCGATTTTTCGTAAGAAAAAACGCCTGTTTTCTATTTCCCGTTTGCATATTTGCAAAAAACTTCGTACCTTTGCACCGGAAAAGTGCGTATATAAGCGTTTTTTCATATTCATCTGCCCAAATGGGCAGTCACTTTTTCTCTTCCGGCTTTTCTCTAAGCAGCGAAGGGCAACTATATATTCATTTTAGGGTGGAAATATCACTCATCTTAACTGCTTAACCATGCGTAAACTCATTCTTTTCGTATTCATGTTGTCGGCCTTGAGCTCGATAGCTTGTACTTCTGTACTGATCAGCGGTCGTCGCACCGCTTCTGGCAAACCCATTATCTTCAAGAACCGCGATACCGGTTGCTTGGACAACCGCTTGCAATGGTGGGAGGTTAATGGCGTGCGGTTTGTAGGCATCGTAAACTCTCCGGTAGCCGATGGCGAGATATGGAGCGGCACCAATTCCTATGGTTTCAGCATCCTCAATACGGCCGATTATAATTTCAACGAAGACTCCCTCTATGCCGACTATCAGAAGCGCATTCTTGCGCTTGAGCGGCAAGGGCAGGATGCGAGTGCACTCAAAGAGGAGCTTCGCCGATTCAGCAATGGTTGGCTCAAGGATCCTCGTAAGATTCAGATGGATCGTGAGGGCGAGGTGATGTACAAAGCGCTCGCAGTTTGCCGTACGGTGGAAGATTTCCTCCATTTGCTCGACACCCTTCCCAAACCCTTAGGCGTGGAGACCAACTTCGGAGTATGCGATGCAGAAGGAGGATGCATGTACGTAGAATGCAATAATTGGCGCTATGTAACTTATGATGTCAATGCGCTGCCTGAAGGATATAAAGTGCAAACCAATTACGCTTTTGCTGGCAACACGAAAGACCGAATGGGTGTAGAGCGTTACAAGACGGCTTCGGCTATCATGGCCGAGCAGCAAGCTAAATACCCCACTGGCGATCTCCATATCGACAACGCATGGCTGCTTAAGCATTTCAGCCGCTCGTTCCGCCACGAGACTCTCGGCACACCGGAATGCTACTGCCCCAAATCGGGCGTATGCGTGGATCAGGATTTTATTCCCCGCAGGATCACTTCCTGCACCTTCTATGCCGAAGGACGAGACGTATGGACACTCCTCGGTTACCCCTGCTGCGGCGTAAGTTTCCCTATCGTAGTGGCCGACCGCGATATCCTTCCTGCGGAGAGCAAACGAACGGCAGATAACGAGAACAGCGCCTTCTCTGACACCAACATGAAGATTAAAATGCAGTATCTCTTCCCCGAGAAAATCAGCAACGGCAAGTACTATCTCCATATCGGTTGGATTCAGAAAGGCGATAAGCAGCATCCTGCCATGAACAAACTCTGCACCGAGGCAGAGAAGCAGATTCGCGAACGTTGGTATCCCATCTTCCGAGCTTGGCAGACTGGCCAACTCTCCGATCAGGAGTTCTATACGCAATATCAGGAAATATCCAAATCTTTTTATCCCATTTACCTCAATGCCTTCAAGGCGTATCTCTAATTCATCCTTGGGCATTTCTGCTACAATGAGTGCCCGAGGTTATTGTTATGTATTATAAGATTGTGTTAAGAAAATTTGTCATACTCCTTGCCTTGACGGCTGCAATAGCAACTTATGCTGCGCCCCCAACCAAAACCAAGCCAGGCAATCAGCCGTATTCCCTTACGCTCCTTGCAGAATATGGTTACAATAAGACATGGCTTCATTATGGGGGTGCACAAATCAAAGCATTCCTCCCCGTAAATGAACACGTGGAAATTACGCTAATAGCAGAAGGACTTTCATCCAACGTCTATTCCGCCGGACTGAATGTACGACCGAAGATGGCCTTGCCCATAGGCGAGTTATTCTTCGATGCAACTGTCCATTACTCGGCCATTCAACGCACCCGCATCCATGACGCCATTACGGCTACCAGCATCGGTTATCGAATGGATTACGTTTCGGCGCAAGTAGGTTGTTTTTACCGCACCATGGCTTCTTACGACCGTGCTTGGCATTCAGAAGAAGAGTATTTGTGCGAGCCGTTTAATTTCCTGTATCGCATCGCTGCCAATGTTCGTCCTTTATGCAGCCGCTGGAATATCTATATGGGCTTTGCCAACTTCAATGAAACGCAGTTCGAACGCCCCTGGCAACCGCTTTTCTTTTTAGGCGGCTACTACGATTTTGCACCCAGCAGCAATTTCGAATACACCTATCGTGCTGCTTCCCATTTCCGACTGCTTTTTGAAGCCACATGTAAGCCTACAGGAATGTTTCACTTGAATGCCAATTTCTATGGCGCTACAGCGAAATTCGGCTTTGCATACAAGTTTTAGCATTGCCATTTCAGACTCACTTCATAATCATCCACACAGCTCATTCGTATGCTTCCTCAATATTCATCATCCGCTCATCGGCATTGCACCATATGGTCTCAAGCCCACTTGTTGGTAACTATTAGTATGCTTGTCGTCTTACTGCTTTTCACGGCCTGCTCACAAGGTAATCTGGACATGCTCGGCATGTTTTATACCAAATCCGAATTGGCTGACGAACGATTTACGCAGTCAGAGGAATACAACGCTATTCATCCGTTTGACACCATTCATGTCAACGCGGAAGCCTACCGAGTATATTACATGACGGATGTGCATACAGATTCTACCACCATCAACCTTGATACGTTCTTCACGCACGTTATAAACGATGCCTACCCCGCGATGCAACACCCGCTTCTGGGACAAGTATGCTCTGCTCCATTCTGCTGCTGCTTGGGCGATATCGTCAATGCGGTGGGGCATTATCCGCTGTTTCAGTCGAGGGTGAAAGCGCTGGAAAGAACCGGTGTGCGTATGTATTGCACTCCAGGAAATCACGATATCTATTACGACCAATGGGAGGAATATCGCTCATATTACCACACCTCGCATTTCTGCGTTGTGGTGCGTACACCTGCAGGACGAGAGGACTTATTTATCTTCATCGACACGTCCTCTGCTACCCTCGGCGTACTTCAAATGGATTGGCTCAAAAACACGCTACGCGAAGCGAAAGCAGCCAATTACCGACATATCATCGTAAACACCCACACTCATTTTTGGAAGAAAGACCAATCGCAGGGGCACACCTCCAATTTGCCACTTGAGGAAACCTACGAGTTGGCGTATCTATTCTCGCAATATGGCGTTGAACTCGTTATGCAGGGTCATGGTCATTGCCGGGACTTGCAGCAATTTAAGAACGTGAAATACCTCCGCATTGATGCTCTCGAGGACCATTATTACAACGCAGGTTACTGCATCCTTCACATAGATAATCCCCAATCTGCCAATGATGGTATCACTTGGCAACATGTGCCAGTCGGTCCGCAAGACGCATCAGATGCCTACCGCCCCATCGATTGAAGTCTCTCCCATATCACAATTTTCTGTTATAACTGAAAACACAAAAGCTTCGGACAAGGCTTATCTTCCGCTCCTGCCCAATGGTTTGAATTTCATATTAAGACAAGAGGGCGTGCCTATTCTGACACACCCTCGATGTTATTTAAGGTTGGTTCTAAAAATTCCCACTTAAGAAAAACTATTCATTATTGTAGGTAACAAAGCTTATTTTTAGAACCCACCTTAAGTAGAAATTAATACGCCTATCCTATAGGGAATAGCTATCGTTCGGCTTGCTGAATTAACGAGCAGCTATGATAGCGAGGAACTTCTCAGCTACGAGTGCAGCACCACCAATAAGGCCACCATCGATGTCGGGGCAAGCGAAGAGTTCAGCAGCATTCTTCTCGTTGCAGCTGCCACCATAGAGGATGGTAGTAGCATCAGCAACCTCTTGACCATAACGTTGCGCAACAAGACCGCGGATATACGCGTGGATTTCCTGAGCCTGCTCGGGAGTAGCCGTCAAACCTGTACCGATTGCCCATACGGGTTCATAAGCGAGCACTACGTTCTTCCACTCCTCAGCCGTGAGGTTGAATACGCTGCCTTCAAGCTGCGCTTTTACCACCTCATTCTGCTTGCCTGCTTCGCGCTCTTCCTTCACTTCGCCAATGCAGAAGATCACCTTAAGGCCGTTTGCCAAAGCGAGCTGCGTTTTTTCGCGGAGGATTGCATAATCCTCGTGGTAGTAAGCACGACGCTCCGAGTGACCGAGGATGCAGTATTCAGCACCAGTAGAACGAACCATCGCAGCCGATACTTCACCGGTGTAAGCTCCTTTCTCCTTGTCAGCACAGTTCTCAGCAGCTACAGCAATAGGCGAGTCCTTGAGCAACTCTGCTACGGTAGCCAAGTGGATAAACGGTGTACCGATAACCACAGCGCAATTGGGGTTCTTAACAGCTTCTTTCAGTTCGGTAGCAAGTGCTACACCTTCTTGCAGGGTCTTGTTCATTTTCCAGTTGCCTGCAACCATTTTAATTCTTTCCATTTTTGTACCTAAATTATTTAGAAATTAATAAATTAACGTTTTTCTATTAAGCGTATTAACGATTTCTCAGATTGTACTTATCCGTAACCGTGCCATAATGCAGGGTGACGATGCCAGGGTTGGCACGCACCACCGTCTTGAGGGCCGTACCATCGCAGAAGCAGATTGGGTAATCATACTGATACTGCTCTCGGAATGCCTCAATCTCCTCGTCGCCACTGCCGGTAAGGAGGTAGAAAGATCTCCCATTGAATGCCGCTTCTTCAGCCATCTGCGCCAATCGTGCAGCCTGCTTGGGAGCCGCTTTCTCTATCTTATAAAGAATGGCAAGGGTCACGTCTTCTGCCTCAAGAATATCATAAGTGATATCTTCAAATTCCTCGTCATACACCACAAAATCATGAATCGGGGGCTCATAACCCTTCTTAATGAGGATACTCTTTTGGTCAACGAAGGTCCACGTAGAGTCGTCTTTCGGATAATCTGCCAACGTAAACTCCTTCTGTTCGCCATCGCGCTCGTAGATAAACCGCACCTCGTATTCATCCGCAGGTGCCCCTTCCGGCACCTCCATCAGCTCGGGAATATTATTACCAATCTTATAGGGGCGGAAATCGAGCAGCGGCAGATGCGTTAGCGAATAGGTCATCAGTCCAATAGCAACGCCAGCAGCCAATAGTGTCAAGCATATTTCCACCGTCAAGAGGAAGGTACGAGGGATATGGCGCTTAGTCAACAAAAGAATAATCACCAATACGAGCAGCACCACATTCTTGTAGAATGTCTGCCAGTTGGTCAGGTAAATGGCATCACCAAAACAACCGCAGTCTTCTACCGCATTCGTGAGTGCCAAATAGAGTGTAAGGGGAGTCATCACCAGCATAAAAGCAAGCGTAAGCCACGAACTCACTTTCGTCCACACGTTGGTAAGAAGCATCCAGCCGAGGGTGAACTCCAAGAGGATGAGCATCAGAGCAATGGGTAAAGCGGCGGGAATAAAATAATTAAACCAACCGCCGAAAGCAGCAAAATAATCTTCCACTTTATACACCGTGCCGAGTGGGTCAATGGCCTTTACAAAGCCGGAGAAAAGGAAGGTAAAAGCGAGCAATGTACGGCTCACTGAACCTATAATATGCCAAACTTGTTTCATGTGTCTGCCTCCATATATTTAATCAAATAGAATACTGCATAATTGAGCATATCGAAGTAGTTGCCATCAGCCCCTTCGGAAATGAGCGTACGGCCATCGTTGGCATTGATTTGCTTATTCCGATTGATTTTCGTAAGGATGATATCTGTGAGCGAAGAGGGCAACATATCTCGCCAAGCTTCCCCGTAATCATGATTCTTTCGGAGCATCAATTCGCGCGCTTCGGTGGTGATGGCATCGTAGAGCTCAGTAGCTTTATCTGCGGTCATATCCACCGAATCAGCAAAGCCGAAACGGAGCTGGATGATGCCCATAACGGAGTAATTGACAATAGCCATCAGTTCGCCTCGGATATCATCGCCCACCAGATTGACGCCCGTCATCTCGATGGTGCGAATCCTTTTAGCTTTGATAAACAACTGATCATTAACCGTCTGTGGCCTCATGATGCGCCACGAAGGGCCGTAGTCTTTCATCTTAAGCGTGTAGATTTTCCGGCATGCTGTGATGACTTCACTATACTCTTGTTCGGTATTCATAATTGTTCATTGAGAGAATTAACGAAGGATGGAAAGGAGCTCATCGAGCGACACAAGTTGCTGCTCGCCTGACTGCATATTCTTTAGCATCACCTTGCCGGCAGCCATCTCATCAGAGCCAACAATCGCCACATAAGGAATCTGCTTTTGGTCAGCATAGGTCATCTGCTTCTTCATCTTTTGCGGCTCAGGATATACCTCCACGGAGAATCCTTCCGCACGAAGTTGCTTCGCCCATTTTACGGCATAGTTGAGCTCAGCTTGCCCGAAGGTGGCAAAGAGCAACTGCGTACCAACGAGCACATCAGCAGGATAGAGATTAAGCTCGGTGAGCACGTCGTAGATACGGTCAGCGCCAAAACTGATGCCTACTCCTGAAACACCAGGCATACCGAAGATACCAGTGAGGTTGTCGTATCGTCCGCCACCGGTGATGGAGCCCATCTGTACATCGAGCGCTTTGACCTCAAAGATGGCACCCGTGTAATAATTGAGTCCACGAGCGAGGGTGAGGTCGAGTTCAATAAGAAGCTGAACATCAGCCGCTTCAGCGTAATCGAGGATCGTCTGCGTTTCCTCTATACCCTTGATACCTACCTCTGACGAAGCCAACACCTCGCGGAGCGTTTGCAGCTTCTCGCTATTGGTACCGCTAAGCGCAAGAATCGGCTGAAGCTTATCCACAGCCTCTTGCGGAAGGCCTTTCTCAAGAAGCTCTTCGTTGACCTTCTCCAACCCAATCTTATCGAGTTTGTCAATGGCCACCGTGATATCCACAATCTTGTCTGCCTCGCCAATCACTTCGGCTATTCCGCTGAGAATCTTGCGGTTATTGAGCTTCAGACATACGTTGATTCCGAGCCTGCGATACACCTCTTCTACAATCTGAATGAGTTCCAATTCGGAGAGCAGCGAGTCGGTTCCCACCACATCTACATCGCACTGATAAAACTCGCGGTAGCGCCCTTTCTGCGGACGGTCTGCGCGCCATACCGGCTGAATCTGATAGCGCTTAAAGGGGAACTGAATATCGTTTCTGTATTGCGTTACAAAACGGGCAAAAGGCACTGTCAAGTCGTAGCGCAATCCCTTTTCTGACACCTTGGAAGTGAGTTGACCGATTGTGCTTTCAGCGAGCATCTGAGGCGTGATAGCCTGTTTCCAATCGCCACTATTGAGGATCTTAAAGAGCAACTTATCGCCCTCTTCACCATACTTACCCATCAACGTCGAGAGGTTCTCCATTGCGGGCGTTTCTATCTGCTGATAACCATACAAGCGAAAAACCGACTTGATGGTATCAAAGATATAATTTCTGCGGGCCATTTGAAGCGGAGTAAAATCGCGCGTGCCCTTGGGAATGCTGGGTTTTGTCATATTTCTTATGTATCAATTTTCTGTTTTTGGGAATGGTAAAACGCACCATATTCAATGCTCTAACGCTCCACTATTCAAACAATGCGCCATAGATTCGGGCAGTAGCACCTTTGGCATTGCGAACATAATCACGAGCAATCGGTCCGAGCGTAGGGTATTCTGCGAGGGCATGATCCATCGCCTCAGCAAACGTCTCATAATCCTTCACTGGCAGCCCTGCACCCGTCTCTACAAGTTCTTCTGCCTCACGAAACTTATGGTATTTTGGGCCAAACACCACAGGTAAACCATATACGGCCGCTTCGAGGGTATTATGGATGCCATCGCCAAATCCACCGCCTATATAAGCCACTTGTCCGTATCGATACAAATGCGATAGGAGGCCCATCTTATCCACCACCAACATCGACGTTGTAGATAGATTATGCATCGTAGCCTCAGAGAAACGCACGAACCGTCCTTTAAAACGATTGAAGATATCGTGCAAATGCTCGGACGTAAGTTCATGGGGCACCAATACAAGTTTAATATCCGGATGCTCTTCCATATAACGCGCTAACAACGCCTCATCTTCTGGCCACGTGCTGCCGGCTATCACCACCTTGCGTTTATCCGAATAGATATTCGATAATGGCGAAATCTCCGGTTCTAAAAAACACTGCATCTGCAAGCAACTGAACGACTCATCAGCCACGGCCACCACCCTATCAAAACGCGTGTCACCGGCTACCACTACCTTATCGATGCCGTAGCGCGCCAATAAATCGCGCGAACGCTCGTCCTGCACAAAAAGAAGTGAGAAGAGCTTAAGCATACGGCGATAAGGAGCACCATACCAGCGGAAGAACAGCTGATGCTCGCGAAAAACGGCAGATATCACATAGGTAGGAATATCGCGTTTCTTAAGCGCTTTCAGATAGGCCGGCCAATACTCATATTTGATGAAGACAGCCATCTCTATTGGCAGCTTCTGCAAAAACAACTTCGCGTTGCGCCGAGTAGCAAAAGGCAGATACAAAACCAAATCGGCATACTCATAATCCTTCCTGAGTTCATAGCCCGAACAACTGAAAAACGTGAGCAACACCTTTTTCTCCGGATGCAAACGCTTGAGGCGCTCAATAATCGGACGAGCTTGCTCAAATTCGCCCACCGAAGCTGCGTGAAACCACACATATCGGTCTTGAAAAGTTTCCTTTTTCAGGCGCTTGATCGTAGCCGATTGGCCGCGAACAATCTTGCGCGCCTTCGGATTAAACCAAGCTGTTATTCTAAACAATATGAAGTATAAAAACATATTTAGCGCAATTTAGAGTGCAAAGGTACGAATTTTTTCCCAATTACGCAAAAAAATACGCTATTTTTATAAAAAAATAGGGTGATTATGCATTTCGGAGCAGTTTTTCAGCTTATGAGCTTGCTCATACCGAAAGTTTTTCGTAATTTTGCGGGAAATTACAGATAGTATGTCATCAGATAAAAAACATATCACAATTTTAGCTATTGAGTCTTCTTGTGACGACACCTCGGCAGCCGTTATTCGTGACGGCTTGCTTCTGAGCAACGTAACGGCTTCTCAGAAAGTGCATGAAGAATACGGAGGTGTAGTGCCGGAGCTTGCGAGCAGAGCTCATCAACAGAATATCGTACCGGTGATAGATGCGGCTCTTCGTCGCGCAAGCGTAAGCAGAGAGGAGCTCTCCGCTATTGGTTTCACCCGCGGCCCCGGTTTGCTCGGCTCGCTACTTGTGGGCACCAGTTTTGCCAAAGGCATGGCCTTGGCACTCCATATCCCACTCATCGATGTCAACCACCTGCAAGGGCATATCATGGCGCATTTCGTTGAGCCTTCAGAAGATATGGTGAATGCTGGGATGATTAAAGGAATGACGGCCGAACAACTGCCGCTGCAGCACCCCGATTTTCCCTTCCTCTGCCTGCTCGTAAGCGGAGGCAACTCGCAGATAGTGAAGGTGCTTTCACCCAATCGGATGGAGATTATTGGGCAGACGATTGACGATGCTGCCGGAGAGGCGTTTGACAAATGCGCCAAAGTGCTGGGGCTTCCCTACCCCGGCGGCCCTTGGATTGATAAGCTCGCTAAGGAGGGCAATCCAGAGGCGTTCGCCTTTGCAAAACCCAATATCGCTGGCTATGACTACTCGTTTTCCGGCCTAAAAACTTCGTTTCTTTATACCTTGCGCGACCTCATGAAAACGCATCAGGTGGATTCGGTAGAGGCGCTTGAGGCATATATCCCCACCCTCAAGCAAGACGTTTGCGCATCCCTCCAAAAGACCGTAATTGAGATTCTGATGAAGAAACTCCGGAAGGCCGCTAAAGACTTGAATATCAATACGGTAGCAGTAGCAGGAGGAGTGAGTGCCAACAGCGGACTCCGTGCTGCGTTTGTGGATTACGGCAAGCGCTATCAGGCTAAGGTGTTTATTCCGCCATTCAGTTTCACAACGGATAATGCCGCCATGATTGCACAAGCGGCTTATTATAAGTATCTTGATGGGCAGTTCTGCGACATCAGTGAAGTGCCTTTTGCAAAAACGAAAATCTGATTTGAATCTTTCCGCCCTATATAAAAAGCTCGCACCATACACGGACATTCTGCTGTTTGCGGTTTGTCTGTTTGGTGCGAATGCCTTTTGGAAATGGGCTGTTAAGGGCGATGACTCCAACAACATCGTGACGATCTTCGGAGCGAACGCCACACCTTATTTTAACGCGTGCGCGCAATACGTAGCTGAGCGAGTAGCCTCAATTATCCAACTTTTCCGACCTACCGTCTGCTACTTCGAGCCCGATATCATCGCATTCAGCTCCGGTTTCATAAGCCAAATAGCATGGAGCTGCACAGCTATCAAGCAGTCGTTTATCTGGCTGATTATCATGCTCTTTGCCCGCGGAAAGCACGTGCATAAATTGTGGTATATCCCATTAGGTTGGGTGCTCATTCACGGCTTCAACCTATTGCGCATCAGCTTGATTAATATGTTGTGCGAGTTTCATCCTGAACAATTTGTTTTCTGGCACGAATACCTGTTTAAGTATCTTTTTTATCTAATGCTTTTCCTTCTTTGGGTCCTTTGGAATGAATCCCCCTGCCTCCACCCCCGCAAGTAATGAGCGATAAAACTATGCGCCATTAGCAGAGTCGCCTATACAAAGCGCTTTGAGTAAGCGCTTAAGCTAAGCAAGCTTAGGTGAGGAGCATGTATCAGTTGTGAGCGTTTTTATTTGGTGCGCGTGTGACGCGCACCCTTCCATCGAAGACTTATCCCCCATCCTACACGCTGCTACCGTGCATCTAGCTTACATCTAGCTTACAGCGCACGTACACGTAAGCTAGATGTAAGCTAGATGTAAGCTAGATGCACGAGCGCTGGTAATACGATGATAGGGCAAGGCGGGATGCACAAAAAATCGCCTATTCCTTACGAAAAGCCTATGAGCTGCGTTTTTTTGTCGGAAAATTTGGTAATACCAAAAAATATTCGTAATTTTGCAAGCGAAACTGCTCATCTGCAGTTGAATCAATAATATGAATCGGATTTTCCTCTTTGTAGTAGCTGCTTTATTGACAGCCCTCAGTACCCAAGCTCAGAATTTTCAGTACGGCGACTTATATTATACGATAACGAGTGACAGTACAGTGGAAATCACATTTCGTTCTTCTTCCTATTCGAGCCCGACTATGATTATTCCCGACACCGTGACGTACAATGGAACAACGTATTGCGTAACGAGTATTGGGGAATACGCTTTTTATTCATGCAATCTTACCTCCATCACGATTCCCCATAGCGTAACGAACATCGGGGAGGGCGCTTTCTATGCTTGCGGCAGCCTTACTACTATAGTAGTAGACGAAGATAATCCGACTTACGATTCGCGCAATAATTGTAATGCAATCATCCATACGGAAACCAACACCCTCATTAGAGGCGTCTCCAATACAGTTGTACCAAATAACGTAACCAGCATCGGGGAAGAAGCTTTCAGCGATTGCGTAGCGCTTGACTCCATCACCCTTCCTAATAGCATCACGAGCATTGGTAGTTATGCTTTTCTTAATTGCTCAGGTCTCACCTACGTCACCCTCCCTGACAGCCTAACGGCAATCCAAGAAGGTGCTTTCTGCTCTTGCACCAATCTGCCATCGATTACCATCCCCAGTGGCGTGACAAGCATTGGGGACAGGGCCTTTTATTTTTGCTTCGCACTTACCTCCATCAATATCCCCCATGGCGTGACAAGCATAGGAACAGCAGCCTTTTTGAATTGCTCCGCGCTTACCTCCATCAATATCCCCAATAGCGTAACAAGCATTGGGGACAGGGCGTTCAAGCAATGCTCTAATCTTACCCAATTAGGCATCTCAAACAGCCTAATCAGTATTGGAAATAATGCGTTCGAATCCTGCTCCGCGCTTTCGTCGCTCCAACTCCCCAACAGCATCACAAGCATTGGCTCTGAAGCGTTTAAGGATTGCTCCAATATTCCATCCTTCATCCTCCCTGATAGCTTAACGAGCATCGGAAGTGGTTCATTCTCAGGCTGTTCGGGTTTGAACACCATCACTATTCCCCATAGCGTAACGAGCATCGGAAGTTATGCATTTAGCAATTGCACGCAACTAATGACAATCATTTGCAAAGCAACTACTCCACCTGCGTGCGATAGTAATGCAAAAATATTTTCTAAAGTACCTACGACCTGCACAATTAGGGTGCCCTGCAGCAGTATTTCGGCTTATAATATTGCGCCATGGAATCAATTTTACTTGACAAGTCTTCCTTCGCCAACGCTGCAAATTCAATCATCAAACGAAATGTTCGGCACGGCTATGATTGATCAATTTTCGGAATGCGATAGTATGGCTATTATCTCTGCTACTCCAAATTTTGGTTATCATTTC
Source organism: uncultured Bacteroidales bacterium (assembly GCA_946059305.1). Classification (GTDB taxonomy): domain Bacteria; phylum Bacteroidota; class Bacteroidia; order Bacteroidales; family Paludibacteraceae; genus Colicola. The sequence goes on along the minus strand of CAMGMU010000023.1, from coordinate 8,663 downwards.
GTAAAATGGAGCGATAATTCTGTGACCAATCCGAGAATAGTCAAACTCACCCAAGATACGCTCATTACAGCGGAGTTTGCCCAAACTTTTTCCGGCCAATGCGGCGACAACCTCTATTGGAATTACGAGAATAACGAGCTGAATATCACGGGATTGGGAGATATGTATGATTTCTCGAACGCATCCATTCCGTGGTTGCTCTTCCGCGATTCAATCCATGTTGTCAGAATAGCAGACTCGGCTACGTACATTGGCGAATATGCCTTTGCCAATTGCCAAAATTTGGGCAAATTATTCATAGGTGAAGGCGTAGAGAGGATTGCAGAAAAAGCCTTTGGTTATTGCAGAAACTTGCATATTATCTATTGCAATCCTACGAATCCTCCGTTTGCCGAGAATAAAGCATTTACCATATTTAACGCCTATCTATATGTGCCGTGCAGCAGCAAAACTGATTACAGTTCGGATGCCGTTTGGGGAAATTTTTATATCGTTTGCCTTGATTCCGCGGATACAAACCTTACGGACAATAATGTGACGGTAGTGGCTGATTCGGTTTCTGCAACGTTCATTTGGCCGGCTACAGATGGAGCCGACACCTACTCGATTATCATCAAGAAATATGGCAAAGTATTCCGCACCCTGATCTTCGATTCGCAAGGGGTGTTAACATCGATAGCCTATGCACCCGCTAAGGATAGTTCGCAGCATCCTTCCGCCGCTCAACTCACGGTTGATGGCTATCAGTTCACCGTCAGAGAACTAAATCGCGGCACGCACTATGAGTACACGTTAGATGCCCAAGATGAAGGAGGAAATATAATAGCGCATTATGCCGGTTCGTTTGACACCTTAAGCGAAACCTCTGTTGAGACGATTCCTTCCGAATCAAATGTACGCAAGTTCTTCCGCGATGGACATATTATTATCCTCAAAGATGGCGAGAAATACACCATCTTAGGACAGAAGCTATAATAAAAAGGCTCTCCATTGCGAGGGCCTTTTTATGTTCCATTCGCGCTTTGCGCGTTCCAGTAGTCGGAGGCGGCAGCTAAGCTGCTGTTCCAAAGAGTTTCAAGCGCATTCCAATAGTTCTAAGCGCAAGCGCATTATACAAAGCCTTCCGAAAAATTTTGGAGGGCATTTGTATGCATTAGTAGCGGGCAATGCTCGTCTATCAGCAGGGACGACGATTGGAGAAAGCATCAAATGGCGGAGTTCCTGCCAAGTAACCAATCCACTGCCAAGACCCGATGGATGGTCTTGCCCTCAATCACTATATCTCCCGTTTCGCCGGACATCATGATGAGGGTCAGATTGGTGCAACCGGTAGCCGCTGAGCCTTTAAGCAAACCACCGATCTCGCGATTATACAGTTTGGTTTTGGGTTGAGAAAAATCGTATGTAACTTGAATCAATTCGGTAATACGATTGCGATCGGCTATGCAGAAATCAACCTCATAACTCTTATTCTGACGCAGATAAAACAACTGCTGAGTAGCATGCTTCATTCTTCGCAGTAACTCTACAGCCACCACGTTCTCTAAGCGCCATCCGAAGCTATCCGTAAGAACAGCATCATCATGATCCGTAATAAAAGCATTATCAATAGCATACACTTTTCTGCTCGTTTGCCGCTCTATGCTCTTAAATGAAAACTTCGGTACGAGGCAAATCAGATACGCGGTTTCAAGATACGATACATAATTCTTTGCTGTATGCAAGGAACTCAGTTGATAGTTCGCCTGAAGGTTACTATACGATACCTCTTGGCAGAATTGGTCAAGGAGCGTATTAGCTATCTGCTGCAATGTTTTTTTATATCGCACTTTGTAGCGCTGGCAGATATCCTTAGAGATGATGGCAGCATAGAGCGAATTTATATATTTATCTTGCAGAGTCATATCGATGGTCTCCGGGAACCCTCCTTGCATGAGGTAAGCGTCAAGGGCATGAAGAAGCAAACCATTCTCTTTCGTTGTGAGCGCATCCAAGCCAAGCCCCTTAGCCTGACAATACTCTGCAAAAGAAAAAGGGTACAGCCGTATTTCGCTATATCGGCCCGTTAAATGGGTGGATAATTCGCCGCTCAAGAGATTGGCATTACTGCCTGTAAGAACCAAGTGAACACCCTGCCGCAGCAACCGATTCACAAACAGGTGCCAATTGGGAATATTCTGTATCTCGTCCATAAAGAGATGCGTAAACGGACCATAGATGCGATATAGCATTTCCAAAATATCATTGAGCTGCGAACTCTTTACAGTAGCCAGCGTCTCATCATCAAAATTGACATAAGCGAAATGCACGTTGCTCTGAGAAAGGACTTTTTGACACAACGTAGATTTGCCACACCTGCGCACACCTATTACTATCTGCGCCAATCGGCTATTGAGGTCTATCTCCTGTTCTTCCGGACGAGTGATAAACTGAGAAAAATCCGTAGAAAGCAGTTCTTCTCTTTGGTCTCTGAGTATTTGCTCTATTCTATCCATATCAGCGAGTTTTTGAATTCGGCTGCAAAGTTACTAATAATTAATGAATTACGCAAGAATTTTTTTACCAAACTGCACAAAATGGAAAGTTTTTACCCCTCTAAACTGCACAAAATGGAAAGTTTTTGACCCTCTAAACTGCACAAAATGGAAAATTTTTGACCCTCTAAACTGCACAAAATGGAAAATTTTTGGCTATTAGCAGTTCGAGATTACTCCCGAAAAATGGGCAAAAAAACGGCACGCAAGCCCCTATCGGCGGAGGATAACCCAGATGACGATAGGAGCACCAAAGAGGGCGCTCACGGTAGAGATGGGTAAGGGATAGGTAGCGCTATAGCAGATGATATCGCATAGCAGGAGCAAGTCGGCTCCAACCAAAGCGGCTGCTGGAAGCGTAAGTCGGTGGTTGGAAGTGCGCATCAACCCGCGAGCAATATGCGGAACGGCAACGCCTACGAAAGCTATCGGTCCGCAAAAAGCCGTTACGCCTCCCGCCAGCAAACCTGTAGAGAGAATCAGCAACGTGCGTACTCGTCGTATAGGAATCCCCAGCGAAGCCGCATAATCTTCTCCAAGCAGCAAGCCATTGAGCGGCTTGATGAGCAGTATGGCAAGTGCTGTACCCGCAAGAAAGAGTGCAACCAACCATCGCATTTCTGCCCACCCTACGGCTGCAAGCGAGCCTAACGTCCAGGTGATATACAGCTTGAGCGAATCCGGATCGGCATAGTTTTGCAGCACATTCACCAGCGCCCCAGCCACCGAGCCAATCATCATGCCTACGATAAGCAACGTAGCACCACCTTGCACTCTGAAGCTGATAAACAGCACCACCAAAAGAATAAGCATTGCCCCCAATACCGCACAGAGAATCATCCATCCGGAGGCGGCCGAGAAGCCCAATACCGAGCCGAGCATCACAAGAAACGCCACACCTAAGGTAGCACCACTACTTACGCCCAAGACTGACGGTCCCGCTAAGGGATTACGGAAGAGCGTTTGCATCTGCAAGCCACTCAACGAAAGGGCTACACCCGCTATCACAGCCGTTAGCGCTTTGGGCAAACGTAGTTGCATCAAGATACGATGCTCCAACCCGTCCGTCCACAAAGCTGAAAAAGGAATATCCGCAGCGCCTACCATCAAGTCGATAACGGAAAGCACCAGGAGCAGAAAAATAAGGATGGGGAAAATGCATTTTTTCATAGCGAAACCAAGCTATACAGACGGCAGCAATATGACGTACTATTTCTGAAACATGCCCAACGCCAGCGAAAGGGACAAAATAGGCGACCCGAGCGGGCCGCCTATGCTATGCTTTCTCAATCCAATTAGAGTGAGATAGCACCGCTCGGGCATACACTTGCGCAAGTGCCACACTCGGTGCACTCATCCGGATTGATAGAATAAATATCACCTTCAGAAATTGCACCCATCGGACATTCGTCGATGCAAGTACCACAAGCTACGCAATCTTCAGAAATTTTGTAAGCCATAATTGTAGTATTTTTGGGTTGTTAAACATACCCCTTACGGGGAAAATTATTTCGATTGCAAAATTAGTAATTTTTTTTGATACTACCAAATTATTTCGTAAAAAAGCCGAATTTTTATTGTTGCAACGCCTTAATTGCGCTATCCGACTCTCTTTTTCTCAATTTTCAGAGCCCGTAAAGCATTTTTCCTCCGTCCCTTCGTCTCTTCGTCTCTTTGTCTCTTCGTCTCTTCGTCTTTTCGTCCCTTTGTCTCTTTGTCTCTTCGTCTTTTCGTCTCTTTGTCTCTTTGTCTTTGTCTCTTCGTCCCTCTTACAAAGTGATGATATAATTGACGCAGAGCGTATGGATGCGGCGGGAGGGCGTGCGGGTAGGCGTCTTGTGCTGGAGCACGTAAGCGAACTGCAGGGTGTGCATGTCGTTGATCTTAAACGATGTGCCCGCAAAAAGATGATACTGCTGCAGGAAGAATCGCTCGCCCGGCTTCAGGCTGTCATAGAATTCCACGCCAAGATAGGGTGCCCAACGCGAGTTCGGGATGGCGTAAGTCACCTGCGGATAAAGGCGCAAGATATGCGTCCATGCCCCTGGTAAGGAAGCCTCAGCCGCTTGGCCAAGCGAATCCGTAGCCGCCACCGTAAGCGGGCTGGCGTATGCTGAGAGAAAGCGTTGCCTAAAAAGAAACGACCATTGCCCTACCTTATACATTTCTTGAAGATCAAACAAGATACGATGCTGCTGCTTCAGGTAAGGCGAGAGCACAAGCGCACCATACGTCCCACCCTTTTGAGACGAACCAAGGAAATCATACGCGAGAGCGGTAGAGAAATACGGACATGGTTTATAACTGCCCGTTAAGCGGAGGAAAAACACATCCGTAGAAGTCAGATTATCTTTTGCACGATACTCCCCGCGGAAAGTCAAGCCCAAGCCATGATTGAAATTTTTCTTTATAGAAAGAGAAGCCCAAGCACCTGCTACATCATCGGAAGCATACACTTGAGGCACGCATATACATACTATAAAAATAAGGAGACACTTAATCTTACGCATAAACATTAGGATTTGGATTACAAAGGTACTGCTTTTTTCTGGAATATGCAAATTTTGACGTGAATAATGCCACGAATATGACATTTTGGCAGACTTTTCTGCATTGGCACTTAAATTGATAGCCCACCGATAAGCATCCTGCATGCAGGGTGCTGCGATAGCAAGTATTTTCTAAGCAAATACATTACAACTATGAATATGAAAAATGAAAATCTCGAAAAGTACGCCATCAACCTGAATGAGCGTGCCCGTCAAGGCAAACTTGACCCCGTTATCGGCCGCGACGATGAGATTCGCAGAGTGCTGCAAATCCTAAGCCGCAGAACCAAAAACAACCCTATCCTGATAGGCGAACCGGGTGTAGGTAAAACAGCCATCGCCGAGGGGCTGGCGCACCGTATCGTAAGAGGCGATGTGCCCGAAAACCTGAAGCAGAAACTCATTTATTCGCTCGATATGGGTGCGCTGATTGCCGGCGCAAAGTATCAAGGCGAGTTTGAGGAGCGACTCAAGGGCGTGATCAACGAAGTGGTGAATGCCGCTGGTGAAATCATCCTCTTCATCGATGAGATTCATACGCTCGTTGGCGCAGGTCAGTCGAGTGGTGCGATGGATGCCGCCAATATCCTCAAGCCGGCATTGGCACGAGGCGAACTCCGCGCTATTGGTGCTACTACTCTATCCGAATACCAGAAGTACTTCGAAAAGGACAAAGCATTGGAACGCCGATTCCAAATCGTGATGGTAGAGGAGCCTGACGAGGCGGCCACCATCAGTATCCTCCGTGGCTTGAAAGAGCGTTACGAAAACCACCATCATGTGCGCATCAAGGATAGTGCCTTGATTGCTGCCGTGGAGCTTTCCAACCGATACATTTCCGACCGTTTTCTTCCGGATAAAGCTATCGACCTGGTGGATGAAGCTGCCGCCAAACTCAGGCTGGAGATGGACTCCGTACCGGAAGAGCTCGATACGCTCGAGCGGCAGATTAAGCAGTTGGAGATTGAGCGCGAGGCTATCCGCCGGGAAGACGATAAGCCCAAACTCCAGCAGCTCTCCACGCAGCTCGATGAACTGAAGCAGAAAGCAAAAAAGATGCGCGAGCAATGGCGCCAAGAGAAAGCGCAATACGACACCATCCAAACGGAGAAACAGCACATCGAGGAGATGAAGCACGATGCTGAAGTGGCTGAACGTGAGGGCAATTATGAGCGCGTGGCCGAGCTTCGTTATGGCAAGATACAGCAAGCAGAACAGAAGATCCGTGAAGCAGAAGAAGCTCTCCGAAACAATGGCGGGCAGATGATCAACGACACGGTCAACCCCGATGATATTGCTGAAGTGGTAAGCCGCTGGACGGGTATCCCCGTGAGCCGCATGCAGCAGAGCGAACGCGACAAATTGCTGCACTTGGAGGAGGAATTGCATAAGCGCGTGATTGGCCAAGACGATGCTATCGTAGCCGTTAGCGACGCTATCCGCCGTAGCCGTGCAGGATTGCAAGACCCCAAGCGACCCATCGGCAGTTTCATTTTTCTCGGTACCACCGGTGTAGGTAAAACGGAGCTCGCCAAAGCGCTGGCAGACTATCTCTTTGACGACGAAAACATGATGACTCGAATAGATATGTCAGAGTACCAGGAGAAGTTCTCAGCGACGCGACTCATTGGTGCCCCTCCGGGATATGTAGGTTACGACGAGGGCGGTCAACTCACCGAGGCCATTCGCCGCAAACCCTATTCAGTCGTATTGTTTGATGAGATTGAGAAAGCGCACCCAGATGTATTCAACGTGCTGCTGCAAGTGCTCGACGATGGCCGTTTGACCGACAACAAAGGGCGAACCGTTAATTTCAAGAACACCATCATCATTCTCACCTCCAACCTCGGCAGCCAACTCATTCGCGAAAACGAAGAAAAGGGCATTCCTACCGAGCAAACAGAGCGACAGGTATTTGAACTGCTCAAGCAAACCATCCGTCCGGAGTTCTTGAACCGAATCGATGAAACAATCATGTTTAAGCCGCTTACGGAGAAGGAGATTCAAGACGTAGTGGGCTTGCAAGTGAGCGCTGTGCACAAGATGCTCATGGAGCAAGGTATTGACTTGCGTATTACCAACGATGCAATCCGCTATATCGGCCATGAAGGTTACGACCCGCAGTTTGGTGCACGACCCGTTAAGCGCGCCCTCCAGCGATTGGTGCTCAACGAGCTCTCGAAGCAGATTATCGGCGGTAAAGTTGATCCGAGCAAACCCGTTATCGTGGATTTGAAAGATGGTGAGTTGAAGTTTGAAAACTAATATCCAAGCAGCAACCGCCAATAGGCATAGTGTCTTTTCCTCATAAAAGTAGATTTTTAGTGTCTACTTTTTCAGGAAAAGACAGTTATCCTTACTCTAAAATGTGTAACGCTCGCTCTGCTCGCTGTTTGTAACGTTTGTAACGCTTTGACGTGTATGTCAAAGCATTACTGCACTGTTTGTAACGCTCGCTTTGCTCGCTGCTTTGTCGCTTCGCTGCTGCGCGCCTTGCTGCTCGCTTGTAGTGATATCGCAGCATGCTGCGATTCGCGTATTGTTCGTTGGCAGGAGATATTATCTCCGTCCTATTATCCGCTGCTTTAAAAAGTTGAGTGCGCGATCCTCACGGACTGCGCACTCTTGATTGTTATGAAAAACGTTGCAATAATCTCAGTATGATAGTAAAGGTTAGTTAGTTCTTTTTCAGTTGCCGATATTTGGCAAGACCATCCACTTGCTCAATCTTGCCTGCTTTCTTCCAGCGGTGGAGCACTATGCGGATAGCATTAGGCGAGGTGGATTGCTTGCGCTTCACGCGGAGGGCGATGAGGTCGGACTTATCAAACTCCGATGGCAAGAGGTCGAGCAACGACTCTACCGAGCCCTTGGCTGTAGCCAGCTCCAGCCCTTGGCTGATTTCCTCTTCGAGTTTCTCGCCAAATTCTGCAGATACTATCAGCAGCCAACAAACAATACACCGGAGCTCGCGCTCCAGATAGGCAGCAGGCTGCAGAACATGCTGCTGCATTTGGCCGCTTGTACTTCGCTGCTTCGCTGCTTTCGCTGCATTCTATGCTGCCGCTTCGCTGCATCTTTGCGGCTCTTGCTTATAGTGATATCGCAGCAATCTGCTGCGATTCTCGTATTGTTCGTTGGCAGGACGGGATAGCTCCCTATACTATCTCCGTTCGATTGGCCACATTGGCTGCCTCGCTCAACTGCTGCGTTGACGATGGCTTCGATAAGGCATCCAGGTGGCTTATACTTCGCACTATATTTTTCTAAACTTTTCCTGAAACCTTAGACAATCCTCAGAGGCTGCAGCTGCAGCCTCTGAGGACCCCTCCTCTACCAAGTCTGACAACTGTCAACAAAATTAGGAAAGTGTCTATGTTTTTAGGAAACTGTCTACTTTCTTAGGAAAAAAAGTATTAACCTGTCTACTTTTTTTAGGAAAAGACACTTTCCTAAGCAAATAGACAAATCGCTACAAGTGTTACAAACGTTACACATCCGAGAGTAAGGAATCATCAAGTCCCACTTTTTCAGTCATTACTCCCTACTTTTGACCACTTTACTCCCTACTTTTCGGTAT
>CAMGMU010000022.1 GCA_946059305.1 uncultured Bacteroidales bacterium | reverse complement strand
CTTGGGTGCAGCTGATGATAGCCATCATCGCCACCTTGTTTGGGCTGACGCTGGTGGGCATCGCACTCTTCCTGCCACCTCGTGGCGTCATCGACCCAACCGTACTGACCGCCTATGGCGAGACCCTCACTTTCGTAGGAGCGCTCATAGGTATTGACTACCGATATAGGGAGAAGCCGCCCTCGGGGCAGTAGCCCGGCGCTTGCCCTGCGGGCGTTCCAGAGGATAATAGGACGGAGATAGTATAGGGATTTATCCCGTCCTGCCAACAAACAATACAAGGGCCGCAAGAGCCTGCGGGCAGCTCCAGAGGCTGAAGCCTGTTCCAATTGCGCTTCGCGCGTTTCTAAATAATTTTGTTTAATCTTGAGAAATTTTGTTCTTTATATCATGGCAAAGAAAGATAAGAAAGCAAACGCATGGCAAATCATAGCAGCCGTGTTTCAAGCCCTCGCAGCCCTCTTCGGCTCGCTGAAGAAGTCGCACGACTCTGCCAAGGCCGAGTCTTCGTCAGAAGAGACTTCGCAAGATCCCGAAAATTCTGCTGCGGATAAATAAAGGAAATCCCATCGCGAAAGCGGTGGGATTTTTCACAAAAAGTTCACAAAGTTCACAAAGTTCACACATTTTAGAGTAAGGGTATGGTGCTTCGCGCGTTCCAGTAGCCTGCGGCTGTTCCAATTGCCCTTCGGGCGTTCCAAATAGTTCCAGATAGTTCCAAGTGGTTTCATTTGCGCTTCGCGCGTTGCAGTAGTCGGAGGCGGCGGACAATCGTGTCTACTTTTTGCGGAAAAGACAGTCCTTTCTATAGCATTTCCATGTTTATTTCTGTAATACAGTACGTGTTGCTTCAGGGTGCTTAGCAGAGAAAGGTAAGCATTCCAAGAGCTGATGCCATATCATGGAATGGAATCAAAGAAATTGCAGAAAAGTATTATTCGGAGTAAGGATAGTATCATGTTTCTTCAGTTAACCAATAAAAATCACGAAAAATCGTGTTTTTTTACCAAAACATTTGGTCAATTCAAAAAAAAGCAGTACCTTTGCACCGTAGTAAAAAATTTGTGGGAGCTTAGTAACCTCCCGATTCCATCAAGCAGGAGCTTAGTAACCTCCTGAAATCAATGTCAGAGACGTAGTAAACCTCTGGCAAAAACGGAAGCTTAGTAACCTTCCGCTGAAAAGTAGTTAAAGTAGTAATCCGGAAGATCGAAAGATCTCCACAAAAAGTAGTAGTTATGAAAAAGTTTTTCGTAAATCTTGTAATTGTTGCTGTCGCAGCCGTTAGTTTCACTTCTTGCTCTATGGTTAATGAGCCAGACGAAGCTGATTATATGAATCTCTCTGCTTACTATACCGCAGAAGAGACGGGTCTTGTTGGTACTTGGACCAGCACCTCTGCAGAACTCTCCTTTGAATTTACGGCAAATGAAGAGGATGGCTACAACACCGGCTTCAAGATGATCCCGTCTCACGAGAATCCCATCCAAATCTATTGGCAGGTAGTTAAGTATGCTAAGCCGAGCAACACCGGTATCGGTCAGGATATCGAGTATCCTTATGGCTATGTTCGTATCCTTGGTAAGAACCTCGTAGGTGGCACTTGGTACTTCGAGCGTATCAGCGATGATATGCTCCGCATGGTTAGCCCCGAAGGCGTTGAGCACATTTGCGAAATGAAATAATTTTCAAGCAAGAATATTTAAAATTTCTCACTATTGCATATTATCTCGGCCGCTCTACCTCAAGGTAGGGCGGTTTTTTTGCTGATTTTGCTCAAATATTTGCGTATTTCAAAAAAAAGCAGTATCTTTGCACAGCAAAGAAAATTAAGATGGATAAAACGTTTTTTAACCTGCAAGCTACTGACACCCAAAGCTCAGCTCGTGCAGGTGTTGTACATACAGATCATGGCGATATACTTACGCCCATTTTTATGCCTGTAGGCACAGTGGGCACAGTGAAAGGTGTACACAAGCGCGAGCTCGAAGATGAGATTAAAGCGCAGATTATCTTAGGCAATACCTATCACTTGTATCTTCGTCCGGGCACGAAGATCTTGCAACAAGCCGGCGGACTGCATCGGTTCGAGGGCTGGACGCGTCCGATTCTTACCGACTCGGGCGGCTATCAGGTGTTTTCGCTTGCCGCTATCCGCAAAATGAAAGAAGAGGGCGTGGAGTTTGCCAGTCATATCGACGGCCGCAAACTTTTTTTCACGCCGGAGAACGTGATGCAGATTGAGCGCGAGATAGGTGCCGACATCATGATGGCATTCGATGAATGCACCCCCGGTACGGCCGATAAGAAATACGCCAAAGACAGCATGGACCGCACCCATCGCTGGCTCGACCGCTGCATTCAGGCATTTGACTCCACCCCTGACCTCTATGGTTACAAGCAGCATCTCTTCCCCATCGTACAGGGGTGCGTATATCCCGACCTGCGGCAAGAAGCGGCCAAGCGGCTGCGCGACCTCGACCGCGATGGCTATGCCATTGGCGGATTGGCCGTGGGCGAGCCCGCAGAGAAGATGTATGAGATGATTGAAGTGGTCAACGATATCCTGCCTACGAATAAACCCCGCTACCTGATGGGAGTAGGTACGCCATGGAATATTCTTGAAGCGATTGAGCGCGGTGTGGATATGTTCGATTGTGTGATGCCTACCCGCAATGGCCGCAATGGGCAAATCTTCACGTGGAATGGCGTGATGAACATGCGCAATAAGAAGTGGGAAGATGATTTTACGGAGCTCGACCCCTGCGGTACGGCTTATGTGGATCATCAATATAGTCGCGCTTATGTGCGCCATCTGATTCACTCCGATGAGATGCTCGGATTGCAGATCCTGTCTATTCATAACCTCGCATTTTACCTCCAGCTCGTTAAGACTGCGCGCGAGCACATTCTCGCTGGTGATTACAAGCAATGGAAAGACAGCGTGATGCCCATTATCATGAGCCGATTATAAGATGAAAAAACTCGATTGGTATATTATCCGTAAGTTCCTCGGCACGTTCTTCTTCAGTATCGTTTTGATATTGAGCGTAGCCATCGTGTTTGACCTCACGGAGAAAATCGATGAGTTTTTTGAAAATCAAGCCCCACTGAAGGCGATTATCTTCGACTATTATCTGCCGTTCATTCCCTATTATATGAACATGTTCTCGAGCTTGTTTATCTTTATTTCGGTGATTTTCTTCACATCCAAGCTCGCCAATAATTCCGAGATAATTGCTATGCTATCCGCCGGTATCTCGTTTAACCGAATCATGCGGCCATACTTCATATCGGCTACTTTTCTCTTCCTGCTGTTCTCCGCTTTAGGCGGTTATGTTATCCCTAAAGCTACAGGCAGAATGCTTGATTTTCAGGATAAATACATTCAGAAATTCACATCTGAAAACGCGCGAAATATCCAAATGAAAGTGGAGCCCGGAACGATTCTTTACATTGAGACGTTTCAGAAAAGAAGCAATACGGGCTATCGCTGCTCTTACGAACATTTCGATGGCAAACAGTTGCAGATGCGTATTACTGCCGACCGAATCGTATATGTAGAAGACAATCATTGGCGCATTGAAAACTACACCCGCCGAACCTTCAACGGCCTCTTTGAAGATGTACAGAAGGGGCACAAGCTCGATACCATCATCCCGATTACGCCCGATGAGCTCTTCATCACAGCAGAAGAGGCGCAGGAGATGAGCAATCAGGAGCTGAGGCAGTATATCCGGCGACAAACCGAACGAGGCGCTGGAAACACGAAGGCGTTTGAAACCGAGCTCCACAGACGCTATGCTTCGCCCATCGGAGCCTTCATCATGACGCTATTGGCGCTCAGTCTCAGCTCGCGTAAGGTGAGAGGCGGTATGGGTAAGAACCTCGGCATTGGTATTGCTCTTTCGGCTGCTTACGTATTGTTCTCTACCGTGAGCAGCACCTTCTCCGTTACGGGAGCGATGTCACCTTTTATGGCGGTATGGTTACCCAATTTCATTTTCCTTGCCATTGGCATATATCTCTATACGAAAGCACCGAAATAACAACTTATTTTTTACATACCTATGAAACGACTTTTTAGCTCTTTTGCAGCAATCATGCTGGCGCTCAGCGCTATGGCATGCACCAATTTTTTGGTTGGAAGATTGGCTTCTACCAATGGTCAGACGATGATTTCGTATGCGGCTGACTCCTATAATCTTTATGGTTTTCTGCGTTATCAGCCGGCTGCTGATCACGAAGCTGGTACGATGCGAAAAATTTATGATTGGGATACCAATAAATATCTGGGCGAGATACCCGAAGTAGCGCATACGTATTCCGTAATCGGAAATATGAACGAGAAGCAGCTCTCCATAGGCGAGACCACTTATGGCGGCCGTCATGAGCTCAATGATTCTACCGGCATCATGGATTATGGAAGCTTGATTTACGTAGCACTGGAGCGTTGTGCCACTGCTCGCGAGGCCATCCTCTGCATTGCCGACCTCACGAAGGAATATGGTTATTTCAGCGATGGTGAGTCGTTCTCCATTGCCGACCCCAATGAAATTTGGATTATGGAAATGATCGGTAAGGGACCGGGCAATACGGGTGCCGTGTGGGTAGCAACGCGCATTCCCGACGACTGCATCTCTGCTCATGCCAATCAAGCGCGCATCACTACCTTGCCCGTTAAGAAAGCCAAAGCCATGAAGGGCCGCAAGCATATCATGACCAATTTGGTAGATGGTCAGGAATGGTGGTGGAGCAAAGACGTGATTGAAGTAGCTCGCCAGAAAGGGTATTTTACGGGCGCTGATGAGGCATTCAGTTTTGCTGATGCGTATGCTCCGCTCGATTTGACGGGCGCATATGCCTGCGAAGGACGCGTATGGAGCTTTATGCGCAAATACGACAGTTCGTATGATCAATATCTGCCTTACGTAATGCATAAGAACAACGATCATATGCCACTTTTCACTAAACCCAGCCGTAAGCTCTCTGCTGCTGACGTCAGAGAAGCTATGCGCGATATGTATGAAGGTACATCACTCGATATTCAGCAGCAGGAAGGCTCCGGCATTTGGCACAGCAAGTTGCGCTATGGCGGACTGGTCTTTACGCTTGACAGCACCGAATATTGCTACCCACGTCCTACCGCTACGCAGCAGACGGCTTGGTCGTTTGTGAGCGAGATGTATGCAGATAAGCCCTTTGGCACTTTCTGGTTTGGCATTGATGATGCGGCCACAACGGTGTATATCCCATTCTTCAGCTGCACGAGTGAAGTGCCAAACTGCATGCAGAAAGGCAATGGCGACTTGCTCACCTATTCTTCTACCAGCGCATTCTGGGCGTTTAACCAAGTAGCCAATTACGCCTATACCAAATACGAGCGTATGTTGCCTGAGATTCGTGCGCGACAGGCTGATTGGGAAAAGCGCTTTGAAGAAGATATCACCCGCCTGGAAATGAAGACGGGCAAGATGTCAGAATCCGTACGCAACGATTACCTCAACCGCTACACTTCGGCTCAAGCTGAAGCCGTAATTGCTGATTGGCACGAACTCTTTGGATTCCTTATGGTAAAATACCTCGATGGTGTAGAAAAAAAGCAAGATGAGCAAGGTAAATTCCTCCGCAATGAATTGGGCGAGCCTGCTTCTCCTGACCGGCTCAAACCCAGCGAGGAGTATCTCCGCAAAATCGCCCCAGTTGTAGCACATTGATAATAACCCCTCTTACGAATCACTCCCTAAAACTATATACAATGGAAGCAAAAGCAGTATTCGACATTTTTGCCGAAATCAACAAAGTACCTCGTCCGAGTAAGCACGAGGAAAAAATATGCGAATGGCTTATTCGATTCGCAGAAGAGCATCAGCTCGAGTATGAATATATGCCGCTGAACGAAGGCGCTACTACCGGCAATATCCTAATGCGCAAACCGGCTACACCGGGATATGAAGACCATCCTACGGTGGTGCTTCAAGCACATATGGACATGGTTTGCGAGAAAAACGCAGACTGCCCGATTAATTTCGAGACCGACCCCATTGAGACGTATATCGAAGATGGTTGGCTGCATGCCAAAGGTACTACGCTTGGTGCCGATGATGGCATCGGAATGGCAATGATGCTCGCTATTCTTACCGATAAAGAAGCCGCTCATCCCGCGCTCGAGGCGCTCTTTACTACCGATGAAGAAACAGGCTTAACGGGCGCATTCTGCTTGCAGCCCGGCGTGATTCGCGGCAAGCGACTCATCAATCTCGACTCTGAAGACCATGGTCAGATTTTTATCGGTTGCGCTGGTGGCGTAGATACGCTCGCACATCTGTATTACACCGAGGAAGCTGCGCCAGAAGGCTATTTTGCTGCTACTATTCAGATTAGCGGACTGATGGGTGGTCACTCCGGCGACGACATCAATAAGGGCCGAGGTAATGCCAATAAACTGCTCACACGTATCCTCTTCCGCATGATGAAGGAAACCGACCTTCGTATCGCTAAGATAAATGGCGGAAATCTGCGCAATGCCATTGCACGTGAAGCGCAAGCCACTATCCTTGTGCCGATGGCATATAAGGAGCAAATGCGCGTTAGCTTCAATATCGTAAGCGCAGAACTTGAAGCCGAATATGGTGAAGTAGAGAAAGATTTGAAGACCGCATTAGAGTCGGCTGATAAGCCGGCTACCGTATTGCCCAAAGCCGTTTCTGATAAACTGATTCTTGCACTCTATGCTTGTCCGCATGGCATGGTTAAGATGTCGTCTGCCATCCCAGGCCTTACCCAAACAAGCACCAACCTCGCATCTGTTAAGATGAAAGCCGACGAAAAAGGCAACTATATTGAGATTAACACTTCTCAGCGTTCATCCGTTGAATCCGAGAAGCACGCTATTAAAGATGTAGTAGAAGCATCGCTCGCCCTCTCTGGTGCTGAAGTCTTCCATGGTGATGGTTATCCGGGCTGGACGCCCAATATCAACTCTCCGCTGCTGGATGCTACGAAAAATGCCTACATTCAACTATTCGGTAAAGAGCCACGCGTATTGGCTATCCATGCCGGATTGGAGTGTGGACTATTCCTCGAAAAATATCCCGACTTGGATATGGTGTCCGTTGGCCCGCAAATGACAGGCGTTCACTCTCCGCTGGAGAAACTCTCTATTGAGTCAACTGAGCAGACGTATGCTTGGCTCAAGCAGACACTTCTTGCTTTATAATCAACATAAGGGCAGTAACACACGTTACTGCCCTTATCTCTCGTTTTACACATTTATAGCAGATAATCAACTAACGTAATGGCAGCCATTGCTTCCACTACCGGCACTGCGCGAGCCGCAACGCATGCGTCATGACGGCCGTGGATACTAATCTGACGGAGATTACCTTCTATATCTTTGGCGATCTGAGGAATGGCAATGGAGGGAGTAGGTTTAAACACGCAAGAGAAAATGATATCCGTGCCATCGGTTATGCCGCCAAGCATACCGCCCGAGAAAGCATTAATCTCAGAACCTCGCTTTTTCACGCCTGCAAAACCACTGCCATACTCGAATCCTTTACATGCATTAATAGACAGCATGGCATATGCTAATCGAGCTTGCAGTTTATCGAATATAGGTTCGCCCACTCCTGCCGCTACACCCGTAATCCGGCAACTGATGATACCGCCAATCGAATCTCCATCGGCTTGCGCATGCTGAATCTCATCAGCGAATCGAGCAGGATCACTGGTTTTACCTATTTGTGTAATCTCTGCATGGATGGCGATACCTTTTTGAGTAAGCAATTGCTTGGCTATTGAACCGGCTACTACTCGAGCTGCCGTTTCGCGAGCCGAGGCCCTGCCACCACCACGATAGTCGCGGATACCATATTTTACGTAATAGGTATAATCAGCATGACCCGGGCGAAACACATCGCGGTATGCATCGTAATCAGTCGCGCGCGCATGTGCATTTTTAATGAGGAATGCGAGCGGAGTGCCTATCGTTACGCCATCAACCTGCCCGCTGAGCCATTCTACATGATCCGGCTCATCAGCCGCCCTGCTGGAACCACCCGGAAGAGGATAAATCCTACCATCTTCTAACCGTACTACAGGGCGCGACCTGCGCGATAACTCTACTCGGATAGCCTCTTCATCGATATGTAAACCCGATGGTACGCCATCAATAACACCTCCAATTGCGGGGCCATGACTCTCCCCAAAAGAAGTAAAACGAAACCGGTCTCCAAACGTATTCATTTTGCGTTTTTCGATTTAATTATGATATTTTCGGCAAAAATACGAAAAAAAATTGATATTATCAAAATTTTTATATAACTTTGCAGAAATTTTCTGATTTTTTGTATGACAAACAAAGAAATATATCAGCAATTGTCTGAA
Organism: uncultured Bacteroidales bacterium; assembly: GCA_946059305.1. Taxonomy (GTDB): domain Bacteria; phylum Bacteroidota; class Bacteroidia; order Bacteroidales; family Paludibacteraceae; genus Colicola. Next base: position 23,246 of record CAMGMU010000022.1, on the reverse strand, counting down.
AAATACGACCTTCCTCTGTTTATGCAGTATTGGTGGTTAGAAGGCGTAAGTGCCGGTAAAGATTGGGATGTACTCCTGCTTTTTGAAGAACAAACGGAGCAATCGTCAGAGATTGTCGCAAACGCAGAAAATATCATTCCTGCCAGCGAGCAGACACTCCCTACCGCAGCATGCGATAAGGTGATTGCCGCCATGCCGTATGAGACGGAGAAGCGATTATGGATGAAGCGCATCAACCAACCGGTACTTTGCCCATATGCAGGTGTGTGGATTCGGCAGGACATTCAGCAAGCAAGCGATAGTGAAGAACGCGTAAAAAACATATACAGAAGTTTGAACGAAAAAATGGAGATGGAGGTAAAACCAATTTCCTTTAATCAACTCTTCTGCTATGATAGTCCTGCTATTGATTATCTTAAGGAACTCGGCTATAAATTCGTTACAAGAAGAACCTATATTCTTCCGGATTTATCAGATTTGCAGAAAGTGATTGATGGTTTCTCTAATAGTAAACGTAAAAAGTTGGAGAAAAACACGCTCACTTATTCCGTTGAAGACGTAGATTTAGAGGAATTCTTCCGCTTTCATCAACTTACGCAACTTCAGAAAAAAGCCAAAATGGATTATACTCGTGAGACGCTGCTCGTGATGGCAGAAAAAGCGGCAGAGAAGGGGGTTATCCGCGTGCTTGGCGTAAGGAATGCAAACAAAGAGTTGTTAGCTGCAGCTGTGTTGGTTTGGGATCATCACTACGCCTATCAATTGCTTAATACGTTTGATCATGATTATCCCGACTCTGGAGCAAGGGAACTCCTTACACTCGAAGTCATCAAACACGCGAGGAGCCTTGGTCTGAAATTGGATTTCGTATTCCATAAAGATTACCTCAAGCACTATGGTGCAAAGAAAACAGCATACTATTCCGTTCATAAAGGAACGGCCATCTACGTGATGCTTCAGAGATTAATTGATTGGATAAAGCATTGATGGTGACCGAAAGAATGACAGATTAGCGAATGCGGATTTACAGATGAAAGGCCATAAAGACGAATACAGAATATGGTGCCGAGAGACTGCCGGACTACCTATCTTCATGAAAGATTGGTGGTTGGATGCTGTATGCATGGGGAAAGAGTGGGAGGCTATTCTGCTACCATCAGGCGCTATGATGCCCTATCTCGAAAGAAAGCGATGGGGAATGCGCTTTACGCTTATGCCTCAGCACACCCAAATAGCAGGATACATGGGAGATTCTGACTCTCCATCTGATATTGCCAAGGCTATTGATGCTTTGGGATTAGCATATTATTATCAGAAATATCCAATCAACCAATCATGGGTTAAGGATTTGCGCGCTTTTGGTTTTACGGTAAAAGAAATGATCACCTATCGCATTACCGATTTATCTGATGAAAAAGCACTCATTCGCCGTTTTTCAGAAAATAAACGCAGGCAAATCAAGAAAGCCGCTCACCTGCAAGTGGACGAATCGCTGCATGCAGATCAGTTTTATGCTTTCCATCAAAACTGTTTAAAAAAACAGCATAAACCCATTTCGTACTCTCCTATCTATTGGCAGACGCTTTATTCATCTTGCATTGACCATCAAGCGGGCAAACTGATTGGACTACGAGACATAGATGGTGAACTTACGGCTGCTGCATTTCTCGTATATGATGATAGCACATGCTACTATTTGATTCCCGCGTATGACCCCGATAAAGGCAGTAATGGAGCCGGAGCAAGGCTCGTTTTAGAATCCATTCGATTTGCTGCTCAGCAAAATTTGGTATTCGATTTTGAAGGCAGTATGATTCCGGGTATTGCCAATCACTATCGGCAATTTGGCAGTACTCCTACTTCGTATTACAGCGTAGAAAAAACGTATAATTCGCTATTCAGATTGCTTCTTTGGGGCAATAATATTTTAAATCGAAACAAGAAATAGACATGAAAATTCTCTATCTCACAGAATGGTATCCTCATCGGTATGATTCCATGCCCGGACTGTTCGTAAGGAAGCATGCTGCAGCTGCTGTGCGTCAAGGACTTGACGTTTGTGTATTGTTTCTGCTCAAAGATGAGGCCGTACCGTCAGGAGTGAAGATGATAGAGCAAACAACGGATGGCATAACCGAGCAATATGTCTATTACGCTTGCTCCTTTTTTTCGGCTATACGGAAAGGATGGCAAGCAGTAAAGAACACGTGGGGAATGCCTGATATAGTCCAATTAAATGTACTGACAAAAAATGGGTTGCTCGCTTATTGGCTAAAAAAGCGATATGGCATTCCATATATATTAGTAGAGCACTGGAGCGGATATTTGCCCGAGAACAATAGTTTCAAAGGAGGATGGCATGGTAAGTTGATGAGGCAGATAGCTAAGGAAGCGAGTGTAATCATGCCAGTAAGTCAAGCGCTCGAAAATGGAATGAAAGCAGCAGGTATTCGTAATGACAATTGGGAACGCATTCACAACGTAGTTGATGATTTCTTTTATGAAGCCAACACCCGTATGGCATCTCCAACGAACTCTCCCTTTCGGTTTTTACACGTCAGTTGCTTTGACGAGCGGTCAAAAAACACGCAAGGTATTGTTCAAGCATCTGCTTTTTTGCATGGCCAGCGCCAAGACTTTGAGGTGCATATGATTGGTACGGGGCCTGATTTTGAGGCCTCAGTACGCGTAGCAATTTCGCTTGGAATAAAGGATAAAGTTGTTTTTTTTGACGGCGAGAAAGCCCCATATGGCGTACATTCTGCTATGGTTGAAAGCGATTGTTTCGTGCTTTTCTCGCGCTATGAGAATGCCCCTGTCGTATTATCCGAAAGTATGGCGTGCGGGCTTCCAATTATTGCCACTCGAGTGGGGGGGATTCCAGAAATGGTTAATCCAGAAAATGGTATTCTTGTAGAGAGCGAAAACATAGAAGAATTGGCGTTTGCAATGAACACAATGATTGATCGAGCCAGGCAGTTCGACAAATCTAAAATACAGCAAATGGGTGAATGCTATAGTATGCAAATAGTAGGTACACATTTAGCTGAAACATACGAAAAATATGCTTAAAGTTTGACTTTTTAGGCCTATTTGTCGTTTTTTTTTAAAAAAAAAGCCAAAAGATTTGCGTGTTTCAGTAAAAATTAGTAAATTTGCAGCGCAATTCGTGGATTGTGCACTTGCTTGACCATTCCGCTTGCCTTTGACACACCATTGGAAATATCAAAAAAGACACATTATGGATATCAAAAAAACAAAAGAAGCTAGCCTTGAAAACAAGAAGTTGACATTCCTCTTGATGGGCTTTGTATTCGTTCTCAGCCTCTGCTATGTGGCCCTCGAATGGACAGAGAAAGAGGTTGCTGTTTACGAAGTGATCGAAGAAGTAGCATGGAATGACGAGGAACTCGACATCCAGCAGACACAGCAGCAGGAGACGCCTCCTCCACCACAGCCTGAGCAAGTCATACAAGAGATTGAAGAGCTCGTTGTGGTAGAAGATGAGAAGGAAGTAGCTCGTATTGAAATCAACACTGAGGACAATGATACCAAGGTAGAGATTGCTGCTCCCGTTCAGCAAGTTGTTGAGGAAGAGGAAGTTGAAGAAGAAATCTTCGTTGTAGTTGAGAAGATGCCGGAGTTCCCCGGTGGTCAGGCTGCCCTCTTTAAGTATTTGAGCGAAAACGTTAAGTATCCTGTAATTGCGCAGGAGAACGGTATTCAAGGACGTGTTATTTGCCAATTTGTAGTTAACACCGATGGTTCTATCGTAAACGTTGAAGTAGTTCGTTCGGGTGGTGATGCATCGCTTGACAAAGAGGCTGTTCGCGTGATTAAGTCTATGCCTAAGTGGCATCCTGGTCAGCAACGTGGTAAGCCGGTTCGCGTTAAATACACCGTACCTGTAAACTTCAAGCTCCAATAACCAGGGCGTATGCCCCAAGATAAAGGTCTCGCCAAATAAGCGAGGCCTTTTTTAATAACAACACCAATTCTAATTTTTCTATTACCATGCGTAAATTATTTTCCATCATGATGCTTACTGGCTTGTTGGCCTCATTATTTACTTCTTGCAGCCAAAAATCTACTGAGCAGAAGCCTCAGCAACTTATTTATGGTGCAGACTGCACCGATGCTTTTTATATAGACAGGCTCAACCTAATAGATTCAGCATACAACACGTATATTGCTAATGGCTACATGCCACAATGCGTTGGTATGGTAGTTCATAACGGACGAGTAGTCTATGAGAAAGCATTCGGATGGCGCGATATCGAAAAGCAGATTCCATGCCAAACTACGGATATTTTCCGCATGGCCAGTTCGTCGAAAGCCATTATGTGCGTGGCTTTCATGACGCTGTTTGAAGAAGGAAAAGTTCAGCTCGACGAACCGATAACAAAATATATTCCTGAGTTTGCACACATGGAGGTGCTGGATTCGTATGATCCTGCTACTTGTACATGGACCAGTCACCCTGCCAGCAATACACTTACCGTTCGCCATTTTCTTACCCACACATCGGGCCTTTGTATCGATGGTATTTACGGTAAAATTGCTGATAAGTTAGGTGTCCCCACTCACATGTCGTATGATAGTATTCCACTCCAAGAAGCTGTCAGATTATTGGCAAAAATGCCGCTGAAGCATGAGCCGGGCGAGGCCTTCACCTATGCTTGTAACACCAACGTAATCGGAGCCTTATGTGAGATTCTTTCTGGTAAAGATATCTATACGTTTATTAAAGAACGTGTACTTGATCCGTGCGACATGACCGATACCTATTTCTACCTTCCCAAAGATAAGCAAGATCGGTTAGTTACACTTTATGAATATCCCAAGGGCGGACCACTCTGTCGTGTAGAAGGCATCTATCAGGATTTTCCATATACGGGCGCACAAGTCTTCTGCAGTCCGAGTGCCGGATTATGTGGTACGATTCAAGATTATGCCAAATTCTGCCAGATGATACTGAATAATGGCGAATTCAATGGTCATCGCATTATCGGCCGTAAAACGCTGGAACTGATGCAAAAGAATGGTGTAGGAAAAATGCGTGGTGAAATTGGTTTCGGTATGGCTTGGGATGTGTTCACTCCCGAAAATGCACACAATACGATTGTAAGTGAAGGCTCTATGCGCTGGGGAGGTATGTTCGGTACAGACTACATCATTGATCCACAAGAGCAACTTATCGTATTGATGTATGTTAATAATATGCCCAATTTCTCAGGCTATAATCCCAAGACATTGATGCATCAGGTTACGTATCAGGCACTAAAGTAATACGCAGGTTTGGATTTACGATATAAGGATATCACTTATTGCAAGGGAGTAGGAACCAAGAGGGCGGAACTGCTCAAGAAAGAGCTGAATATTCAGTCAGCTCTCGACTTGCTATACGTATTTCCTTACAAATATATCGATAGGAGTCAGTTTTACTTGATTCGTGATATCTCAAACGAGGAAACTTACGTACAGATAGTAGGAACGATTACGGACATCCAAACTATTGGTACGGGCAAAGCACAACGACTCGTTGCAAGATTCCGTGACAAAATGGCCGATGAGATGGAACTGATATGGTTTCAGGGAATCAAATACCTTCAGTTGGAGCTAAATGTGCCTTATATTGTGTTCGGAAAACCATCCTATTTCAATCACACCTACAGCATCATTCACCCCGAGATGGAACGTTTGACAAGTCCTGAGCAACTTCGCGAAAGAAAGGGACTTGAGCCGCATTACAATACATCCGAAAAAATGAAGGGGCACTCGCTTAATGATAAAGCCATGCGCACCATCATTCAAGGCTTGATGCCAGAATTAAGAGAAGGAGTACCCGACACGTTGCCGCAAGTTCTCCGAGAAAAATACCATCTCGCAGACTTAACTTCTGCTCTCATAAATATCCATTTTCCGCAAGACCAACGGCAGATGCAGAAAGCGAGGGAACGCCTGAAGTTTGAAGAGCTTTTCTACATTCAATTGCAGATTCTGAAGCAGGCCAAACAACATTCGCTTAAAAGTGAAGGCTACAAAATGCCGATTGTAGGTAAAACCTTTCATGATTTCTACCAAAATCATCTGCCATTTGCACTTACCAATGCTCAAAAACGCGTTGTTAAGGAGATTCACGAAGACATGAAATCTGGGCATCAGATGAATCGTCTGCTTCAAGGCGATGTAGGAAGTGGCAAGACGCTCGTAGCCCTCTTATGTAGCCTGCTGGCCAAAGACAACGGATATCAAACGTGTATTATGGCTCCCACAGAAATCCTCGCCAACCAACACTTAGAGACAATCCGTAAGATGCTTGAAGGAACAGGAGTAAGAGTTGAACTACTCACAGGCAGCACTACCAAGAAACAGAGCAGCACACTCTTAAACGATCTTCTCCAGGGAGATATTGATATCTTAATCGGAACCCATGCCTTACTTGAAGATCGGGTACAATTCTGCAATTTGGGGTTGGTGATAGTAGATGAGCAACACAGGTTTGGTGTGGCACAACGCGCCAAACTATGGGCAAAAAACATTCGTTCTCCGCATGTACTCGTAATGACGGCTACCCCTATTCCTCGTACACTGGCCATGACTGTATATGGAGATTTGTCTGTCTCTGTTATTGACGAACTTCCCCCAGGAAGAAAACCGGTATATACACTCCATTACAACAATCTCAGGCGCGAACAAATCGACAATTTCATTCAGCAGCAAATTCAGCGCGGCAGACAAGTTTATATCGTTTTTCCGCTAATTGAGCAGCAGAAAGACAAAAATGGTCAGCCAAAACCTGTTGATAAACCACTTGCTGATTTGGAAAATGGGTTTGAGCGCATTTGTCATCGTTTTCCGGAATATAATATATCCATGGTTCATGGCAAGATGAAACCTAAGGAAAAGGACATGCATATGCAACTTTTTGCAGAGGGGAAAACGCAAATTCTGGTAGCTACAACCGTGATAGAAGTTGGCGTAAATGTTCCCAACGCCAGCGTAATGATTATCGAAAATGCAGAGCGCTTTGGCTTGAGTCAGTTGCATCAGCTCAGAGGACGTGTAGGACGCGGAGCAGAACAGAGTTACTGCATTTTGCTAACGGGGCTTGAGCTCAGTAAAGATACGCGTAAAAGAATGAATATCATGGTAGAAACCAACGATGGTTTCCGCATTGCAGAAGCCGATATGCAACTCCGTGGACCTGGCGATTTAGAAGGAACGCAGCAATCAGGATTGCCTTTTGAACTTAAGATTGCTTCCCTCGTATCAGATGGTCAGATTTTGGAATTAGCCAGAAAAGCAGCTCAAGAGATTCTCGAAGACGACCCGGAATTGCTAAAAACCGAAAATCGAATATATGTCAATCAGCTCAATAAACTCAAGCAACAAACAATCAATTGGAGCGAAATATCCTGATTGGTAGGTATTTAATTTACTCTGGTACGTTTTTTGTAAGAACAATAACAACATAAGAAAGCAGAAACAAATGAAAAAACAGTATCTCCACTATCTAAACGAGATAATGTCTCATCAGTGGGACGATTTAGCATTAAGCGATTATGGTGAAGAAACATCCTATACTTTCGGTCAATTGGCTGAAAAAATGCTGAAAATGCATACTCTCTTCAAGCAATTGGGTATTGAGAAGGGCGATAAGATAGCACTCTGCGGACGAAACTGCGCAAATTGGGCTGTAGCATATTTGGCAATAGTATCGTATGGTGCTGTTGTAGTGAGCATCCTTCAAGATTTCAAGGCAGAAGATATTCAAAAACTCATTCGTCACTCTGATTCTAAGATGCTCTTCGTTGGTCCTTATATTTGGAAAGAATTGCAAGGAGAGTCTCTTAGCGAACTGACTGCCGTACTTTCGCTTAAAGATTTTACAGTTTTGCGAAACGGTGAAGGCATAGAAATACCTACAGAAGAAAGGTTGCAAACGGCCTTTGAAGCGAAATATCCCAATGGAATAATCCCTGAAAATATCTGCTTCTCTGCAGATCAAGATGCTTTGTCTGTGATTAACTACACCTCGGGAAGTACAGGGAGTCCCAAGGGAGTAATGCTCAAAGGGCGTTCGCTCTCTAACAACGTAGAGGTAGGCATGCACGTTTTACCGGTAGATCCTGGTCAACGTTTGGTATCCATGCTCCCGTTGGCACACATGTTTGGACAGGTTTGCGAGTTCCTATACCCGCTATGTTGTGGTACGCATATCTATTTCCTTACCAAATCGCCAACCCCGAGCATCTTACTTAGAGCGCTTCAAGACGTTAAACCCTATTTGGTAGTAACAGTACCTCTTGTCATTGAGAAAATTTACAAGAAAAATATCAATCCGCTCATTTCCAAAAAAGCTATTTCGCTATTTTGGAATACAGCGGTCATCGGTAATATTATCCGCAAAAAAGTAAAAAAAGGGCTCACGAATGCATTCGGCGGCCAACTTCGTTATTTCATTTGCGGTGGAGCAGCGATAAATCCTACGGTAGAAAAATGCCTGATGGACATTCATTTCCCCCTTTCGGTGGGCTACGGTATGACTGAATGTGCGCCTCTTATCAGCGGTACTCCACCCAAATATTTTGTGGCCAAAAGTGGAGGAAGTACAGTGCTAAATATGGAAGTTCGCATTGACAACCCAAATGAAGAAGGAGTAGGCGAAATTTTAGTAAAAGGTGAGAATGTAATGGTCGGGTATTACAAAAATGAAGAAGCTACCCGAGCAGCCTTTACTGAGGATGGTTGGATGCGAACAGGTGACCTTGGATATTTGGATAAGAAGAATAATGTGTTTATCAAAGGGCGCAATAAAACCATGATTCTCGGAGCTTCTGGACAAAATATCTATCCTGAAGAAATTGAAGATAAACTAAATAATCTTGAGGGTGTAGGTGAAAGTATTGTGGTCGAACGCGAAGGTAAACTGATTGGATTGGTGTTCCCAGACGAGCAAACAACTAATAAATTCAGCCTTGAAGAAATAGAGAATATGATGCGCGAGAACTTGGCCAAGCTCAACAAACTGATACCCGGTTACTCACGTGTAAGCGATATAGAGATTAAGGATGAGCCGTTTGAAAAGACTCCCAAAAAGAGCATAAAACGCTTCCTTTATAAATAAAAAATCGCTAAAAAAAGGTTTTTATTATATTTTTTGATGTAAAAATGCAATAAAAATTTGTACATCTAAAAAAAAAATACTAACTTTGCAGCAGGATGTAAGAAACCAGATATTTGAACATTAACACAATAAGATATGAAATTCAATGTTTCCAGTGAAAAGCTGTTTCAGCAGCTACAAGCAGTAAGCCGCGTGGTGGCCAACAAAAGCACCTTAAAAATTCTTGAGTGCATATTGTTTGATTTGTCAGGAAATATACTTACGCTGACCGCATCTGATGGCGAAACAACCATCCGCACTGCTATTGATGTAGATAATGCAGAAGGCGAAGGGAAAGTAGCATTTGGAGCAAAGCTTCTTATAGATACCATGAAGGAGTTTCCCGCTCAACCCCTTACTTTCACTATCGATGACTACACGTTCGGAATGATTATCAATTCCGTAAATGGCAAGTATTCTTTCGTAGGAGTCAACGGCAACGAGTACCCCGAAATGCCCAAAGAAGAAGAGGGATGCCATCATATCACCATGCAATCAAAAGTGCTCCTTAATGCCATCAACAAGACTATTTTTTGCACAGCAGACGATGAATTGCGTCCGGTTATGAATGGTATAAATTTTGACCTTACCGAAGATCATATTACGCTCGTAGCTACAGATGCGCACCGCTTGGTTCGATATAACAACTACTCCATCAAGTCGCCAGAACCCGTAAGCTTTATTCTTCCTAAAAAGCCTGCAAACGTGTTGCGCACTGTGCTTACGAAAGATGAAGAGGAAGTAGAAATTACGTTTGGTCAGAAAAATGCGCGATTTGAGTTTGACCGCACGCTTATTATTTGTCGCCAAATTGAAGGCCGCTATCCTAATTATAATGGCGTTATTCCGCAGAACAACAGCAACTGCGTGATTATTGACCGCCTCAATCTCTTGGCTGCATGCAAGCGCACGGCTGTATTTGCCAACAATACAACAGCCTTACTCAAACTTGAGCTCACAGAAAACAATCTTACAATCTCGGCTCAAGACATTGACTTCTCTACCTCTGCAGAAGAGTCCATTCAATGCTCATACTCAGGCAATCCTATAGCAATCGGTTTTAAGGGAACTATTCTCAGCGAACTTCTTGGAAATGTCGATTCCAGTGAGGTTGAAATTCGATTAATGGATTCCACGCGTGCCGGACTTATTTTGCCGACTGAAAACGAAGAAAACGAAGATCTTCTGATGCTTCTCATGCCAATGCTTCTTAACGAATAAAATCCCATTTCATAGCAATATATGAAATTACAACTCACTCGCCCGCTCGTTTTCTTCGATCTGGAAACGACGGGCGTAAATATATCTGCAGATCGTATCGTAGAAATATCCCTCGTTAAGCAACTGCTTGATGGTTGTACGGAATCCAAAACGTGGCGCGTTAAGCCCGTGAATATCGTGCTCAGTCCTGAAGGTAAAGTCCTTCACGAGGAAACGATATCCATACCAGAAAGTGCAACTGCTGTACACCATATAACAAATGAAGATGTAGCCAATTGCAAGACGTTTAGAGAGATTGCTCCCGAAGTACTGGCCTTTATTCAAGGCGCTGATTTGGCCGGATACAACAGCAATCACTTTGATGTACCTATGCTTCAAGAAGAATTGCTCAGAAACGGTTTTAAGGTTGATTTGAAGAAAGAGCATCACTTTGTAGATGCTTTCGTTATCTTCCAAAAGCATACACCACGCACGCTTACAGCAGCCTATCTGCATTACTGCGGCAAGAACCTCGAAGATGCTCACTCTGCCAATGCGGACACCGAAGCAACTCGAGAAGTGCTACTTCGCCAATTGGAGGTTCACAACGATGTGCCTACTACTATATCCGAATTGGAGCAATACACGAATCTTCAGCCATGTGCCGATCTTGCAGGCAGATTGGGATACAACGATAAAGGGGAAGTCACGTTCAATTTTGGCAAATATAAAGGCCGCTCAGTAAAAGAGGTTTTTTGTTCCGAAGGCAGTTATTATAATTGGATGATGGATGGTGATTTCCCGCTTTATACGAAGCAAATCATTACAGAGATTATGCAAGAGATTCGTGCTACTCGCAAAGCAGTAAAAGCAGCTGCTAAGGTCAACGAATCGCTCCCATTCGATGCCTCATTATTGCCTCCAACGCCCGAACAACTGAACAAACTCAGCAATAAGTTTGGGAAAAAACGTAAAAACAAACCCTATGATGGACAGCAGAGTTTGTTTGAATAAACTCGCAAATACCTTTTAAAAAATTTATATCAATAAACAGTTAACTTACATTGGATAAACGTCTTACCATATTAGGATGCGGAAGTGCGATGCCCACCATACTGAACAACCCCAGCGGGCAAATTTTGGAGATGTGCGAAAAACTCTTCCTTATTGACTGCGGAGAAGGCACGCAAAATACGATGCGTCAGTTGGCGTGTCGCACTGCTCGGTTGTACAATATCTTCATTTCTCATCTCCATGGCGATCACTGCTTTGGCTTAATTGGATTACTCAGTACATGGGGTATGATGAACCGCACGCAAGACGTACATATCTATGCTCATCAAGATCTTGAAAAATTGCTTAAACCATTGCTCGACTACCATTGTCAGGGAATGAATTATAGCATCATTTTTCACGCCATTGATCCCAAGAAACATACAGTCATCTACGAGGATCGCACGCTTACCGTAACGACTATTCCTCTTCGCCACAGCGTGCCTACCTGCGGTTTCTTTTTTGAGGAAAAACCTCGGCGAATACATCTGGAAACAGGAGCCAAACCATTTCAATACGTCTATTGCTCTGACACCGGTTATAAGCCCGCCATTTGCAAATGGATTCAAGGTGCTGATGTACTATATCATGAATCTACTTACACGGAAGAGTTTCGCGAAGCGGCTGACAGATACCAGCATTCTACAGCCAAACAAGCTGCAAAAATTGCGAAGAAAGCAGGCGTAAAAAAGCTCATAATTGGCCATTTTTCTGCCCGTATTACGGACCAATCTGTCTTTCTTAAAGAGGCACAAACCGAGTTTGAAAATACAATATTGGGTAAAGATAAAACCACCTATGATTTATAACGAACATGTCAAAAGTGCAAATTGAATATATCTGCCAAAACTGCGGAGCCAAGTCCCCAAAAGAATTGGGGCGTTGCCCAGTATGCGGTCAATGGGGAACGTACATTGAGGAAAAAACCGAACGACAGATGATAGCACAAAAAGCACCCAAAATCATCCGTTCAGAATCTCGTCCGCTTAAGCTCCATGAAGTGGAAGTTACCCATGAGATGCGCATTGACATGCATAACGATGAACTCAATCGCGTTTTGGGTGGCGGACTCGTACCCGGTAGTTTGGTACTTATTGGGGGTGAACCAGGAATTGGAAAATCTACGCTGGCTCTTCAAGTCTTAATGAAGATGGGTGATACACGAACACTGTATGCATCAGGAGAAGAGAGTGCCAAACAAATCAAACTACGAGCCGAAAGATTAGACGGCAATCCTACTAATTTATTCATACTCAGCGAGACTTCGCTTGAGAAAATTTTAGAGCAAACAACTGAGCTCAAGCCCGACATCGTAGTGATTGACTCTATTCAAACAGTTGGTACAGAAACCATTGACGCCACAACGGGCAGCCTCAGCCAAGTCCGCGAATGTGCAGCTATCTTACTCCGATATGCGAAAGAGAAGAATATCCCATTCCTAATTGTTGGACATATTAACAAAGAGGGATCCATCGCAGGCCCAAAAGTATTGGAACACATCGTAGATACCGTACTTCAGTTCGAGGGTGATCAGCACTATATGTATCGCATCTTACGTGCACAAAAAAATCGATTTGGCAGCACTTCTGAATTAGGGATTTATGAAATGCAACAGAATGGACTCCGAGAAGTTACCAATCCCTCAGAGTTATTACTAAGCCATAACCACGAAGGATTGAGCGGAATTGCTATTGCTTCTGCAGTAGAGGGAGTAAGGCCTTTCCTCATTGAGATACAAGCGCTCGTAAGCAGCGCTGCGTATGGTACACCACAACGAAGCAGCACTGGATTTGACGGACGGAGATTGAATATGCTATTGGCAGTATTAGAGAAGCGAGTAGGTTTTAAACTGCTCCAGAAAGATGTTTTTCTCAATATTGCAGGCGGACTGCGAGTCAATGACCCTGCCATTGATCTGGCAGTGCTTGCTGCGGTCTTATCCTCAAATATGGATATTGCTATAGAAGAAGGAATTTGCCTCAGCGGAGAAGTAGGATTGAGCGGTGAAATTCGCCCAATCGCACGCATCGATCAGCGCATTGCAGAGGCCGAAAAATTGGGCTTTAAGAAGATTATTATCCCTGCCGGACAGAAAATCAGTTTCCGACCTAAACATATTGAAATTTTGCCCGTTAAGAAAGTGGCGGAAGCATTCAGACTTATCCTAAAAAATTGACCTGATCTTCAAAAAATCCCTTTTTTTATAAAAAAAAGATAAATAATTTGTCTATATCGATAAAATTTTGTACCTTTGCAAGCTAATTTGTATATTTTAGCTCGTATGAACGCTCGTGCATACGCGCGCATAGGCATGAAAAAAACAATTCAACATACGTTTTTTACGCTGATAATATGCTTATTATCAGCCACTTCAGCATATTCTGTAGACAACACGTATTTGATGGAGATAGGCGTACAAGCAGGTGTAAATTACTATATCGGTGATGCTAATCCGCATATCTTCCAGAGCCCGCTCGAAGTAGCCGGTGCTCAACTTCGCTATAAGCTTGACCGCCGATGGAGTCTTAATGCTAAAGCTTATTGGTCAAGATTCGGATATATCGAGCAAAACAAACCCAAGTTCGTTCGACCACTCATAGGAATCGACGTTACGGCAGAGTTTAACTTTCTCGAATTTGGCAACGATTGGGAAATGGGGAGAATCAAGCCATACACCCCCTATCTCTTCCTCGGAGTAGGAACTGGATACTATGGAATAGGGTGGGCTAATGAACCGCAAACAGGCGTCCCTGCAAGTATCTATTTCCCATTTGGAATAGGCTTTAAGTGGAAATTTGCACCCAGATGGGGGTTGAATATTGCTTGGCAACACAATCTCTATTTCAAAGATAATCTTGAGAATCAAAGCCAATATGCTAATACCCACTCGCTCAACGGAACGAATATTCTTGAAAATGATTTGACCGGACAGCTAACAATTGGCATTGTTTTTGATTTCGCTAAATCAAAGCGCGCATGCACTACATGCAACTTTTTCAATTAATTCCAGAATTGACAAAATCAACATATTATGTATAAAGAGCAACTCACTACAGATCGCCTTCCTGAGCACGTAGCCATCATCATGGACGGCAACGGTCGTTGGGCCAAGAAGCAAGGTCTTGCACGTGTTTTTGGTCATCAAAAAGGCGTAGAAACCGTACATGAGATTACCACCGCAGCAGCAGAGCTCGGGCTTAAATACCTCACTCTCTACACCTTCTCTACCGAGAATTGGAACCGCCCTCAAGAGGAAGTGGATGCTATCATGACCCTTTTGGTAGAAACGATAGCCAAAGAGCGTCCTACATTGATGAAAAACAACGTCCGACTGCTCACTATCGGTGATACCAATCGCCTACCTGACGAAGCTCGAAAAAAATACCTCCAGCTTATTGAGGATACTGCAGGTAATACGGGTTTGAGCCTTGTATTAGCACTCTCTTACTCTTCTCGCTGGGAAATCACGGAAGCTACCAAGCGCATTGCTCGCAAGATAGAGAACGGAGAGTTAAAAGCAGAAGACATCACCGAACAAACGCTTACGGACAATATGACTACTGCTGCTATCCCAGACCCTGACTTGCTTATTCGCACCAGTGGTGAATATCGCATTTCCAACTTCCTACTTTGGCAGCTTGCTTACTCAGAAATGTACTTCACAGACTGCTATTGGCCGGAATTCACTCGTGAAGAATTTTACAAAGCACTTGTTGATTACGCACAGCGCGAACGCCGTTTTGGCAAAACATCCGAACAAATACAGAAATAACAGCAGCATAACACAGTGAAACAGCAACTGTTCATCATTCTATTCCTCCTCAGCTCCCTGCCGCTATTGGCGCAGGAAGCTGATAACGCTTCTGCCCTTTCCTCAGCAGCAGACTCTGCCGTCAACAAGGCGGATCTGCCTAAAATTGAATATACCCTCCAGCGTAAAACCTACGAGATTGCGGGTATTACCGTATCGGGAGCAGAATCCTATGAAGACTTCGTATTGATTGGATTCTCAGGCCTTGCTGTGGGGGATAAGATTGAAGTCCCTGGCGACCAAATCACCAAAAGTATCCGACGCTTCTGGAAGCAGGGACTTTTCTCCGACGTAAAGATTGAGGCTACCAAAATAGAGGGCAATAAGATTTGGCTCAACATCGCACTCAAGCAGCGCCCTCGCGTGAGCGAAGTCATCTACAACGGCATCAAGAAAAGCGACAAAGAGGACCTTGAAATTAAAGTAGGTATCTCTAAAGGCAGCCAGATGACTCCTAACTTGGCAGACCGAGCCGAAACAATGGTAAAGAAATTCTATGCAGAGAAAGGATATTACCATACTCAGGTCAGTGTGCGCCAATACAAAGATGAATCGCTGCCCGGATACGTAAAAGTGGAAATCAATGTTGATCGAAAAGAAAAGACGAAAATCAATGCCATTTACATTACGGGTAACGAGGCGCTCAACCACAATAAGATTAACCATGCGATGAAGAAGACCAATGACAACAACATCATTAACTTCTTCAGAACCAAAAAGTTCGTACAAGAAGAGTACGAAAAAGACAAGCAAGCGGTAATTGAGAAGTATAACGAAATCGGTTATCGTGATGCATACATCGTAGCCGATTCCGTGGTCACTTGCCCTACAGATTCTACAAAGGTGGACATTTATATGACCATCAATGAGGGTAAGAAATACTTCTTCAGGAATATCCAATGGGTGGGAAATACGGTATATCCTTATGAAACGCTCAACATGGTGCTTGGCATCAAAAAAGGCGATATCTTTAATCAAAAAGAACTCAATAAGCGCCTCAATGAAGACGATGATGCAGTAAGCAAAATGTACACGGATCAGGGCTACCTTTTCTTCAACGTTGATCCCGTAGAGGTGAAGATTGATGGCGACTCGATTGATTTCGAAATGCGTATGTATGAGGGTAAACCGGCTACTATCAATGAAGTAAATATCGTTGGTAACACGCGCGTATATGAGCATGTCGTACGCCGTGAATTATACACTAAGCCTGGTCAGCTCTACTCTCAGTCTGATATTATGCGTTCGCTTCGTGAGCTTGCTCAGATGGGGCATTTCGACCAAGAAAAGATTGTGCCGGACATTCAGCCTAATCCAGAAGATGGAACAGTAGATATTACGTACCAACTTGAGACGAAATCATCCGACCAAATTGAATTCTCGTTAGGATGGGGCGCTTCTGGCCTTGTAGGCACGATTGGATTGAAGTTTACGAACTTCGCTATTCAAAACCTCTTTAATAAGAAAGCGTATAGGATTGTACCACAAGGAGAAGGCCAAACCTTCCAAGTAAATGCTCGAATCAATGGCGTTTATTACAACTCTGCATCCATCTCTTTCCTTGAACCCTGGCTCGGAGGAAAACGCCCTAACTCGCTGAGTATTAACGCATACTTTGCAAGTCAAACCGGCTATTCCGAACGTTATCTGGATGCTTATAATAACCTCTATAGTGCCTATTCTGGGTATTATAACAATTACTATGGCTATGGCTATAACAACGATTACTATCAGCAACTTCAGGAGACAGAAGCTGATACCGATCAGTATCTCCGTACCTTTGGTGCAGCTATAGGTTATGGCAAGCGTTTGCATTGGCCCGATGACTTCTTCACTTTCTATGGAGAACTCAGTTATCAGCTCTACATGATGAAGAACTGGCGTTACCTGCTGCTTACAGATGGCTTTAGCCATAACCTTGCGCTCACACTTAACCTCTCACGTAACTCCATTGACAATCCTATTTATACTCGCCGAGGTTCACAATTCAGCCTCAGTCTGAAGATCACACCGCCATGGTCACTCATGAACAAGAAAGACTATAGCAAGATGACCAACGAGGAACGCTATAATTTGCTCGAGTACCATAAATGGAAATTCACCGGCAAGGTATTTACACCGCTCACTAAAGACAGCAAACTCGTGTTGATGACTCGTGCTGAATTCGGTTACCTCGGCCATTACAACAAATATGCGAAGTCGCCATTTGAGTCATTCTATATGGGTGGTGATGGTATGTCATCTTATTCAAGTTACTCGACAGACTACATCTCAATGCGCGGTTATGAGGCTGGTTCGCTTACTCCGTATGATGCAGTTACAGGCCGTAACCTCGGCTATGTATATAACAAATATACGTTGGAGCTTCGCTACCCCATTTCGCTGGAGCAGAATGCAACGATTTGGGTACTCGGCTTCGCAGAGGCAGGAAACTGCTGGGCGGACATCAAGGATTTTAATCCCTTTGACTTGAAGCGCTCGCTTGGTGTAGGTGTACGAATTTTCCTCCCAATGTTCGGCTTAATGGGTATCGACTGGGGCTATGGATTCGATCCTATCAATGGCAGCAAAAACATGAGCGGAAGCAATTTCCACTTCATCCTCGGCCAAGAACTTTAAGTACGGAACTTCACACAATAACCCAAAGAACAGCATGAAACGACATTTCTATATAATGTGCGCGCTTGCATGCGCGCTCGCGTGGCCGATGATTGCGCAAGCGCAAAAGGTGGTGTATCTCGACATGCAGTATATCCTGCACAACCTGCCGCAATATGAGACTGCCAATGAACAACTGAGCATGATCTCCAAGCGCTGGCAGAAAGAGGTAGATGCGCTCACGGCTGAGGCCGAATTGCTCGAGACCAACTACCAAACAGAGCAGATTTTCCTCTCGCCCGAACTCAAGCGCAAGCGCGAAGAAGAAATCCTTCAGAAGCAGAATGAAGCACTCGAACTCAAGCGGAAATACTTCGGTAAGGATGGCGAACTCTTTAAGAAGCGTGAGGCGTTGCTCAAGCCTATTCAAGACGAAATCTATCAAGCCGTACAAGATATCTGCGGCGAGAAAAAATACGATGTAGTGAAAGACCGATCGGCCGACCCTTCGCTAATTTACATGTCTTCAAAGCTCGATATTTCCGACCTGGTGCTCGAAAAATTGGGTGCCAAATAATGCAAACGACCCCCAAAAAATCCCTCATTGGCACACTATTTGCAAATCTACAAACGAAATTATTTATTGAATACTATTAATCAAAATAACACATTACAAAAATGAAAAAACTTATCGTTATGCTTGCGCTCGCTTTGCCGATGCTGGCAAGCGCACAGAAGTACGGACACATCAACACGCAGGAACTCTTTGCTCAGATGCCTGAGCTCACTCAAGTGAAAGCTCAGATGGACACCCTCCAATCTATGTATGAGAACCAATTGGCTTCCATGCAGGAGGAATTCAACAAGAAAGTGCAGGAGTTTCAGCAGGGACAAGCAGCTATGACGGATGGCGTTCGCGAGTTTCGTCAGCAGGAACTTGCAGAGCTGGAGCAGCGTATTCAGACGTTCTATCAGACGGCTCAGCAGGACATTCAGCGTAAGCAGCAAGAGTATCTGGCTCCGCTTCACGAGAAAATGAGCAAGGCTATCCAAGCAGTAGGAGAAGAGAAGGGTTTCACCTACATCTTTGATACCGCAGCTATGCTCTATATTGCCCCGGATGCCGCTGATATTATGGGCGATGTAAAGGCAAAATTGGGCATTAAATAATGGCTGACGGTTACCTTGAGAGCCATTATCAGGACTACGAAAGAAGGAAAGCTGCATGGCTCAAGAAACACAAAAAAACGGCCATATCGCGCGATGAGCAAAATCCATGGCGCGATGTATAGCACACATCTAATCAAAAAACACATATACAACTATGGTAGAAAAACTTCAGACAACGTTGCGCGACAGTGCTTTTGCGCGCTGGGCAGTGCTCATTTTGGTAGCATCCATGATGTTCTTCGCCTACATGTTCGTTGACATCCTTTCTCCGCTGGCATCTGTGCTTGAGCAGACTCGCGGTTGGGATCAAGGCGACTTCGGCACCTATGCGTCGGGCGAGTATCTTCTTAACGTATTCGGCTTTCTTATCCTCGCAGGTATCATCCTCGATAAGATGGGCGTACGCTTCACCGGCACGCTCTCTGCTTCGTTGATGGTGATTGGTGCAGCTATCAAATACGTAGGTATCAGTGATTGGTTTGACGCTAATAACATCAGCTGGCTTAACAGTTGGTGGATTGACATGCCCGGTTCGGCCAAGATGGCGATGTTTGGCTTCATGATCTTCGGTTGCGGCTGCGAGATGGCCGGCACCACTGTCAGCAAGATCTTGGCCAAATGGTTTAAGGGCAAAGAGATGGCACTCGCTATGGGTCTTGAGATGGCTATCGCACGTGTAGGTGTGTTCGCTGCCATGTGGGCTGCGCCTAAGTTTGCGGCGTCCTTCGCGCTCGCTGATGGTACACAGTCCGTAGTTGCTCCGCTTCTCTTCGCCAGCTGTCTGCTCGTTGTAGGATTGCTGAACTTCCTCATCTTCAACGTGATGGACTCGAAGTTCGACAAGCAGCTCCGCGCTATCGGTGAGGTGTCTGACGAGGGTGGCAATGAGGAGGAATTCCATATCTCTGACCTCGGTCAGATTCTTAAGAGCAAGATGTTTTGGATCATCGCCCTTCTCTGCGTGCTCTACTATTCGGCCATCTTCCCCTTCCAGCGTTTTGCTACCAACTTCCTCGAAGAGACGCTCCAAATATCGAACGATGAGGCTGCCGGTATGTTCAAGTGGTTCCCCATCCTCGCTATGGTGCTCACCCCGTTCCTCGGTGCGTTTATTGACAACAAAGGTAAAGGTGCATCCATGATGCTCATTGGCGCACTTATCATGATTGGCTGCCATAGTATCTTTGCATTCGTGCTTCCCTCTGTACCGAGCAAAGCCCTCGCTCTCTGCACCATCCTCGTGTTGGGCGTGAGCTTCTCGCTCGTACCGGCATCCATGTGGCCTTCCGTACCTAAGATCATCGATGAGAAAGTGCTCGGTTCGGCATACTGTCTTATTTTCCTTGTGCAAAACATCGGTCTCTGCCTTGTGCCGCTCTTGATTGGTAAGTTGCGCGTAGCTACCGGCGGTTATCAGGTGCCGATGATCGTGTTTGCTTCGTTTGGCGTGCTCGCCTTCATCCTCGCTATCCTGCTGAAGGCTGAAGATAAAAAGAAAGGCTATGGATTGGAGCTTCCTAACAAACAGTAATTCGATATCCGTAAGTACCGACACACGCAACCTGCCCGCAGGTTGCGTGTTCTTCGCTCTTCATGGCGAGACCTTCGATGGCAATCGATTTGCTCAGCAGGCGCTCGATCAAGGGGCACGATTGGTTGTGGTGGACAACGCTGAAGTCAAAGCGGCTATAGGCGAACGAGCTATTCTCGTAAACGACACCCTCCTTGCGCTGCAAGAGCTCGCGCGCGAATGGCGACGAGCACTCGGCATCCGAGTGATTGGCATCACCGGTACGAATGGAAAGACCACCACCAAGGAGCTCACAGCGGCAGTCTTGCAAACGCAATACAAGCTCCTCTATACACAAGGTAACCTCAATAACTCCATTGGTGTGCCGCTTACCGTCTTGCGCATCACGCGCGAACATGAGCTCGCGCTCATTGAGATGGGAGCAAGTCACCCGGGGGATATAGCGGAACTCGTAAATATCTGCGAGCCCAACTGCGGCCTTATCACCAATGTGGGTAAGGCTCATCTGCAAGGTTTCGGCAGTTTCGAGGGCGTGATGCAGACCAAAAAGGAACTCTATGACTTCCTTGCTGCCCATGGCGGTTTCTGCTTCCGCAATCTCGATAATCCTTACCTGAAGGAAATGGCAGGTGACCTGCCCACTATCGGATATCATACAGGGGAAATGCTCAGCGGCACCAAACTTGTAGGCGATTACAACTCAGAGAATATTCAAGCCGCAATATGCGTAGGCGAATATTTTGGCATCCCGCGCGAGCAGGCGGAAGCCGCTATCCGCTCGTATGAACCGCAGAACAACCGAAGTCAACTCCTGCATACTGAGCACAACACCGTGGTGGTGGATGCCTACAACGCCAATGTCACATCGATGAATGCCGCTATCCGTTCGTTTGAAGGCGATACCCTTATCCTCGGTGATATGCGCGAGTTGGGCGCTTATGCAGCTGCTGAACATCAGGCAATCATAGACTACATCAAGCACTTACCCCTCAAAGAAGTGATCCTCGTAGGAGAGGAGTTTGGCAAAACGCATTGTCCGCAGGCGGATACACCTGCACGTTTCTGCAAGTTCAGAGATGCCGATGCGCTTATCGAGCACCTCCAAAAGCAGCCAATCGTAGGGCGACATATTTTGCTCAAAGCCTCCCATGGTATTCATCTTGAAAAAGTTATTCCTTATCTATAAAAATTGTGTTTATGTCAAACAAACTAACCTACATTTTTTCCGCTATCGTAATCATCCTCACGATTGGTATCATCTTGCTTTTTGTGCAGAACACCCGTCAGAAAGGCGACATAGCCGCCATGGAGGAGATGATGATGTTTGAGAAAGAGCAACTCGAAAGCGAGTATGAAGACCTTGCAATGCAGTATGATGGATATAATATCAATATATCCAACGACTCGCTCGTTCAGGAACTGGCTCATGAGAAACAGCGCGTACAAGACCTGCTCGAAGAGCTCCGCATCACCAAAGCCACCGATGCGCGCAAGATTGCTGCCCTCAAGAAAGAGCTGAATACACTTCGTGCGATCATGCGCGATTATGTAGCGCAGATTGACTCGCTCAATCGCGAAAATCAGCAGATTCGTCAGGAGAATAAAGAAGTGCGCCAACAGTATCAGGTAGCGCAGGCAGAAAACGAAACGCTCTCGCAAGAGAAATCGCGTCTCACGGAAGTGGTCAGTCGTGCCGCTATGATGGAGGTGACCGGGTTTAAAATGACGCCCCTCAACAAACGCGATCGCGCCACTTCGCGCTTCAATGCTATCCAGAAACTGCAGTTTGACTTCACTATTGCCAAGAATATCACAACTGCTCCCGGTGAGAAAACGGTGTATATGCAGCTCCGCCGTCCGGATGGCGATCTGATGCTTAAGTCGGATAACCATACCTTCGCTTTTGAAGGCAGCCGGCAGCCGTATTCGCTCAAGAGCGACTTTGAGTATGCAGGAGAAGCCATCAGCCGCACCCTCTATTGGCCAGTAGAAGAAATCCTGCATGAAGGAATGTACACTGCCGAGTTCTTTATTGATGGCAACATGGTCGGCAGCTTCGTCTTCACGCTCAAATAAACCGACAGAATCCCAACTACAGAGATGTCGTTTACTTCCTCTGCTTTTGCGATATTCTTACCGAGAGACATTCTCTCGCCCATCGGGGCTGGTACATAATCAGACCGCTATCCTTTCGGGTAGCGGTCTTTTTGTTCGATTAGGCTGCTAAGCGGAATCCGCCTCAGCCTCTGGAACGCCGAAGGGCAATTGGAACGCGCGAAGCGCTAATGGAACTGCGCGCAGCGCCATACCCTTACTCTAAAATGTGTGAACTTTGTGAACTTTGTGAACTTTTTGTGAAAACAGCGCAGCGCTTCTTCCAAAAATTGAGTGCGCTATCCTCACGGACTGCGCACTCTTGATTATATGAAAAACGTTGCAATAAATCTCAGTATGATAAAGTTAAGGATAGTTAGTTCTTTTTCAATTGCCGATATTTGGCAAGGCCTTCTACTTGTTCGATTTTGCCGGCCTTTTTCCACCGCATCAGTATCGTACCGATAGACTGCTTGGTGGTGGATTGCTTGCGCTTCACGCGGAGGGCGATGAGGTCGGACTTATCAAACTCCGATGGCAAGAGGTCGAGCAGCGACTCTACTGAGCCCTTGGCTGTAGCCATCTCAAGCCCTTGGCTGATTTCCTCTTCGAGTTTCTCG
>CAMGMU010000021.1 GCA_946059305.1 uncultured Bacteroidales bacterium | reverse complement strand
ATGGATAGGAAACGGGGTATTTTTGCCCAAAAGTGGGGTAAAAATTTTTCAAAAGGTTGTTCCGCATACAAAAATGTGTGAAAGTGTGAAAGTGTGAAAGTAGCGGGGTGACGAAGGGAGTGAGCAGAGTGAGCGTTACACATTTTAGAGTAAGGGTTGTCATTACTTTTCAGTAAACGATTTATTTTTTCAGACAAACCTCAGGTATGCAAAAAAGCGCCCACCGGAGGGTGGACGCTCGATTGCGGAAACTCGCCATTACGCATGAGCGAAAGTCGCAAATCTTTTCAGCCGATTACTCAGCAGCTTCAGCAGCCTTCTCAGCGCAGCAGCCTTCAGCTTTCTCGCCGCAGCAGCCTTCGTGCTTCTCGCCGCAGCAACCTTCGTGCTTCTCGCCGCAGCAACCTTCGTGCTTCTCGCCGCAGCAGCCTTCGTGCTTCTCGCAGCATTCTACCTTAGCAGAATCTTCAGCGCAGCATGCGCTTTCACCATTGTTAGCTTTCTTGCAGCAACCGCATGCAAGTGCTGCGATTGCAGCAACTAAAAGAATTTTCTTCATAATTGAAACGATTTAAATTATTATTAGTGATTAGATTAGACTACTTCTTGTTGGCGGTAGCCTTTTTCGCCGTTTTCTTTGCCGTTTTGGACTCTTCAGCCTTGGGCTCCTCTACTTTCGGAGTTTGGCATTTAGAAGCCTTAGCAGCTTGCGCTTTCTTCAGTTGTTTCTCGAGTTCTGCAATCTCTTTCTCCTGATTGTTGATGGTCTTGAGGAGCTCGTTGAGTTCTTCGTTTTCAATCGTAGTAGGATACTGCTCATCTACTCGGAGGAGGAAGTCAGAAAGCACGTTCATATAGTTGATGAACGCATCATAAGCTGATTCGTAGTTCGTATTACCGGCATCGATATGGTTCATGAACTGGAAGTTATCATCAGCTTGTAGTGCGAGCCAATCGCGCTTGAGCGACTTATCGGAGCAGAGGCGAACGCGCTCAGCCACAGCATAGAGCTTATTGAGGGCTTCCTGCTGGAGATCATTGCCGTTGAACGGAGAGAGGTCCTTACCCTCGCCGCACCATGTGGTAGGATAGGGGCTCGGAATAATGTCAGCCGTAGTAAGCTTCTTAGCAGCTTCTGACGGGGTCATGAAGCCCATCTCACGTTCCATAACGTAATACGGAAGCGCTTTGAGGAAATCGAAAATGCCGGTACCGGCTTTCTGTCGGATACCAAACGTCTCAATACCTACCCAGATGTTTACGATTGGCGATTCGCCCTCAATAGCTGCCAGCTGATTCGCGTATTTCTCCGCATCCATCGGGTAATTATGCCATGCCGGATCAGCAAAATGGAACGACAATTCGTCCGACAGTTGGGAGTTGCGCAGGAGCAGTTTAACGGTCTTCTGAGAAGCCGATTGATAGAGGTAGTTAGGCGATTTCCACGAGAGCAGATGCTTGGCGCCCTCAGTCATGGCTGCCTTGATACCGAGCGTATGGAGCGCATCGGCAATCTCTTCAGAATATAAGAGTTCGGAGTTCCAGCATGCGCTGATTTTCTGACCGAAGAGGTCCTCAATGAGGGCGGCTGTTTGTTTCATCTGAGCAATGAACTCGTCGCGGTCATATTCGGATGCAAGTGAATGTGCATAGGGCACACCGATAAACTCGATGGATTTGGTTTGAGCCAACTCTTTCATCACGTCGATTACTTCCGGTGCAAACTGCTGGCAGAGGTCGAGCGTCAAGCCGCTTACAGCCAAGCCGCAGTGGAATTTACCCTGACTCATCGATACCATATCTCTAAGCGTGCAGAGCAGCGGCATGTAAGAGTTTTGTGCAAGCCAGGAAATCTGGTCCTCGGTCTGCATATCATCGTAGTAATAATGGTCTTGACCAATATCGAAGAAGCGATAACGTTTCAGACGATATGGTGCATGGATTTGAAAGCAAAAGCTAATATTTCTCATAATATTGTGCCGCAAAGCGGCGGTTTTATCGCCCCGTAGGGCAGTTAATGTTCAATAATTGTAATAGAAAAACCTTTGAATTAATGCCCTTGCAGCACCTTATCATAGATAGCTCGCACCTTGAGGCCAGCATCATACCACTTGATGTTGTTGACCTCCTCCTTACCGAGTTCGCTGAGCGACTTATACATAGCGGGGTACTTCACGATAGCATAGATAGCGTCGGCCATAGCATCGATATCCCAATAATCAGTTTTGATGGCATGTTGCAGAATCTCAGCGCAACCGGACTGATGGGAGATGATACTCGGGCAACCGAGCTGCATAGCTTCCAGCGGAGAGATACCAAACGGCTCGGATACCGAAGGCATGATATAGCAATCAGATTCTGCCAACATCTCTTGCACTTGTCGTCCGCGTTGGAATCCGGGGAAATGGAAGCGGTCGGCTATGCCGCGTTGCGCTACCAAGTCGATCATCTTATTCATCATATCGCCCGAACCTGCCATCACGAAGCGTACGCCATCCGTTTTCTCAAGCACGCGCGCTGCGGCTTCTACGAAATACTCTGGTCCTTTCTGCATCGTAATACGGCCCAAGAACGTAACCACCTTGTCTTTGCGGGGCGTTTTCTTATACGAATCCACGTCGGGAATAGGCTCAACGGCATTGTGTACGGTAGAAACCTTAGCGGGGTTGATGCCGTATTTCTCAATCACCGTGCGGCGGGTGAGGTTACTTACGCACATGATATGATCAGCCTCTTCCATACCGCGTTTCTCGATAGCAAAAACGGTAGGATTGACGTTGCCGCGCGAGCGATCGAAGTCGGTAGCGTGTACGTGGATAACCAGTGGCTTACCGCTGATATGTTTAGCGAAAACGCCCGCTGGATAAGTGAGCCAATCGTGAGAGTGGATGATATCAAAATCGAGCGAATGGGCTAATACGGAAGCTACAGCCTCGTAGTTGCCAATTTCCTCGATGAGGTTGTCAGGATAGCGACCGGAGAAGCCCACGCAGCCCAAATCGTCGGTGCCAATACGGCGGTAATCATAATGGATACCATCGCGCAGATGGTAGTATTCTTCAGGCGACATCTTGCCCGCCATACGTTGGCGAACATACTCATAGTCATTGTCTTTCCACACAATAGGTACTGAGTTGGCACCTATGATGCGGAGGAAAGATTGGTCTTCATCTCCCCACGGCTTTGGAATCACGAATGTGATATCCATATCGGGTTGCTGTGCCATACCGCGCGTCAAGCCGTAGGAGGCTGTTCCCAAACCGCCGAGGATATGAGGGGGAAACTCCCAACCAAACATTAATGCTTTCATATTCTTTAGCTTATTGTAGAAAAATTCATGGATTATTATGCGTTCTCCTGCTGCTCTTCCTCTTTGAGGCCACGCATCTTATTGCACATGGAGATAACGGCCGCAACCGAGGGAGCGTACGACATGCCGCCGTGTCCCTTGTAGGGTGGGTTGCCATCGTAGAGCTCGTTGATAGTACCGATGCAGAGCTCTGACATCTCCTGCTCAAAGCCCAAGAGGGCACGCTCGAGGAATGCCATGCCGGACATCTTATATACACGCATATACGCGGATGCGTAAGCAGAGATGGTCCAAGGCCATACGGGGCCGTTGTGGAAGTTCCTATCGCGCTCCAATTGTCCGCCGATATATACCGGACGATAGCCGCCGGACTTAGGCGAGAGCGTACGAAGACCGCGAGGCGTAAGGAGCTCTTTCGTACAGATATCCACTACCGCTTTCTGCTGTTTTCTGTCAAGCGGTGAATACGGAAGCGCTGCAGCCCAAATCATATTCGGACGAACCTCCTTATCGTGGTAGCTGTCAATCACGTAATCGTCGAGATAAAAGCCGTTCCAGAACGTCTGAACAAACGAAGTCTTCGTAAGATTAGCCTGATACTCCATCAAGTCGGCAGCATTGTCTTTCTGCATCAAACGGAGCATCTCAGCGGCAAACATCATCGCGTTGTACCACAATGCGTTATGCTCAACTACATAGCCCGTACGCGGTACGATAGGACGACCATTCTCCATGGCTGACATCCAAGTGGCCGGACGATTCAAACCATCTACCCACACCAAATTATTCTGATGGAGGAACATGCGCGGGTGCTTGTTTTTGCGAATGAAATCCACTACATCCACCACAATCTGTCCGTATCGCTTGGCTGCCTCTTCCATAGAGGTATAGTTGCCAAAGCTCTGAATAGCTCTTACGAACCATAGGAGTGCATCTGGCTCATCCAATCCGCCAAGTACTAAATTCTTGGTCTCGCCACAGATGAACGCTTTTACCTCCGGGATAGCGGTCTTATCCATGATGAGGTCCCAATAATCGCTGCGGCCAATACCTAACGTACAAGCCGGTACGGAGAAGAACTCCTCGCGAGCCATAGGATGGCTGAACCATGGGAAGCCGGCCAGCAGATAACATTTATCTTTGTCCTCAATGCGCTTATAGAATTGTGCAGCCGAATTGCAGAGCGTTGCGTACATGTCCGTACGCGCATTACGGCGACTGAGCTCTTTGTCCCAAACCGCCTTCAGGTTACGTACGTTGGTTGCCGTAATACCGGCCGAGAAAATCACCGATTCTCCTTTCTTCATCGGCAACTCAAAATAACCCGGCACGAGGTTGTCCTCCTTGTAAGCGAAACCGCGCTCCTGCTCTTTCTGATACTCGATTCCCTTGTACCAAAGCGGATTATGCACGTATGTGCATTTTTTTGAGAATTGCATGTAGAGTCTTGGGAACTCCGGATACATCTGGCAACTGCCACCGTTGATTTCCTCGCGCATGTCAGCCACAGCACGACTGTTTTCTTGCGTCAACTCGTTTACGCTGCGGAAAGCCAGGAATGGGCGGAAGCGGAGCGTGGTGGCCGAATGGGCTTCAAGTAACGTGTAGCGAATCAGTACGCGGGGCTCAAAACTTACGAGCATACGCTCTTTCTGAAGAATAACACCACCTACGCGATACACGGTTTTAGAAATGACCTCACAGTCAAACTCACGGATGTACTTGTGTCCGTTGGGAGAGAAATTGTGATCACCATACTTGTGGATGCCGAGATTAAATTCGGCTCCATGCTGAATAACCGTTTCATCAAACGAAGAGAGCAAAACGTAATTATCGTCAGACAACTCGGGCAGGGGAAGCACAAGCTGACCATGATACTTACGCGTGTTGCAGTCCACAAGGGTGGTGCTGTTGTATGCACCGGAGCGATTCGTTCGAATCATCTCCTTGCCCAGCGAACGGTCCAAGTTTACCAGCAATTTCTTGTCGAAATTTAAGTAACTCATGTTTTTGGAAGCTTTATGTTGATTATTAGAATATTATCGAGTACGAGGATAGCCCTCACCTTAACTGAAACGACCGTTGTAGAGCTCATCTGCACGTTCTACAAACTGGCGTATATGCTGTTCTTCGGATTTTTTGCAAATGAGCAATACGCCGTCCGATTCGGCTACGATATAGTCATCAAGGCCTTGAATAACGGCCAATTTCCCGCCTTCAAGAGCCACTACATTGTTAGATGAATCATAAAAATTGGCTTCGCAATGGAGTACTACATTCTCATCCTGGTCTTTGTCTGACAATTCATAGAGCGAGCCCCAAGTACCCAAGTCCGACCAACCGAAATCGGCAGGTAAGACATATACGTTTGGGGCTTTTTCCATGATGCCGTAGTCAATGCTGACTTTCGGAAGTGAAGCAAACATAGTTTGAATAAAGGCCTCCTCCTCTGCTGTACCCATCTTTTCGGCACCACGTTCAAAAGGACCGGCTATGTCGGGTAGGAACTCGCGGAAGCTGCTCCATATTGTTTGTAAGTTCCATAGGAAAATGCCTGCATTCCATAGGAATTCACCGCTCTTGAGGAAGACTTCTGCTAATTCGGCATTGGGCTTTTCTGTAAACGTCTTTACTTTGCGGAACGCTGTATCAGAGGATTCAAATTGGATATATCCATATCCGGTCTCCGGGCGAGTGGGCTTCATACCAAGAGTAAGCAACACATTGTTTTCTGCCACAAACTCCAAGCCTTCTGAAACAATCCGCTGAAACTCAGCTTCGTTCAAAATGAGCGCATCCGATGAGGCAACGATGATATTGGCCCGCTCTGTTATAGCGCGTATATGCGCTACCGCATACGCGATGCAAGGGGCCGTGTTACGGCGAGCCGGCTCGCATAGTACCTGCTCCTTGTGCATATCTGGAATCTGCTCCAAAATCAAGTCGCGGTAATCAACATTGGTTACAATAAACACGTTCTCTATGGGTACCAATGGGCGAATCCGGTCAATAGTCATCTGCAAAAGCGACCGGCCTGTACCGAAAAAGTCTAAAAATTGTTTAGGACGATGGTTGCGGCTATACGGCCAAAAGCGGCTTCCGATGCCGCCTGCCATAATTACGCAATAATTATCAGTTTTTGCCATAATGGAATGAGATTAGAGGTTTAATCGTCTAAAATCCCCGATTTCATCGGTGTTTTTGAACATTCAGAGAGATTGTTTTTCATCCATGAAATAAGGGTATTTTAATTCGTGCCACAAAGTTACAACAATTTTTTGAATTACACAAGAATAAAATATATGTTTTACAACATATTTTTGTTTTTTTCTTTTTTACTGCTTTCAGGTTGCACTTGCTCGAAACCTATTTCCAGTTTGAAAAATCGTAAAAATGGCATTTTCTGCACTTGATTTTGGTATTTTACTACCAAAAATTTGCTTTTTTCAAAAATTCTTCGTACCTTTGCACCCAAATGCGACGTTCTGTTCACATATCTATCTGTCGCCGAGGTAGTGCTGTCATGCTCTATCTCTTCTTTATTGTGCTTGCAATGCAGGCACAAAGCATTACGTACACCAAGGTGAAGAAAGATATCCGCACGTGGCAGATTCGCAATGACTATGGCATCCCCGATACGACCCTTATCGATACAGCTGCTACCAATCTCCCTATGCGTGACGTGGTGAACGATCATTCTATCGCTTGGGCTTACAATGGCAACTTCATTTCTCCGATGCAATCGAAGATTTACTTTGACCGCAGTGGCAATGGCATGCTCAGTAATACTGGTACGGCTGGTGATTGGTGGAGGGGTGGAGGCCTTAGAATGAGCAACCTTCCGCGCAAGAAAATGGATTTTCTTTTCGGCGCTGCGTATGAGCCATATATCCTTACTTCACAGGATATTCAATTCTATCGCACAACGGTTGCTTACTCCGATATTTCTTATAAGAAAGGTTTTACAGCCTATCACGCTGAGAACGATCTTTCTTTTAATTTTACAGGAAATATCAACCAGCGAACGAATCTCGGTATGAATATCCGATATCTGAATTCGCCTGGTCATTATTCGCAGCAGGAAGGCAAAGCCTTCAGCGGTGCCGTGTTCGGCAGCTATACGGGCGACAACTACGGCTTGCATGCTACCGTATTGCTAAATAATATCAGCAATTTCGAAAATGGTGGTTTGGTAAACGTAGAGCAGTTGGGTGGACAACTTAAGCCGGAGGATTTGCCCGTGAAGATACAAGGTATGTCGGGCTTTAAGCATATCGCAGGCATGCTCGATCATCATTACAGTATCACTACGGATAGGGAAGTGAAATCGGTAATAAAAACGAAAGGACAACCTGACCGTGACACAACGTACGTAATCAAGGTGCCGATGATGACCTTTAACCATAAGTTGGAAGTCAATAATTCGACCAAACGCTATGTGGAGAAGCAGGCCAATCAGGGATTTTTTGAGCAAACGTACCTCAATTCCAGCATAACGAACGACACGGCTTATGTGCTCAATATCCGTAACTCCCTTGCTTTCACTATCAACGAGGAGTTTAATAAATTGCATTTCGGAGCGAGCGTGTATGCTACCAATGAGTTTCAGCGCTATGCTTTCAGCGTGCCGCAATACGACACCCTCAACAGTGTTGTATGGTTTGACCCTGAATTGCTCGCCCACCGCATTCCCACCGCAGCCGTAGTGCACCCGATTTCGGATACTCTCGTGGGCCATCAGTGGACTAACAATACCTGGGTGGGAGGCAGCATCTACAAAAATCAAGGTCGATGGGTGCGGTTTGCCGTCAGTGGTGACGTCTGTCTGGCAGGATATAAGCTCGGTGAGTTTCAGGTCAACGGACATGTTGATGGCGAGTTTCGTTTAGGTAATGACTCCTTGCGCATGCGCGCGAGCGCGTATGTAAGAAATGAGACGCCCGACTTCTTTCTTCAGCATTATCGCTCCAACCATTATATATGGGACAACGATTTTTCAAAAGTCTATCGGTTTTACGTAGGCGGTGAAGTGAGTTATCCGTATGAATGGGTAAAAGCCAAAGCCAAAGTGGGGTTTGAAAACATTACGCACCCTATTTATTTCAATAGCAGTGGATTGCCCGTTCAGCATACAGGTAACGTACAGGTGCTCACGGCAGATGCACGAGTGGATGTCACTACTCCATGGGTGAATCTTGAGAATAGCGTGGTTTGGCAACTCAGTTCGGACTCTACCATGCCCCTGCCCAGCATCAGCCTCTACCACAATCTTTATTACCACGGATGGTGGGCAAAGAAAGCAATGTATGCGCAGATTGGCATTGACGTAAGGTATCATACCGCCTATTATGCGCCCGTTCTCAATCCTGCTACCGGGCAATTCTGCATTCAGAACCAAGTGAAAATCGGTAATTATCCGGTGATGAACGTCTATTTGAATGCATATGTTAAACTGCTTAAACTCAAACTGTTCGTGCAGTGGCAGCATTTTAATTATTACTTCATGAAGGACTCCCAAGCCTTCCTCTCAATGCCTGACTACGCCATGAACCCGGCTGTCATTCGAGCTGGCGCTCATTGGTATTTTTGGCGATAATACTGACAATTTGTCATCGGCATAGATTTTGATATACGTTTCGCATGAATTATTCTGACAATCTTAATAAAGTTATTCAGTTGAGCAAAACCGAGGCCAAGCGCTTAGGTTGCTCGTTTGTTACGCCCGATCATCTGCTATTGGGCTTGTTGGGAGTAGAAGGTGCTAAGGCGCGTGATGTGCTCCGAGAAGCAGGGGTTGATATAGCCGAGGCACAGCACCATATAGAGCAGCGCAATCTCCATACCGGTGCAGAGGATATCCAACCGCAGTTTGATAAGCAGGCGGAGCGTATTCTCCGTATTCTCGATCTTGAAACAAAAGCATATAAGGCGGATACTGCACATACTGAGCATCTTTTGATGGCGCTATTGCGCGAACGAATCAACAAGGCGGCTATCTATCTCCAAGACAATTGGCAGGTGAGTTATGAATCGATGGAGCCCAGATTGCCCCGTCCTGTGGAGCAGCCTAAGATGGGAATGGATTTCTCCTCTGACCTGGAAGATGACATGCCCGATGAGGAACGTATGCAGCAGAAGTCGCGCCCAAAGCAGTCTGACTCTAAAACGCCTGCTCTCGATAAGTTCGGTAAAGA
Organism: uncultured Bacteroidales bacterium; assembly: GCA_946059305.1. Lineage (GTDB taxonomy): Bacteria > Bacteroidota > Bacteroidia > Bacteroidales > Paludibacteraceae > Colicola. Next base: position 22,414 of record CAMGMU010000021.1, on the reverse strand, counting down.
CCTTACGCGTCAGGCTGAAGAGGGGAGCCTTGATCCTGTGATTGGTAGAGAAAGCGAGATTGAGCGCGTAGTGGAAATCCTCTCTCGTCGAAAGAAGAACAATCCCATCCTGATTGGCGAACCCGGAGTGGGAAAAAGCGCTATAGTAGAAGGATTGGCTCTACGAATCGTGCATCATGAAGTGTCACCGATGCTCTTTGACAAACGCATCGTCACCCTCGATATCGCATCCATGGTAGCTGGTACTACCTATCGCGGGCAATTTGAGGAACGCATGAAATCGGTTATCAATGAGCTTCAGAAGAATCCAAATATCATCCTTTTCATCGATGAAATTCATACCATCATCGGTGCAGGTAATGCGTCTGGTACGCTCGATGCGGCCAATATCCTCAAGCCGGCTCTTGCCCGAGGAGAGGTACAGTGCATTGGCGCTACTACCATTGCCGAATACCGCAAGTCTGTGGAGAAAGATGGTGCATTGGAGCGCCGATTCCAGAAGGTGGTGGTGAACCCTACTGACCGCAATCAAACACTCGAGATTCTGCGTAAGCTCAGTTCTGCTTATGGAAGGCATCATAATGTGCTTTATTCTGAGGAAGTGCTCCGCGCATGCGTAGATTTTACGGATCGCTACATTTCTGACCGTGCCTTCCCTGATAAAGCCATTGATGCGATGGACGAGGTGGGAGCAAGGGCACAAGTGGTATCTGAAGAAAAGCCCGATTTCATCGGTGTTTTAGAGCAAGAAAAGGCTGCCATTATAGCGCAGCAGGAATCGGTAGCGCAGTCGAAGAACTATAAGGAAGCCATCGCGCTCCGCGATAAGCAGGAGGCTCTGCAGCAGAAGATGAATGAGCAGATAACGCAATGGAAAGCAGAGAGGCTGCAGGCGCCTACTATCCTTTCGGTAGATGATGTTGCACGCGTGGTGAGTCTGATGAGTGGTGTACCGGTGCAGCGCGTGCAAGCCGATGAGAATCAGAAGCTGCGTAACATGACAGAGGTGCTCCAGAGTAAGGTGATTGGTCAAGATGATGCAGTGAAAACTGTAGTTAAAGCTATTCAGCGTAGCCGACTTGGGCTCAAAGATCCTAAGCGACCGATTGGTACCTTCTTCTTCCTTGGCCCTACCGGCGTAGGAAAGACCTACCTCGCGCAGTGCTTGGCTGAAGAGATGTTTGGCTCTAAAGATGCCCTCATACGATTTGATATGTCTGAATATATGGAGAAGCATACGACCAGTCTGCTTGTTGGAGCACCTCCAGGATATATAGCCCACGAGGATGGCGGTAAGCTCACCGAGGCTGTTCGCCGTAAGCCTTATTCCATTGTGCTTTTTGATGAGATTGAGAAAGCGCATCCAGATATCTTCAACGTGCTTTTGCAGGTGCTTGATGAAGGACGTCTCACTGACCGGCAGGGTAAGGTGGTGGATTTTAAGAACACCATCATTATCCTTACCTCAAATGTAGGTACGCGTCAGCTCAATGATTTCGGAGCAGGAGTAGGATTCAAATCTTCCGATGAAATCGATGAAAAATCAACGCGTCAGACCCTCCTTAAAGCCCTTCGTAAGCAGTTCCCACCTGAGTTCGTAAATCGCATTGACAACGTAGTGCATTTCTCTCCGCTTCGTTCAGAGGCCCTTCATGCCATTATCCGATTGGAGATGCGCGGACTCACGCAAAGACTCAGCCAGCAAGGTTTGCAACTTGATATTACCATCGAGGCACTCAATTGGCTTGTGGAGAAGAGCGATAGTAAGCAATATGGTGCGCGACCGCTCAAGAGAAGTATCCAAACGTATGTAGAAGATGCTCTCACCGACCTGCTTTTGCACGACGAACGCCATGCGCGAATCTCCGTTAAGCTTCAAGCTGACAACCTCGTAGCGGAGTGGGCTGATGAGTAAGTGAAAACAATGATTATTCACTATGCATGGCAATGACTAGCAACATACAGTCCAAGCTCACTACCCAACGTATTACTAATAACTTAATAACTGACGATATGAAAGAATTTACTGATGCCACATTTGCGGGTATTCTCGCAGAGGGCAAACCTGTCATTGTAGATTTCGGTGCCGTTTGGTGCGGCCCTTGTCAGGCCATTGCGCCTATTGTAGATGAACTCGCAGAGGAGTTCAGCGGCAAAATTACCGTTGGTAAGATGGACGTAGATGAAAACGATACGGTGCCTTCTGATTTGGGTGTAACCAACATCCCCTGTCTTGTCTTTTTTAAAAATGGTCAAGAAGTGCGTCGTCACGTTGGATTCTGCCAGAAAGCCGAACTTAGAAAGATGTTTGCCGAATTGGTGGGCGAGTCGGTTGCCGATGAGCCGAAAGAAGAGAAGAAGAGTTTCTTCAGCAAGCTGTTTGGCAAATAATAGCATGCTGGCTTCCGCCATGTGCAAATAGTTCCTTTGGTTTACACACAAATTAGGCTCCTTGAAGGAGCCTAATTTGTATTAATATGTTGTATATATGGCAGCTTCTCTGATGCTACAAAGAAAAAATAGCAGCAATCGAGAACCGCCTAATCAGAAATGATCCACGCTCTCAGGTCGAAGGAGGGTGCGGATAGTCTTTCCTACGTTGATTAAGTGGTCGGCAATACGCTCTGAGTCACTCGCCAACTCCAGATACTCAGCACCCATCACGGGGTTGTACTCGTTGTTGGAGAGTCGGGCTACGTTGCGGTCGGCCATCTGCTCAGTGAGTTGATCTACAAGTTCCTCGCAGCGGTTGGCCTCTTCTAACGCTTCAAGATTGATGTCCATATAGGCTTTCATCGCGTTTTGGTAAACGGAGAATACGCCCTCACGCACCTGCTCAATCTCCTCTTTGAGGTTAGCGGGGAAGGCGAGCTTATGGTCGCGCAGCACCTCTGCATACTCGATGATATTGGTAGCGTAATCGCCAATGCGCTCTAAGTCGCCAATGCTGCGGATGGTAGTAGAGAGGTAGCGGTGGTCTATCTCATTGAGTGGTCGGGAGTTGAGGCGAACGACATACTGCACCAGGAAATTATTCAGATAATTGAGTTGCTCCTCGTTGCGGTTGAACTCCTCCACCTGGCTGTAGTCTTGACTACTGATGGTGTAAATAGCAATATCGTAGTTATGCATTGCTACGGCGGCCATGTGCTCTATCTCTAGTTTAACCTGTCTCACTGCAATGATAGGCGTACGGAGCATCTTCTCATCTACGAAGAAGAAATGCGGTTTGGCTGATTCTCCCTGCTCCTTTACAATATCATCGGGGATAATGCGGCAAACCGTATTTACAAGCAGCGTAGTGAGCGGAAGCATGATGATTACGGTAGCGCAGTTGAAGATGGTATGGAACATGGCCATCTGTACTTGTGGAGCGGCAGGGAACATGCGCTCGAAGAGGATTCCGAAGTCCAGACTGCCGCGTGTTGTTAAGTAGAGGATACCGGCTGCTATCATGAATACGAGTACGCCTAAACAGTTGAAAATCAAGTGCATCAATGCTGTTCGTTTGGCATTTTTGCCACTCGTCATACCTGCGATGATTGCTACAACGCAGGAGCCAATATTGGAGCCCAATGTAATATAAATACCCTGATTTAGCGAGATAAGTCCGGCTACTACCATCGTGATGGCAACAGAAGTCATGACCGATGACGACTGAATGATAGCTGTAAATAATGCGCCAATCAAAACGAGCAGGATGGGGTTACCGATAGTAGCAAGAAAATCCTTCACAGCATCAAGTCTGGCAAAGTCTTCCATGGAACCTGACATCATACTCAAGCCTACAAACAGCATACCAAAGCCGGTAATGATACCGCCCACTTTCTTCCACATGTCATGTTTGGCAAAGAGGCAAACGAATGCGCCAATGCCGGCCATGGCGGCGAAGATAGTGGTGGTACTCAGCCCACTGCCCGAAGAGAGACCTAAGGCTACAATCTGCGCAGTAATCGTGGTACCGATATTGGCGCCATAGATGATAGTTGCAGCTTGGGCAAGCGACATGATACCTACGTTTACGAAACCAATGACCATCACGGTCGTGGCACCTGAAGATTGAATGAGTGCGGTGCTTAATGCACCGATGCCTACACCTAACAACTTACTCTTCCCCATCTTGGAAAAGAGCGCTTTGAGATGCTCACTGCTGGCTGACTCGAGGTTACTGGACATCATCTGGCAAGCTACAAGGAAAATTCCTATGCCGGCCAGAAGCATTAAGATGGCGGTAGCTACGGTTACGAACATGTGCGAAATTTGCGAAAAATGAATGGATGGTTTACTTGAAATGGGGGAGATAAATCCCCATATATACTTTCAGACTGCAAAATTACTATTTTTTTCCGAATCTCGCAACATTTTATACCGAAAATTTGCAAATTTACGCCTATTTTTTTTGTATGCAAATTTTTATTTGCGATTTTTTTCTTTTTTTCTTGTATAGATGCGAAAAATGTTATATATTTGCACCAAAATTCACATCTTATTACCAAAATACACATTTCTACCATGAAGCATTTCGGTTTCTCTTTGTTGTTAATATTGCTCCTCAGTGCCTGTTCTCAGTGCGCTGAAAAACCCGTCTATGTGATAGGCGTAAGCCAATGTTCTGATGATGCTTGGCGTACGAAGATGAATCAGGAAATGGAGCGCGAGCTGATTTTTCATCCTCAAATGCAGCTCCATATCCGTCAGGCAATGGACAATAGTGAGATGCAATGCATGCAGATAGATTCGTTTATCCGTGAGGGTGTGGATTTGCTGATAGTGAGTCCTAATGAAGCCGAGGAGGTAAAGCCTGCAGTGACGCGTGCATTTGAAGCTGGTATCCCCGTAGTGGTAGCTGATCGAAGAGTGAGTGGCGATAAGTGGACGGCTTTTATCGGTGGTGACAATGTAGCAGTAGGACTGTTAATGGGCGAATGGCTGTGCGGTTTGCAAGATGAGTTGGAAGAGGTGAACGTGCTTGAGATATGTGGATTGCCTGGCAGTACGCCTGCCGTAGGACGCCATGCTGGCATGATGGAGCGTATCAGGGACTGCAAACATGTACATATCGTAGGGTCAGGTATGGCCAGCTGGTTTAGGGTAGATGCCGAAATCGTTACTGATTCGCTCTTGCTGCTTTATCCCGAGGCCAACGTAATTGTAGCGCAAAACGACCAGATGGCGCAAGGGGCGAGCCAGGCGGCGCGCAAAGCCGGAAGACAGCTGAAAATCATGGGCGTAGATGGCATCTCAGGAGAGGGGGGTGGCATAGATGCGATAGTAGAAGGACGAATAGATGTGAGTGCCACCTATCCCAGCCGAGGCGATATGGTTATTCAAACGGCAGCGAAAATCTTGGCGGGCGAACCATTTGTGCGCGACACCGTGCTTCAGACTGCGTTGATTGACGCCCAATCAGCTAAGCCCATCATGCTTCAAGCAGACATAATGGATCATGAGATTGAGACGTTTTATGCCCTTCAGAATAAGATGTTGCACTTAGGTGACGAATACGAAATGCAGCGCATCATTATTTACGGTTTAGTGATGTTGGTGGGACTGATTGTGATGATAACGGTGATTCTTTTTCAAGTATATGAATACCGCCAGCGGGTAATGAAAGAGCGAGAAATAAACGAGGCTAAATTGGCAAAACAGCAGCATCAGCTGGAGAAGATTACGGCCGAATTGGCGCTGAGTCGTGCGCAGCAGCAACATTTTTCAGAAGAACATTTTATGCAGCGTTTGGAGGAACAGATAGACTTGCGGTTGTCAGATCCAATGCTCGATGTAGAGAAGTTGGCGGTAGAGATGGGGATTAGCCGAACGGGATTGTACAGAAAAGTGAAGGCGGCTACCGGTCAGAGCCCTGTAGAGCTCATTCGCCATATCCGCCTGCATAAGGCGCAACAGTTGCTCCGCTCGACCGACTCTACCGTGCAGCAGGTGGCTTATGAAGTGGGCTTCTCTGCCGCCAATTATTTCGCTAAGTGCTATAAAGAAGAATTTGGTATCAACCCCTTGGAAGATAGTAAGAAGGGGCAAACTCGCATTCCTGCAAACTAAAAAGCTGCCGGAAAATATCCGGCAGCCCAGTAACCAAAATCACATTTTATGAAAACCACCCAACACCCCGTTTGCATTGGGTTTTCTTCAAGAGGACTATATATTCGCAATCTGTGAAGCTTTAGGAATGTATAGTCCCTATTATTTTTGTCAAAGACAGTTTTCTTTAAAGAAAAGCCTATCTGCTATTAGCCAATAATCTCTTTGGGCAGAATAGGCATTGCGCCTGCCTGTGTGCATACGAATGCCGAAACGCGAACCGCCATCTCGTGGGCTTCCTGCATCGATTTTCCGAGCAGAATCTGCGCTACGAAAGCAGCGGTAAACGAGTCGCCTGCGCCCACCGTATCAGCCACTTGCACTTTCGGCGTCAGTTGTTTGCTCATCTCTGAAGGGGAGAACACATATGAGCACGTAGCACCGCAGGTAAGAATGAGCATCTTCAGTCCATAGCGGTCAATCAGCTGGTGGCATACTGCTGTAGCCTTTGCCTCGTCTTCTGCAATCAGTTTACCCTCGGTGGTAGCTACATCAAGCAGCATGGGTGCTACTACATCGAGCTCTTCATCGTTGATTTTCAGCACGTTGCAGCGGTCGAGCGACTGCTCAATCACCTCCTTGTTGTACCAATTCTGGCGCAGGTTGATATCAAACACGCGGAGTGAGTCAGCGGGCATGGCATCGAGGAACGCCTGAATGGTAGCGCGGCTGACGCCATTGCGCTGCGCGAGTGAACCGAAGCAAACGGCTATTGTTTCGGGCGCCAAAGCAGCAATCTCTTCCGTATAAGGGATATTATCCCATGCTACACCCTGGCAGATATCATATTGCGGAATACCTTCGCCCGATAGGGTCACTTGTACCGTACCCGTAGGGTAAGCTACACGCGGCAGCTGATACCGCAAGCCCACACCGGTCAACGTATCGATAATCTCGCGGCCGAGCTCATCGTTGCCTATGGCCGAAACGGCACAACTATTGAGTCCGAATTGCGAAGCATGAAAAGCGAAGTTTGCCGGAGCACCGCCTAATTTGCGGCCGGTTGGGAGGCAGTCAAAAAGCGCCTCGCCGAGTCCAATTACGTATTGCATAGTATTTATTTTTTAATTTGGAAAACAAACGAAGCTAAATAAACGGCACCTACAGCCATTACGAGTACGGCACCAATAGTGCCCATCCAGTCCGACATATATCCCATTGCGAGCGGGAATATTGTACCGCCAAAGAGACCCATAATCATCAGACCGGAAATCTCGTTTTTGTGTTCAGGGTCGTGGTTGAGCGCTTGTGCAAAGCAGATAGAGAAGATATTGGAGTTGCCGTAACCCACAAGTGCGATGCCCGTATAGAGCAACCACTTGCTGTCGCCAATAGCCAGACAAACCATCGAAGCGATGATCATCACAACGGAGATGAGGAAGAAAGAACGCTCTTTCAATACGCGCAAGATAGCCGATCCGGTGAGGCAACCGAGCGTACGGAAGATGAAGTAAAGTGAGGTTGCGAATCCGGCAGCAGCGAGGTCGAGCCCAAGGCGCTCCATGAGAATCTTCGGCGCGGTGGTGTTGGTGCCTACATCAATGCCCACATGACACATGATGCCGAGGAAGCATAGTAAGATAAACGGATTACCGAGCAAACGGAAGCAATCGAGCACGTTGCTGGCTTTACCTGCGGGCTCTTCGTGGATATGCGTCATTCCCAATGCCACTACGGCAATCACACCGATGATGCCATACACGGGGAAGAGTATTTTCCATCCGAGCCCAAACTCCGGCATTGCTGCAGTAGCGCCCCACATAGCGATATAAGGAGCGAGGAACGAGGCGATAGCCTTAACGAACTGACCAAAGGTCAGGGTAGAGGAGAGATTACCGCTTACGATGTTCGAAACCAGCGGATTGAGCGAGGTTTGCATCAGCGCATTGCCGATACCCAGCAGGGAGAAAGCGCAAAGCATCAGCGCATACGAGTTGCCACAAAGCGGGAGAAAAAGCGAGAGAACGGTTACTACGATAGAGAGAAGAACGGTCTTCTTACGGCCAATCTTATTCATCAGCATGCCCGTGGGAACGGAGAAAATCAAGAACCAAAAGAACACGAGCGAGGGCATGATATTAGCCTGCGAATCGGTCAAACCAAGGTCCTGTTTTACGTAATTGCTGGCAATGCCTACGAGGTCAACAAAGCCCATCGTAAAGAAGCAGAGCATCACTACTGCCAGCGCACCAATAGATGTTTTCTTATTCATATCTGTGTGTTTTTATGTTTTTCAATCCGTTGATAATCAGTATTTAATGTTGTAAATTTTTACCTTACCATTGGTTTCGATTTTGTCATAGGGCTCCGTGGGGAAAACGAGATTGGTCATAGCCCAATGTCCATCAGCATCAAATGCCTCCAGTGAGCAGCGGTCGAGATATATCACCACTTTATATTTGTTTGCATTTACGTAAAGTGGTGTAGTGGTTACGGCTGCAAACGACTCTGAGAAATCGGAGATGCCCGACTGACGGCGATCCATGGTGAAGGTGTTCGTTTTAGGATCAATCGTCATCACTACATTCTCGCCTTTGCTGTTGGACAAAGTAAGCGTAGTAGGATTCTTTTTTGAAGTGGTGGTGAGTTCGATGATGGCAGCCTCGGGGAGGGCTGTCACTTCTTCGCCACGAAGTTGTTCGCACTCAGGCGACGGGCGCACACCCATGATATAGCGGCCGTCTTTGTCTTTGAAGAGGTCGATGTCGCGCGGGAGGGCATTAGCCGAACGGAACTGCTTGGTGGGCACCTGACCGGCATATTGCCAGTTGCTCATCCATACAATCATCGTATGCCTTTCCTCGGGTGCATTCGAGAAACTTACGGTAGCGTAATGGTCTTTGCCATAATCCATCCAGCGGGTGTCGTTGTGTTCGCAGGTGAAGGTCTTGCCGTCCCAGTCGCCTACGAAATATTGCGTAGCGCTTCCGCCAAACGGTCCACCCGGGTTGATATTGCAGAGAAGCACCCATTTGTGCTCTTTCGTTCCACGCACGGGCAAACGCATTAAGTCAGGGCATTCCCATACGCCACTGTGGCTACCATAGCCTGAACCAAAGGCGGAGAGATAACGCCAGTTCTTAAGGTCAGCGCTGGCGTAGAAACGCATCTCTTGACCGCAAGCCAACACGAGATTCCATTCGTTGGTTTGCTCGTTCCAGAAGAAATTCGGGTCGCGGAAATCCGGGATAGGAGCGGTCATGATAGGGTTGCCGCTGTATTTGGTAAAGGTGAGGCCGTTATCCGTGCTATACGCTAAACTCTGGCACTGTCCCATCAACTCGGCGGAGGTGTACATAGCTATGACTGCATCCTTACCAAAGCCGGCCGTGTTATTTGCATCTACCACTGCCGAACCGGAGAAGATCGTACCAAGCACGTCAGGCTCGATTGCGATAGGCTCGTGGGTCCAGTGGATAAGGTCTTTGCTCGACGAATGTGCCCAGGTCATGTTTTGCCACATCGAGCAGTAGGGGTTGTATTGGTAATAGAGATGCCATACCCCATCTTTATAAAACATACCATTGGGATCATTCATCCAGCCGTAAAGCGGTGTGTGGTGATAAATCGGACGATACTTATCCCAATTGGAGGTATCAAACGTATTGGAGAGTTTGAGTTCGTTCCATGCGATATACTCCATAGGCGACACCTCGCGCAGGCGCTCGCCATCGGGCTGGTTCCATACATGTACGGCCAACACAAGGCTCTCGCGGTTGAATGCCGAAAGATCCATCGGCACATAATAATCAATTTTACCTTTGGCAGCCAATCGAAGCACTACGGTCCGAACGATTCGACCATCTTCAATCACCTGCATTCTGTACTCTGGAGCAGCTTCCTCAATAGGAATAAGCAGGTAGCGCTCTTGTCCGCTCACGCGAATGAGCATGTCTCGCACACCTGATTGAGAGAGTTGCACTCCTTCAGTTGCCATAGCACTCATGCATATCAGCGCCATCAGTGCCATCATCAATTTTCTCATGTTTTTCATAATTTTTATGTGTTTTAGTTGTTCCAAATGCTTTCATAGCGTCTTACACGCGCTTCTTTTACTTCCGAGCTTACGCTTAAAATGTGATACATCTCCTTGGGGAAACAGAGATTGGTGCTCACATAAACGCCATCCGAAGAGAACATCTCAATGCTGCTTTGGTCGATGAAGAAATGCAGTTCGAGCTCTTCATACGATTTCGAAATGGGGATAGCATAGCTGGTAGTAAAATTGTTGATAAACGCTACGTTGCCCGTGTCGCCATTTCGCATCACTTTGATGCGGTGGCGGTCGGCTTCATAGATATAATCAAAATGTTGTCCGAAGCTGTTGGTAAATGAGATTGTAGTAGAAGTGTTGGTAGGAATGGTTACCGATGCTTCCCATGCTGCAGGCCAACCAATACGCGCAATCGTATCTTGCTTAACCGCGCATGTCATCCATGGTCCGGCCAGGGTTTCAATCTCCTTCACCGGATATGAAGTAAGAATGGGCTTGCCATCCACTTCTTTGAAATGCAGTTCTCTGGGCAGGCAGAATGCCGAACGCCATGGGCTGCATGGCACATTGCCAGCATAAGCCCAATTATTCATCCATCCGATTACGATATTGCGTCCGTCAGGAGCATTGCTCCAACTTACAGATGCGTAATTATCCAAACCAAAATCCAGCCAACGTGCTTGTGTGCTATAGGAGTCAGGCGTAAAAGTGGTGCCATCAAAATCGCCGGTCATATAGAGCGTTCCACTTCCGAAGATAGGTCCACCGGGGTTGACTGACAAAATTAACACCCATTTGTCATCCACTTTAATAAGATCCGGACATTCCCACTGCTTACCTTGCAAATAAGATAATGAACTGGTGAGTGTGGACCTGCGAGTCCATTGCTTCATGTTAGGAGAAGTCCAAACCTCAGCAGAGAGGTCATAACCTGTTGCGAGCAAAGCCGTCCAACATTGTGTGTCTTTATTCCAAAAGACTTTGGGATCGCGGAAATTGCTGCGGCTGTCAGGTATTACAGGGTTGCCACTATATTTGGTAAAAGTCATGCCGCCATCGTTGCTATAAGCAAGACTCTGCTGCTGAGAAGCACCTGCAGAGGTGTACATAGCTATGATAGCTCCTGCTCCAAATCCTGCCGTGTTATTCGCATCTACAATACAGCTGCCCGAGAAAATATCGCCTAATCCATCTCGCTGAAGCACTACCTGCTGTTCTTCCCAATGCATCAAATCGGTAGAGGTAGCATGCCCCCAACTCATATTGCCCCACACATTGCCGATAGGGTTATATTGGTAATACAAATGCCACACACCATCTTTATAAAACATACCATTAGGGTCGTTAACCCAGAACTTACTGGGGGTATAATGCATTTGCGGACGGTAGCGCTCCATGCGGGCAGACTGCCAACGAGTTGAGTCTTCCTCTTCCGAATAGATATAGAGCGTAGAATCGACCGGATCAACGATGCCTGGAATCGTATCTTTCTTATCGGGGTCGTCGATTACTTCTCGAGGTTCGCATCCTCCCAGCAAAACAAGTGCGAAGGTCATTAAGACCATAATATATGCAAAAACAGACTGCTTCATATTATTGTATTTGAATGCCATTAACGGTGTAAATATGTTTGTCGGCAGCTATCATCACCTGCCCATCTTCAAAAAATTTCGTAGCACCCGAAGTGTGTGTGGATGCGTCTGACGATAAATCACAGCCCTTATCTGGGTCGTAATCCTTCGGTTTCTGAGGCGATTTCCATCTGCTGTATTGCGTCATTTCCTCCAATCCCCATGCAGAAATCTCTGCAAATTTCACGTTACCGAGCGTATAAATCTCGAGGTCATTGGCGTTGTAATCTGAGCAGAACAGGCGAATGGATTGCGCATAACGCTCGTTGATAAAAATCTCGAGGATAGAGTTGTCAAAATAAATGTCGAGCGTCAGTGTGTCGCCTACAGCGGGTGTAAATGGCAGGACGGCTGAATAGTTTCCGCGTCCGTTGTTTTTCACGTTCAATTTACTCAAATCAACCCGAAGGGTATTGGTATTAGGAACATACGATAAAGTAGCCGAATTATATGGATTCTTCAAGAATCGGAGCCCGAAGCCAGCCGTACCTACAACAGCCTTGATTTTCACCTCCCACTGCCTGCCGCTGACCGGCGTAAGCGGAGTGGTAGCATTGATGAGTGTATCCGTAAGGTGCACATTCGAATCGGTGCGCAACGCTTGAATACCTTCGTAAGGACGCTGAATGAGATTGCCCTCTGCATCCACACTCCATTCTCTTGGGAACGACATGCAATGGCTGAATCCCATGCTATAGGTGTACGTATCGCTTAGTTTATCGGGTACAATGCCCAATGCGAGCAGCTTGCCGTTGTGGTAATATACCGTAGGCGAGAGTAAACCATATCCATCCGTAGCCATATCATATAGTTCAACCGTCTTCGGATTGGGGTCATAGGGTGTAAACTCGCCATTGCTATTGAGTTCGCCAACCCAGTAAATGGTTCGTACGCCTCTATTGCTGCCGAGTGGAGTAGCCGTAAAGAGCCAACGCCCATCGCCCAAAGGAGTCACGTTGCACATCTCGTTGAAATCACCATCGATAGCGGCACTCTGTCCGCGGAAGAAGGTACCTACGTGTTGCCAACTGCCATTGACGTACTTATGCAGCGAGTTGGCGGCTACGCCATTCTGCTTGGTGCCTACGAAGATATACGCATCATCGCCATTGCGGAAGAAATACGGGTCGCGGAAATCGGCATCATATCCGGCTGGCGTACCGGCAATCTGTGGGTTATTCTGCGCTTTCGTCCAAATCAGCAAATCGGAGTCTTGCGGCATTGCAAAGTCAATCGAAGCATGACTGTTATCTACTCCGGTATAGACAATCCAGGGTTGACCACCCGTAATTGCACTGTCAGCAAACACCGCACCGCTCCAGCAACCCTTGATATCATACGACTTATCTGGAGCAATAGCAATGCGCTCCTCCTGCCAATGCAGCAAGTCGGCTGAAGAATAATGTCCCCAATGCAGACGGCTCATATACGTGCCATTGCCGTTTTTCTGACTGAAAAGATGGTATTTCCCGCCTGAATAATACAAACCATGACACTCGTTGGTCCACCCCATCGAGGGCATAGCATGGAAGCGCGGGCGATAGAAGTTATTATTAAATATGGTGTCGCGATCGGTGAGATTGGGCACTTGGCTCGTTTGCGCAACTGACTGAATAGCAGCGCTCGAGAGGATGGTGTTCTCTACTTTCACCTCGTCGATGATGCCATTAAATGTATTCAGTAGGCACTTGCCAGCAAATACATCTTTCTTGCTTTTGCCAATTAAGAGCGGAGAGACTCCGGCATCGAGCATGCCGTTGAGGTTCTTTTCGCCGACCTTCTCGCCATTCAGGTAAAAAGCCAGTTTGCGCGCTTGCGCATCGAACGTAGCAGCCAGATGCACCCATTCGTATTTGGGCATTCGTCCGCTGAATTCAATGTTTTGGCGGATATAATTGCTGTAGCAGACAAACGATACACGGCCTTGGCTGGACAAACGGAATGCCCAACCCGTACGGGCGGTCTCGTCTAATGTGCCGCAAATATCCGTCCACTCATCCTTAGCGATATCGAGCACAACCATCGGGTAGGTCTCCACAGCGCACCACAGCTGCATCGTAAGCTGCTCGTTGCTAAATCCATAATAGGTAGTAGGCACTTCGATATATGTGCTGTATCCATCAAGTCGCAATGCACGACCGCTTACACCATCCACACCTGCGGCAAAGAGTGCACCATTTACCCAATATTGCTTTTGGGTGGTTTGTTCGATTACGTAATTGTCTTGTGGCTCCATTGGCAAATAGAGCTGAGCAAAAGCATTGCAGAATGCGCCAAGCGCTGCAATAAAAGTGAGAATCTTTTTCATGGACGAATTAGAAACGTTTGTGTTTCTATAGAAACCCAGGGAGGTAATCAGCCTCCCTGAGCCATTCTTTCCTAATAATCAACGTTAATAATAATGTTTAGAGCTTAACGCCAAGTGCATTATACTCCACGCCGTCTTTTACGATGACGAGCATACCGTTCTTCATCATCTTCTGAGCCTTAACGGTAGCCTGGGTGTTCTCTACTGCAGTAAGCACCTGGTTAGCACCAAGCTCGTTGAGGATGTTGGCAGTAAGCATCTCGATGTACTCGATATGGGTGTTAGAAGCACCCCACTGATAAGCAGCAGCACCATTGGTTACGATGCGGCTGAAGCCAGTCTGCGGATTCCAATCGATGATGAGGGGAGCGCAGAAGTCGCGCACCTGTCCCCAGCAGCAGAGCGGGGTGCAGTTCCAGTCTTGTATGAAATCGGTATAGCGACGCTCTTCTCCGTTGCTGTACTTGCAGTAATCAGCAGGTACACCTTCGCGAGCTGCGTCATCGCCGTTATATGACCATTCACCAGTCCAACCTTCGGGGGCTTTACGGAAATAGTCAACCCAAAGGCAGTTGTTGTCAGTACGCAAGTTAGGACCTACGAGGCCATAGCAGTGATGATAGTTATCCCAATCGAAACCGGAATTAGCCTTGGTGGTGTCAGCTTCCATACCTGCAAAGAAAGGATGAGAAGCATAATCATACTTGTTGTCGCAACCTTCTACGGCCGAACCCATGCGGGTGTTCATTGACCAGATGTCGCCACCCATGTGGTAACCACCGTTAGAAAAACCGGGAGCGTAAAGAATACGACCGATGAGGAAGTTGATGCGGCTTGCCTGCTTGGTGAGATAGAGTTTACCACCGGCTGCCGAATAAGCTTTGATAGCGTTGATAACGGTCTCATTGAAGATACCATCAAACTCAGCCTGCTCCATGCCTACGCGGTCGCAGTTAATCCAAAGAACGGGCACTTGCGTGGGGTTGAGGGTAGCGATGTCGCTGGGCTGAATAAACATACCCTTGTTTACATCAACGTAATTGTCGCGGAAGAAACGAGCTGCGTTAATCTCCGGATCCTCATCAGATGCCTCGAAACCTTCTACTACGGCTTGCTCGCCGTTGATGTCGTCAATCGTAGCTGCGTTAATCAAAACGTAAGCGCACTGTGCGTTAGCAGCCAAAGCAGCGCATGCTGCCATCATAAAAACGAAAAACTTTTTCATGATAAAAATAGTTAAAAAATGAATAATAATTGGTTATAATGTTGGAGGCCGAAGCCGTGTTCGGCCTCCACTTTGTGTTTACTTACGCAGGTATTCGATGATATTGCGCGTCATCGTTTCTACGTTGTCTTGATAGGCGTTACCACCCTCCTGATACCACTGATAAGCCGCTACACCATTGGCGATGATCTTGCCAAGATACGTACCTTTCTTGCGGAACTCAACGATACCAGCGTGGTCGAAGGTTGTTTCCTGACCCCAGGTAGCCAATACCGTGCAATATACCTTATCTTCAAAACTGCGCACGAAGTTAGGAGTGCTCTTCAGCCCCATGTTGGTAAGATCCCACATGCAGTTATGGTCTTCGCGGAAACCTGCACCAATAAGCGGGAAAGTCTCGAAGCCTAACCCATTGGGGTCAGCTGCCGTCATACCTGCGAAAATATCGTGCGTGCGGTGGTCGTATTTGCCATTACCGATATTGGCATTGATGGACCATACATCCGTACCTTCGCTTGCCGGAGCAGAGTTAAATACAGTAGGAGCATATTTTTTATCAATACGGCCCATCGCTACTACGAGTTGCGTAGCAAACTTAGAGAAATAGAATTTACCGCCCTGTTCGGAGAACGCCTTCATTGCAGCCAATGCCTCTTCGTTGATGAGCGCTTCTGGCAGGTTTTGCCAACCCATTTCAAGTCCTACACGGTCAATATGCATCCACATCACAGAGTATTCATCTACGTTGACATTCTTCAGTTCAGAAGCCTGCACGAATACGCCAAGACCTTTGTTTACGTAATTCTCTTCAAACCACTTGGCAGCGGGTTGCTCCTGCTGCGGCAGATCATCGGGAGTAGCGGCTGTGAGCACATATGCAGCGCCCGTTGTGCCGTCCCAATCGATGGTGAAGAAAGTAGAAGTACCTTCGGTGACGAGCGAATCATATACGAGCTTAAAGGTATAGCAGAGTTCTACATTGGGCTCTTCGCGGAGCGCCTCGTAGGAGGTCATTACGGAGTCAAAGCTGGCCGTCAGTTCACCATTGCGGAACACGCGCAAACCGGTGATGCCATCGGCTTGGGGTAACTCCCAGGTGAAGCTTACATTACGCGCCTTAATCGTGTATTGCAGATTCTGTACGCCCTGCAAACTGCCGTTGGCGGGCTCGGGTATCTCCACGTTGGAGCAGCTGCTCAGCAGCAACAATCCCAGCAGGCTGATGATTGAATATAACTTTTTCATACGGATTCGAATAAATGATTATTGATAAAGACCATTGGAGTTGAGCACTTCAGCATAGGGAGTGGGGAAGAAAATCTCATTATCACTCATCTGTGCATCCTGATAATAGGAGTGGAAGGCAGCTTCGCTCTTGAAATAATTATTCATCACGGTGGTGATATATCCCGGCTCCATCATGTTCCATCTTACGAGGTCGAACCATCGATGGCCTTCCATAGCAAGCTCCAGTCGGCGCTCCATGCGAACGGCCTTACGAGCATAATCCTGATTGGGGAACGAAGGATAAAGGCCAACGTTGTAATGTGCTTTCGTTGCGTCGATATCTACAGGCAGATAGGTGGGGTCCACAGAGCGAGCGGCTTTCTGGCGCACTTCATTAACGAGGCTGCAAGCTTCGCCCAGATCACCTTTGTTTTGCTCGATGATCGCCTCTGCTTTCAAGAGGAGGACGTCAGCATAGCGGAGGAACGCGAAGTTCAGAGGCGAAGCCCCCCACGGCCAACCCTGCACCATACGCGGGTCGTTGTGGTCAATGCAATTCTTCTTACCCGAATATTCGCCATAAACATCGTATGCACGGCACCATTTTGCGGTGTAGAGTTCGCCGCGGAAGGGGAAACCGATACGGCCTACCGTGAAGTCCAAACGTGGGTCAATGTTGCCGCTGTAGTTCTCCGATACATGCTCAGCAGGAGCACCATCTTCGTCTAAGTAAGGCAGACCATCGGCGTCTGTGCGGAATGCGTCTGCAAGATTCTGACTGCCATAGAAGAAGTCATCACCCGTGCCATAGCACTGTTTGCCGTTGGCGTCATACGAATAGGTTACATTCAGCAGGTTCGACCAGTTGATATGTGCGTTGTCATCAGCGGTAGAGCATTGAAGAGCAATAATCGATTCATACATGTTGTTGTAGTCAATCTTGCTCATGTCCAGGTAGTTGTTGTAGAGTGCATACTTGCCGCTATTGATAACGTACGAAGCGTAGATTTCGCACGAATCCCACTGTTGGGTAAACGCATATACCTTGCAGAGAAGAGCGGCTGCGCAATACTTATTGAAGCGGCCGGCCTGCGGGCTGGTCTCGCCCATCATCTCATAGGCTGCGCGTAAATCCGACTTAATAAATTTGTAGAAATCAGCTTGCGTATATGTCTTGTTGTCCACGTAGTTCGGGTCGCAGTCTTCCGTGATCATCGGCAGATGCTCAAAAATCTTTACGAGGTCGAAGTAGTAGAATGCGCGGAGCGTTTTCAGCTCACCAAGATACTGATTCTTGTTTTCCTGCGTAATGCTCTCTGCATTGTTGATGGCTTCCATTGCGCGGTGCACACGAGAGATGGCGTAATAGTTGTTCTGCCATTTATTGAGGCAGCTTACGTTGTCAGAGAAGATATTGGAAATCTCCAGCTGATGGATATTAGCCTCCATCGTTACGCCACCGCCACCTTTAAGAGCATCGTCAGAGCGAACGTCAAAAATCCAGTTCGTAGAAGGACCTGCAAAAGCTTCGTTATTACCGAAGAAATGGGCTTCCAAACCGGCATAAGCAGAAGCTAACAAGCCCGGTACAGCCTCCTCACCCATCAAGTCAGCGGTAAACTGACCATTGGGCTTCAGGTCGAGCATGTCGCTACATGCACTCAGCGTGAGTGCGGATGCGAGAATTGCTATATATTTGCGAGTTTTCATTGTTTCGTTGGTTTTAGAAGGGTTCTACTTAAAATGCCAGACTCAGGCCGAGGGTGAAAGTGCGAGCGCGAGGATAAGCAGCGTTGTCAACGCGAGCGCCATAAGCTCCCAACGGCAATTCCGGATCAATGCCCGTATATTTGGTTGCGGTGAAGACGTTCTCCAGCTGAGCGTAAATATTCAAACCGGCGCAATGCCAAGGCGTGAGCGCCTTTTTCGGAAGGTCGTAACCGAGTTTGATATATTTGAGTTTCAAATACGAACCATCCTCTACGAAATAGGTGGACATGCGCGTTTCGTTGTTGTTATCCACGAGGCTGACTGCGGGGATGTCGGTATCCGTATTATCCGGTGTCCAAGCGTCCAAGATGCTGATTCCGCGGTTACAAGACGTATTGCCATAACTCATGAAGTTGAGCTGACGTTTGGTCGTGTTGTAGATATCAAAACCGAGGTCAGAGGTGAAGAACATCGATAGGCTCAATCCTTTATATGCGAAGTCTAGGTTCAGGCCGAGGCTCAAATCGGGGTTCGGGTCTCCAATGATACATTGGTCAGCTTCTGTGATATTGCCATCGCCGTTGAGGTCGCGATAGCGGAAGCGGCCTACGCCCTTACCCTGCTGAGTAGCGTGGTTATATACTTCCTCTTCGTTCTGGAAAATGCCATCTACTACGTAGCCGTAATAAACGCCCATGGCTTCGCCCTCTATCAAGCGGATGTCGCCGCCAATGGATTTTACGAAATCGTTGAGTTTAACCACCTCGTTCTTATAATGAGAGAGGTTGAATGCAGCGCCCCAGGTGAAGCCGTTGTAATCCTTACTGTGGTAATCTAACTGCATCTCTATACCCCAGTTCTTCATATCGCCGGTGTTCATGAATTTCGCTGCGTTCTCGCCCGCTACTGACAATACGGGTGGTACGGTAAGCATGTCTTTAGTGGTCTTCAGATACCAATCGAGATTCAGCGTCAATGAGTTGTTAAAGAGGCCCATATCCAAACCAATGTTGGTCTGCGTGGTGGTCTCCCATTTCAGATTCGTATTACCTGAAGCAGCCACCTTAATACCTGCTATGGTGCTGTTGTTGGAGCCATCCAGGTCGTAAGCGGAGTTACCTACGTCATACATGTAAGTAGTATAAGCCGAATAAAGGTTGCTGATGGCTGCATTACCATTCTGACCCCAACCGGCACGGATTTTACCATCCGTAAACCACTGATTCTCAGGGAACCACTTCTCTGCCGTAAAACGCCATGCACCACTTACTGCGGGGAACCAACCTGAGTTGTTCTTATACCAAAGGCGAGAAGTTGCATCTCGACGAATAGTGAAACTTACCAAATAGCGGTCTGCGTAGTTGTAGTCAGCCTTTCCGAAGAACGAGAAGAGACCCCATGCGGAATTGCCACCACCGTTGGTTTGCGTGCCGCTGCCGGCATCTATTACCATATAATTAAGGTCTTCGTAAGCATAATCCTTACGCATAGCGCTCAAACCCTGATACTTATAGCCGATAGCTTCCGTACCGATGAGGGCGCTTACGTGGTGGTTGCCAAAGGTGTTGTTGTAGGCGAGCGTGTTCGTCCACGTCCACGTGTCGCCTTGACCATAGGAGCGCGTCATAGAGTTAACATCGGTTTCCTGCGTCTTGCGGCCGTATGAGTTGCTAAGGAACTGCACGTGCTCAATACCGATATTGCTCTTGAGCGTAAGACCTTTTACCCACGGGTTGATCTCGATATAGGCATTACCGAAAATGCGCCAACTTACGTTGTTGTTGTCGCGACCGAGGTAGAGCTGCTGTGCAGGGTTGGCGTAGTCTGAGTTGGCCAATTTTATAGGCAGCGCCCAATTGCCATCTTCCGTCTTCACCGGCATAGCAGGATGCTGCCAGAGGGCGAGCGAGGGGATACCGCGGTCATTTTGTACGGAGCAACCGTTGTCTTTCCAGCGGGCAACCATCAGGTTCTCGCCTACTTTCACCCATTTACCAATCTTGAAGTCGCTGTTTACGCGAGCAGAGAAACGCTCGAAATACGTCTCATTAACCAAACCGTCTTGGCTCATGTAATTACCCGAGAAATACACGCTTCCCTTTTCGGTAGCGTTCGATACGTTTGCGTTTACGTTGTGCGTCCACGCATTGCGGTAGATAGCGTCTTGCCAATCCGTATCCGTAGAGCGAACCGTCTGTGCTGCATCCAAATATTCGTTGAGCGTAGCAGCACCATTGGCGTCGAAGGTGTAGAACATGTGAGAAGGAGTCATGTTGGCATTCAGCGAAGCCTGGCCAAACGCATTACCCCATTGTTCCGCATTCAGCATTTGCCTGCGCTTGGCAATCGTCTGCAACGAGGCGCTATAGCCGATGTTGACGCTTAGGCGGTCTTCCTTGGCGTGTTTGGTAGTAATCACGATTACGCCATTGGCAGCACGGCTACCATAGATTGAAGCCGATGAAGCATCCTTCAGTACTTGAATGCTCTCGATATCGGCCGGGTTGATAGAGTTGAGGTTCTCAGTGGTCGCTACACCATCCACGATATAAAGCGGATCGTTACCGTTGACCGTACTCATACCGCGTACACGAATGGAGTTGCCACCCGAACCAGGAGCTGCGTCCGTTGTAATCTGAACGCCCGCCAAGCGACCTTGCATGGAGCTCAACATGTTGGCATTCGCTTCGCTCGTGGGCTTGCTCATGTCCATCACGCTTACTGCACCCGTCAAGTCAGCCTTGCGCTGAGTGGTATAACCGGTTACAACCAATTCTTCAAGAACTTCAGTGTCTTCCTGAAGACGAACGGACATCACAGCCGTTGCTACCAACTCCTGCGATTTGTAACCTACATAACTAAATTGAAGCGTAGCGCCCTTGTTGACCGTAAGCGTGAACTGACCGTCAAAGTCGGTCACTGTTCCGTTTTGCGTACCAATCTCGAGCACTGTAGCACCAATTACTGCATCACCATTGCCTGCGTCCGTTACCACACCGTGAATAGTCACAGTCTGAGCCAACGCTACCGAGGCCATCAGGAGCATGCAGAACAAAAGAGGGAAACATCTTAGGTTTTTCATGTGCCTTGTGTTTTTAGTTAATAATATTGTGTTTTGAATGTTGGTTTTGAGTGTTTTGCCGGTCAGACCGATTGCTTGCGTAACAGGAGTGTCCGAGATGTTTTCAGGTCCTTCGATGCGATCAATATGCGATTTTTCGTGGCGGACTTGATTTTTCGGCTGCAAAGGTATAGTTATTCCTTGTAATAAAATAGAAGAATATGACCAAATTCGGAAAAATTTGTTGCAAAAACGAAACATTTCACCAAATTTTTCATAATTTGAACGATTTTTATCATATCATTCTATTGGTATAACTGATATTTTTCGGTATTATCTGTTTTTTGGCTGCAAAACTACAAAAATATTTTCCTATTGCCATTATCATTCTCGTTTACACATAGTCTTTTCTTGAGAAAAGTTCGTTCAGCGGCGGGAGCCGCCACACCCGTTTATGCAGAAAACGCAGTTTGCGCACACTTCTCAATACGCACCATTTACGCACGGTGCGCAAACTGCGCAAACGACAGTGGAGGAACGATTCCCCATAAAAGGGTATTCAGCTTTAAGCAGCTTATCCGTTCTTATTCGTCATTATCTGTTACTATCCGTCATTATCCGGCATTAAGTGGTAACCGGTATTCAAAAAAGCAGTACCTTTGTACCCGAAATCGAGCAGGAACGCTCACGGATAAGCAGAACGTACAAGCTGTTCGTCACGGGCCCAGACACAGTTTCTCCGTTCCACCTCCGTTCATTCTCCGTTCGATCTCCGTTCTACTCTCGTTCGATATTCGTTCTACATTCGTTTGTTCTCCGTTATTTCTCCGTTCCACAACGGAAAACAAACGGAAAATAACGGAAAACTAACGGAGATCAAACGACTCCGAAGCGAAGAAGAAGCGAATGTACAGCAAACTTGCGGCGAATTATCACCGAAATGTTAAATGTTAAATGTTAAAAATAAAGTTTTTCACATTGTGCATTAGGCGGATTATATCCAATATGCCATATAGAGGTAGCAATTCATATATCGAATAAAATAATGTGGATCGCGCGCGTACTATAATTAATAATTACCTTATATTAAAGAATTACCTTATAGAAAGAAGAAAAAGCAGTATAAGCGAAAATTGCAAAATGTTTAAATTTAACATTTAAC